>JAZLLM010000083.1:0-14132 GCA_045598145.1 Bacilli bacterium | reverse complement strand
AAATAGTTTTGTTTTCATAAAGATAAGTAGTACCATTTTTGTTTTTTACTTTGATTAACTCTGCCATTTAATATATCTCCTATACGTGTATAATTATACACGTATTAAACAAAAAAGTCAAGCAAATAACAAAAAAAGCGTTATTTTTCCTTAAAACAAGGTTAATAACGCTATAAAAATACGTGTATAATTTTTATTAGGAATTTAGGAACAAGATATAGCATTTTGAAGAAATTCGTTATTGAATTATTTAAAATGCTTTTTTTGTATGTGTATTGACAACGTGCACAAAATATGATAAAATTTGTGCAAGAGGTGAAAACATGCACAAATTACCATTGAATTATGATTATGATGATATCGATATCTTGAAAGCTTTAAATAAAGCGAATAGTAAATTAGGCGAGCTTAATGGTATTATTAATACGATGCCTAATCCTAATATTATTTTAAATGCAGTTATTTTAGGTGAAGCAAAAGAATCAAGTGAAATTGAAAATATTGTAACAACATTTGATGAAGTATTTAAAGAAATTACTTTAAAAAATCAAAATAGTGCTTCAAAAGAAGTAGTGAATTATAGACAAGCAATTTTATATGGATTTAATGAAGTAAAAGAAAATGGCTTTATAAATACAAAGATTATAGAGGATGTTCATCATATAATAGAACCAAATGTTGGCGGAATAAGGAAGATACCAGGAACAGTTATAATGAATACTTCAACAAAAGAAGTATTACATACACCGCCTCAAATTGAATCTGAAATTAGAGATTATTTATCTAATTTGGAAAAATATATGAATTATAATGAATTAGAAGATACAGATCCATTAATTAAAATGTCTATGATTCATTATCAATTTGAATCAATCCATCCATTTCATGATGGTAATGGTAGAACTGGTAGAATTCTTAATGTATTGTATCTTGTATTACAAGAGAAGATATCGCTTCCAATTTTATATTTATCAAAATATATAAACTCAACTAAAGAACAATATTATAAATGCCTTTATAATATGAGATTAGATCCTTCTTACATTAAAGATTATCTTATTTACATGATTAATGGCATAGAAAAAACTTCAGTTTTCGCATTGTCTTTTATAAATAAATTTAGATATGCAATGGAAAATTGTAAAAACATTATAAAGAATAAATTACCAAAAATATATTCTGAAGAATTAGTAGAATATTTATTTTATGATTTTTATACGAAAAATGAATATTTAAGAAATAGATTATCAATTTCTAGAAATACAGCTGGAAAGTATTTACAAGAATTAGAAAATATTGGTATTTTGACATCAGAACAAATAGGAAAAGAAAAAATATATAAAAACAATTATTTATTTGAATTAATTAAAGAGTGGTAAATGGTAGATATTAATATCCGCATTATAATGATTACAACCCCCGTTTTTATGATGGCTATCCGCATTATAGAAGTTTCGACACACGTTGAGACTGTAATTTGTCTCGAGAGAAAATAGGCATTTTAGGCCAAAAATAAGCAAAAAATAAAGAAAAATAGATCATTTTTTGGCGTGAAGCTTAAAAGTGGTCTTTTTTATTTTGAAAATTAGTCGAGACTTTATATGTATTCAACGTAGGGTTGAAGACAAGCAAAACATTAGTAGCTGTAAACATATCAATAAATGGTTGTTCAAATCCGACTAGAGGCACCATAAAGTTTTGTCTATAAGTCTTCTGATTTTTTGAAGATTTATAAGAAAATATGAGGAAATACGTCATAAAAGGCGTATTTTTTTATTTCCTAGAGTGTGCTTCTAGTGGGATTTGAATGGTGCGACTAGTGGGATTTGAAAAAAGCGTCTCCAGTGGGATTTGAGTATGATTTGTCTCCTCAAACTTCTAACGTTGAGTGTGTCGTTTGTCTTGAGAGAAAATAGTGTAAAATAGCTGTTTTTAAGGTAAAAATAGTAAAAAATAAGTCATTTTGATAAAATCCTTGTTAGGATAACTTCAAAATGGCTATTTTTAAAAAAGACATTTGTATCATTCAACGTAGGGTTGCGTTTTAAAATACATCTGTTATAGGGAACATATCGATGATTATTGTAAAAGGTGCAACATATAGTGATAGAAATGAAATGACATAAATTAAATCATTTCCAAATGCTAAAAAATGTGGAATTCTACAAAAAAATACATTATATTGCTTGAAAAAGAATTTAAAATATGATAAACTTAATGTATAAAAATGTAGAATTCTACAAAAAAGGAGATTATATGATTAGAAGAGATAAATATTTAAATCAACTGATCCTTTCTAAAGATAATGGATTTCCCAAGGTAATTACTGGAATAAGAAGATGTGGTAAATCTTATCTTTTAAAAGAAATATATAAAGACTATTTAATTAAATCAGGTATAAATGAAGATGCAATTTTAATACTAGAATTAGATGATGATAAAAATAGAAAACTTAGAGATCCTATTTATTTGGGAGAATATGTCAGAGAATATTGTCAAGAGAAACAAAAATGCTATGTTTTTCTAGATGAAATTCAAAGAGTATATACAATAATAAATCCTAATTTAACAGAAGAAAAACATATACTTGCCAAAGAAACAGATAAAGAAGTAATATCATTTGTAGATGTTATTTTAGGACTATCACATGAATCAAATATTGACTTATATGTAACTGGATCTAATTCAAAAATGTTATCAAAAGACATTGTTACCGAATTCAGGGACAAGGCAACAAATATTAATTTATACCCGTTATCATTTGAAGAGTTTATGATTTACACTAACCTTGATGAATATAGAGCAATTAATGAATATATGCAATTTGGTGGTATGCCTCTTGCGGTACTAAAAACTGGAGCTGATAAAAAAGAATATTTAAAAGGTTTATTTGAAACGACATATTTTAAAGATATTATTGAACATAATCATCTTAATAGAACCGAAGCTTTAGATGAATTATGCAATATAATAAGTGAAACTACTGGAGAGTTATTGAATTCTCAAAAAATAGCTGACACTTATAAGAGCATAAAACATGTAAATATTGATAAAAGAACTATAGAGTCATATATTTCTTTTTTTAAAGATGCATTTTTGCTTAGAGAGGCTAGAAGGTATGATGTGAAAGGAAGACAGGAAATAGGTGCATTACAAAAATATTATTTTATAGATACAGGTTTAAGAAATGCTAGACTTAATTTTGCTTTTCCTGATGAAGGACAAATGCTTGAAAATATTGTTTATAATGAACTAATTTTTAATGGTTATATAGTAAATATTGGCACATATGATAAAATAGAAAAAGATAAGAGTGGAAAAAGTATTAGAAAAACATTAGAAATTGATTTTTTTGCGGTTAAAGGGAATAGACAATATTATGTGCAGGTTTCATCTGATATATCAAATCAAGAAACTAAAAATAGAGAATTAAAGCCTTATATCTCTTTAAATGATCAAATTCAAAAAATTATTGTAATAAACAAACCAATTGATGAATGTCGAGATCTTAATGGATTTACAATAATTGGAATTACAGATTTCTTGTTACGATTTATAAAATAATTGATATGTTTTGCTATACATCTCACGTTGAAACTGTAGTTTGTCTTTCACGAAAAACCACAAAATAAAGCAATTTTTAATGAATTTTAGGCTATTTTTTGGTATTTTACTAGAAATAGCCCTTTTTTGTTGAAAAGAGCAAAAAGACTTTTTACAGTTTCAACCCTAAGTTGTAACGTGAAATACCCCTTGTTAAGGGGAACATATCGAGACCTACTATGTATTTAAAGTAGGATGGAAGACAAACAAAACATTAGTAGCCTTAAACATATCGATAAATGGTTGTTCAAATCCAGCTAGATGGTCCATAATTTTAGAGAGTTTGCTTCTAGTGGGATTTGAAGAAAGCGTCTCTAGTGGGATTCGAATATAGAACTTTCGAATAAAGTGTGTGTATACACAAAAAAAGCGAATTATTTGCTTGAAAAGTAATTTATATTATTGTATAATATAATCGAATTAAGTGTGTATGTACACATAAAAGGAGAAGATATGATTGAAAGGCAAAGATATTTAAATTATTTAATTAAGAGCCAAAATAATGGATTTCCTAAGGTAATCACTGGAATTAGAAGATGTGGTAAATCATATTTACTAAATACAATATATAAAGAATATTTACTAGAACAAGGTATAAATGAAAAAAATATTATAGAAATGGATTTAGCAATAATATCAAATGCATATTATAGAGACCCTATTTATTTATATGAGCACATTATTGAATTAACAACCAAAAATACTGGAATAAATTATGTTTTCTTAGATGAAATTCAAGAAGTTTATAATATAATAAATTTAGCTTTGACTGATGGCAAACATATTAAAGCAAAAAAAGGAGAAGAGGATATTGTTGGTTTTGTTGATGTTATTTTAGATTTAGCTTCGCGTAAAAATATAGATTTATATGTGACAGGAAGTAATTCTAAAATGTTATCATCAGATATAATTACAGAATTTAGGGATAAGGCTACTAATATAACCTTATATCCACTTTCATTCGAAGAGTTTAATAATTACAAGAAAGCCTATGTAATGGAGAACTTAATTGAATATCTTCAATATGGTGGAATGCCTTTGGCAGTTATAAGTGGTCTTGAAGAAAAAAAGAATTACTTAAAAAATTTATATCAAACAACTTATTTTAAAGATATTATCGATCGAAATAAACTTCAAAAAAATGAATCATTAGAAGAATTAACAAGAATAATTAGCTCATCTGTTGGAAGCCTTATAAATGTTGAAAAAATATCAAATACTTACGAAAGTGTTAAACATGAAAGAATTGATAAATGTACTGTTGATAGATATGTTTCTTTTTTTGAAAATGCCTTTTTAATTCATTCAGTTTCTAGATATGATTTAAAAGGGAAAGAAGAAATTGGTGCTTTAAGAAAGTACTATTTTGTTGATTGTGGGCTAAGAAATGCAATACTTAATTTTTCTGATTATAATGAAGGACAATTACTCGAAAATTTGGTATATAATGAATTAATTTATAATGGATATTCTATAAATATCGGTGTATTTGATTCATACGGAAAAAATAAAGATAATAAAACAGTTAGGAAAAATTATGAAGTTGATTTTTATGCCATAAAAGGTAATAGATATTTATATGTTCAAGTTTGTGACAATTACAATTCTATAGAAGTAAAAGAAAGAGAAAAAAAGCCATATACTTTATTAAATGACCAAGTTCAAAAAATTATTGTTATAAAAGATCAAATTAATGAAACAAGAGATGAATCTGGATATACAATAATCGGTATAGTTGATTTCTTATTAAGATTTATCAAATAATTTAATAAAATATTGTCGATTTGTCTCCTCAAACTTCAAATGTAGAATGTATTGTTTGTCTTGAAAGAAGATAGTAATATAATGGGCTTTCTTGCATCTTTTAATATAATTTTAGAAATTGTTTAAGTAGAATTATTTAAATTACCTATATCGGCAAATATACGACATTTTTACGAACAAATATTTGACTTTTTGCCGATAAAATGGTATAATTTTATTGTGTTGAGGTATTGTTATGGATTATTTAAGTGTATCTAAAATCGCAAAATTATGGGGACTATCTGAAAGAAGTGTTAGAAATTATTGTGCTGAAGGAAGAGTTTCTGGTGCAACACTAATTGGAAAAACTTGGATGATACCGAGTGATGCAAAAAAACCTAATAGAAAAACTATGGAGTCTAATTATGCAAAAACTTTGCTTGATATTTTAAAAGATGAAAAAACATTGAATATTAAAGGCGGTATTTATCATAAGATTCAAATTGAATTTACATACAACTCTAATCATATAGAAGGCAGTAGACTAACGCATGATCAAACAAGATATATTTATGAAACTAATACAATTGACATATCGAAGGAAGTGACAAATGTTGATGATATTGTAGAAACAGCTAATCATTTTCGATGTATAGATTTAATAATTGAAAAAGCTAATTTAAACATTTCAGAAAACTTAATCAAACAACTTCATTTTATTCTTAAAAATGGGACAACCGATAGTAGAAAAAGTTGGTTTGCTGTTGGAGATTATAAGAAATTACCTAATGAAGTTGGCGGTAGAATTACTACAAGCCCAGAAAACGTTTCAAATGAAGTTAGATCATTAATTGAATGGTATAACAATATTGAGAAAAAAACTTTAAATGATATAATTGAATTTCATTATAGATTCGAATATATTCATCCGTTTCAAGATGGAAATGGAAGAGTAGGAAGACTTTTAATGTTTAAAGAATGCCTCAAGTATAACATTGTACCTTTTGTTATTGATGAAAAATTGAAATTGTTTTACTATAGGGGATTAAAAGAATGGAGAACTGAAGAAGGATTTTTGATTGAAACGTGTCTTTCTGCTCAGGATCAATTTAAAGAATATTTAAATTATTTTAGAATTAAATATGATGATATAAAATAAAGTAAACCGAAATTAAATATGTTCCTTCAATACAAACTGCTAACGTTAAATGTATTGTTTGTCTTGAAAGAAGATAGGCAAATATGGAACAAATAACTATTATTTGCTCCATATTTTATTATCGAATATATAGAGATTTTTACGAAAAAGTGGAGGCGAGTAAATAAAAAGCCGGAAATGAATGAAATAAAAAACTATTAATAAACACTAATGTTTTTTTAGTGTCTACTAATAGTTTATCATTTCATTAATAGGACTTTTAGTCAAAAAATATAAAATATAATAATAATTATAGGTGTAAAATTTTACAATGAAATTAAATATGGTTATTGGCAAACTCGGGTAAGTAAACTTGATAAAATGGCTCTATGCTATAATATGTTAATAAAAAAAGTTGCTTTGAATTTTGTTCTAATTATTTGAAATATATTTAATCGTATGATATAATATTATTAAAGTATAGGTAATTATAATATTAGTGAAATTAACGATATTTTAACAATTCCCCATTACATGTGTAAATGTTAGGAAAGTTTGAAGACACAATACAATAATTTAATATCTAAGCTCTATGATATTAAAATATGTCAATACATTTTGCTAATGTAAAATATATGCTTTGCTTAGAAAGATAATAAATATTATATTATAAAGGAGAGAAAAAATGAAAAAACTAAGTCTATTAATTCTTACAATGATTATGATTTTATTAACTCTTACAAGTTGCGGAAAAAATGAAAAAGAAAATGTAAAAATAATTATCAAAGTGCCTATTTTAGCAATGGAGTGCGTAACAGATAATGAAATTAAACAATCAGATCAATTTTTAAAAAAGGCTTGGGATGCTTTCGCTTCTCAATATGAAAAATATAACGTATCTTCTGAAATTGTTGTTTTTGAACAAACAGATTATGAAGGAGCAATTACAAATGCATATGAAACTAATGATGCTGTTGACCTACTATATGGTGGTTATTTCAATATTTCAGGTTACGTACATGAAGGTTATGCTGTTCCACTTGACGATATCATTACTGATGAAATTCGTGCAGACTTTGACGAAAGTATGTGGCAAATATCTTCTATTAATGGAAAAACTTTTTTAATGCCATATCTAAATTTACAAAACGTTCTTTGTTATAATAAGGATATGTTCCGTGAATGCGGACTAGATGCTTATATTTCTGATAAACAAGAAATTCAAGGTTGGAGTCTTGAAGATTGGGAAATTATTTATGCTACATTAGCTGAACATCTTGGTAGTGGTGAATTTGTTATGCCATTTTATGCAAAGAATAATCAAGGTGATACTCATATTATGATTCAACTTCGTGTTAAAGGATCAAATTTCTTTGATGAAAATGGGAAATTCAATTTAAATACCGAAGAAGGAATTGAAGCATTACAATGGATTAAAGACAATTATGATAAAGGTTATTATCCATCAAATTGTGAAGATTTAGAAATTAATGATTGTACTGCTTTATTTGCAAGTGGTCAAATTGCTTTTGGTCTTTTCAATACTGCATTAGCTCAAACTTATGAGGTATATCAATTTGAAAAGGGATATGTTAACTTCCCAGCAGCAAATCCAGAAGGTGCTTGTTCTACATTCGTTACTGGATTTATGGCTTTCGATAATAACGATTCAAAGAAGTTAGAAGTTACTAAAGCATTTTTAAAGTTTGTTTATGAAAATGAACAATGGCTTGATTATTCTGCTGGTGGTATTCCTTGCTCTAAAGGAACAGCTAAACGTCACGGAAATAAAGTATTCATGGGTGATATGTTCGCTGAAAACAACAAATACGTTATTGATTATCAACAAAATAATCCAAATTGGCTTGGTGTTAGAGCAGCATTTTATCCACACATCCACGCACTATTAACTGGAGAAGAAACTGCAAGAGAAGCTGCTGAAGGACTTGACAAAGATTGTAATCAAGCCATAGAACAAGGATATCAAAATTCAAAGATTCACGAATAATTTAATTATTCTCCAAATGGAGGTAGTACATGAATAACACATATAAGACAAAAGATAATTTAAAGTCTTTTGAAAAAAATAAAAGAGTTAAAACAATTGCAATTTTTTCTGTGATTATTGTTTTACTAGTATGTATAGTTTCTTTTGCAGGAACTTTAGCTTACCGAAAACAAATCACTGAAATAAATTCAGATCACATAAAAGAGCTATCAGAGCATGATATTCAATTGATTTCAAATTCTATTAATTCACGTCTTGATATTTTAGATACAATTTCTAGTGATATTACAAAAAAAATTGCGAAAGGTGAAGAAAATATACCAGATCTTTTACATAGTGCATGTGAAATGATTAATGAAGCAGATAAATTAGCCTTACTTTCAAAAGATGGTTCGATGCTTACAAATAGTTATCTACGTGAAATACGACAAGATATTGCAAATTTATGTATAGAAAAAGAAGATAGGTTTGTTTGTCGTTTTGATAATATAAAAGATATTTTACCGGATCAACGAAGAGAATATATTTTATATTGTGTAAAGATTAAAACAATTAATTTTGAAGACCATACTTATGATTATCTTTGCTGTTTTATAAAGCCTGGAATTCTTGATGGAGAATTAAAAAAAGATAGCTATCAAGGAAAAGGATTTAGTTCTGTAATTGACTATGATGGAAATTATATTTTAAATATTAATAGTAATCATAGTTTCCTTGAACGTGATAATGTTTTTGATGAACTAAAATCAGTTGATGATTATTCATCTATTAATGAATTTAAAGAAAATCTAAATAAGTCTATTGCCACAAATGTTCGTGTAAAAGCTAAAATCAATTCTGATTTAGAAGAAGAATATTATATGGTAATAACACCTATGGAAAATGTTGATTGGTTATTTGTTTCTATGGTTCCTTCCTCAGTGTTTAATGAACAAACAAGAGGACTAATGAATATCTTTGGTATTTTATTATTCATTGTTGGATGTGCATTAGGTTTTATCATTATAGTTGCTTTAAGACAAGCTAGACAACAAACAGAATTAAAAAATAAAGCTGAAACTGATAAACTTAATGAAAAACTTACAGAAAAGCAAATAGAGTTAGAAGAAGCACTTGACCTTGCTCAAAGTGCTAATAGAGCTAAAACAACATTCCTTAATAATATGAGTCATGATATTCGTACACCAATGAACGCTATTATTGGCTTCACTGGACTTGCATCTACTCATATTGATAATAAAGAACAAGTTAAGGATTACCTTTACAAAATTAGCCAATCATCTGAACATCTTTTATCTTTAATAAATGATGTTTTAGATATGAGTCGTATAGAATCTGGTAGAGTAAGTATTGAGGAAAAAGATGAAGACCTTTCTATGATTCTTCATACACTTAGAAATATTGTACAAGCAGATATTAAAAATAAACAACTTGATTTTTATATAGATTGTGATGTAAGTGATCAATTTATTGTTTGTGATAAACTTAGATTAAATCAAGTTCTTTTGAATATCCTTTCTAATTCGATTAAATATACACAAACTGGTGGCTTGGTTTCTTTATGTGTAAAGCAAAAAAACACTAAAGAAAATGGATATGTGCAATACGAGTTCCGTATAAAAGATAGTGGAGTGGGAATGGATGATGAATTCTTAAAAACTATATTCGATCCATTTACTAGAGCAAAAAGTTCCACTGTTTCTGGAGTTCAAGGAACTGGACTTGGAATGGCTATTACTAAAAACATTATTGATATGATGGGTGGTACAATTAATATTGTAAGTGAAGTTGGAAAAGGAACGGAAATGACTGTTCTTTTAGATTTCAAATTGTCTTCAAAGCAAAATACACCTATGAAAATTAATGGACTTGAAGGCTTAAGAGGATTAGTTGTTGATGATGATATAAGCGCATGTAAGAATGTTGCTAAAATGCTAAGAGAAATCGGAATGAGAAGCGAATGGTGCGCATCTGGAAAAGAAGCTGTAATACGTACAGAGGAATCTAAAGAAGTAGGTGACTTATTTAAAGTATATATCATAGATTGGCTAATGCCTGATATGAATGGTATTGAAACTGCACGTAGAATACGTAAGATAGTTGGAGACGAAGCACCAATTATTGTATTAACTGCATATGATTGGTCTGATATTGAAGATGAAGCTAAACTTGCTGGAGTAACAAGTTTTGTATCTAAACCTATATTCCCTACTGATTTACGTGATGTTTTAAGTAAATGCTGTGGCACAACAAATGATAATTTAGATGAGCTTGATGATGATATTGATTTTAGTGGAAAGAAAATACTTCTTGTTGAAGATAATGAAATGAATCGTGAAATTGCAGTAGAAATTCTTAAAGAATTTAATTTTATAGTAGATACAGCAGAAGATGGAACTATAGCTTTAGAAAAGATGAAAGAAGCTAAGCCAGGACAATACGATTTAATTCTTATGGATGTTCAAATGCCAATCATGAATGGTTATGAAGCAACTAAACAAATTCGTGCTTTATCTGATCCTGAAATAGCAAACATTCCAATTTTTGCTATGACTGCTAATGCATTTGAGGAAGACAAGCAAGAAGCTCTAAAAGCTGGAATGAATGAACATTTAGCTAAACCAATAGAAATCGATAAACTAAAAGAATTTTTAAAGAAATATTTGAAATAAAGTTTTAAATGTGTTACTTATCTTTAAAAGTATATTCTAATTAATTTTTAAAATAATATAAAGATATAGTGAGATGATTGTGGGATCATTTATAAGTACAGCAAAATTTATCAAGTTACCATTTGATAAAAACCATTATTTCCTAATACAATTTATATAAACTGTGAAGACTATGACGAAGAATTAGTAAATAAAATTGTAGAATCAAAATGTAGTCAGATACAAACAATAAATGTCCCAAAAGAACGAAAACTTAAAATTATAAATAGAAAAAGCATATTTAATGTATTCTTTAAATAATATGAATGAATGCTTTTCTAATAAAGTAAAAATTGTTTCAGATTATAATCTTACTGATTTAAAAGTTGATTAATTAATAGATAATTAGGCTAGTGATGTCTTTTAAATATATCATTAGCCTTTTTTATATTATAAACTTTATAAAATATATGATTGAATAAAAAGAAATATTGGCTGGATTAAAAATAAGTGATAAAATGCAAAGGTAATATATAAAGAAAAAGGAGAAAATTATGAGCGAAATTAGAATTCAAGATGATTTATACGAATATGTAAATCATGATAAATTAGAGGAATTAGTCATTCCAGATGATAAACCAACTGCTGGTGGTTTCGCAGAACTTAATAAGGATGTTGAAAAAATATTAATTAATGATTTTAGCGAAATGAGTGAGAGTGGAGAATATCCAAATGAGTATTTAAGAAAAGCAGGAGTTATATATAACAAAGCTAAGGACGTTAAAGGACGTAAAAAAGATGGTATTAAACCTGTACTAAAAGCTTTAAGTGCTTTTGAGAAAGCTGACTCTTTAAGTAAGTTCAATAAGAAATTAGCTGTATTTTCAGTTTCTGGATATACTATGCCTTTTGAAATGGGTGTTGATGCAGATATGATGGATACTATGCATCATTGTGTAATGATTCAAGGCCCTTCAACTATCTTACCTGATACAGTTTATTATAAAGAAGGTATGGAAGCTCAAAAACAAGCTATGTTAGGTTTATGGAGTAATATGGCTAAAGCTATCTTAGCTAAAACAAAATTAAGCGAAGAAGAACAAAACCAATATATAGCTGATACATTAGCTTATGATGCTGTTATCGCCACATTAGTTAAGAGTAGACAAGAGTGGAGTGAATACACTAAGATGTATAACCCTATGAAGACTAGTAAGGTTGCATCTATGCTAAAACCATTAAAATTTAAGAAGATGCTTGAAGAATTATTTGTAACTATTCCTGAGAAGATAATTGTTACTGATCCAAGATTCTTTAAGAATTTTAATACATTATTTAATGAAGAAACATTTACACAATATAAACATTGGGCATATGTTAATACTCTAATTTCTAGTTGTGGCTTGTTAAGTGAAGAATTAAGAGAATTAGGTTCACAATTTGAAAGAGCTTTAATGGGTATTCCAGCTATACCAAGTGTAGAAACATTTGCATATCAATTAGCATCTGGTATTTTCTCTGAACCAGTTGGCTTATATTATGGTGAAAAATATTTTGGTGAAGCTGCTAAGAAAGATATAATTAGTATTGTAAAAGAAATTATTGAAACTTATAAATCAAGAGTTAGAAATAATGATTTCTTACAAGATTCTACTAAAGAAAAAGCAATTCTTAAATTATCAAAGATGGAAATTAAGATGGGTTACCCTGACAAGGTAGATGAATTATATGATAAATTCGTATTCAATGAAGAAGCATCTTTATTTGAGATTGTTACGGAAATTAGAAAGATTAGAATTTTAGATAATTGTAGTAAATTATTTAAGGATGTTGATAGAACTAAATGGGTAATGCCAGGTCATATGGTTAATGCATGCTACAACCCAACTTCTAATGATATTACATTCCCAGCTGCAATCTTACAAGCTCCTTTCTATTCAATCAAGCAAACAAGAAGTGAAAACTTAGGTGGTATTGGTGCTGTTATCGGCCATGAAATTTCACATGCTTTTGATAATAATGGTGCTAATTGTGATGAAAATGGTAACTTAGTAAATTGGTGGACTAAAGAAGACCACAAGATGTTTGTTAAAAAGACAAAGGCTATGATTAAGGAATTTGAAGGAATTGAATTACCTTGGGGTAAAGTAAATTCAACTTTAATTGTTAGTGAAAATATAGCTGACAATGGTGGTATGGCAGTTACATTAGAAATCATGTCTAAGATGGATGATGCAAATTATGAAGAATATTTCAAGAACTGGGCTAGAGTTTGGTGCTTAAAAGGCAAACCAGAATATCTTCAATTATTATTAAACGTTGATGTTCATGCACCTACAGTTTTAAGAGCCAATATGCAACCACGTAACTTTGAAGAATGGTACAAAACATTTAATGTTAAGAAGACTGATAAGATGTATATTGCACCTTCTAAGAGAGTTGTTATTTGGTAATAAATATAAGTGTAAATTTATATTAAGCTTACACTATTTTAATTAAAGCAAAAGTGATACAATATAAATAGATATGGAGAAAAAAATGAAAAAGATTTATAAATTTTTAATATTGTTTATAAGTGCTTTTATGATTAGCTTGTTTATTTCAAGTGCTAATATAATTGTACAAGCAGATTCAGGACCAAAACCTGATACTTTGATTGTAATTAAAAATTTAGAGAAATCAGATTATATAATTGCTTATGCAACGAAATATGATAAATATATGGGACCACATAATGCCTTTATACCTAATGATCCAGAACTAGGTTTTAGTGGATTTGGCGATGTTAATGATTTGACTTTAATATATAATAATGTAACTTTGCCTGATGGTTGGTATTTATTTGATATATCTAAATATTATGAAGATAGCACTGAATTATCAATTACTAGTGGTTATTATTGGCCTAGTGATTTTATATTAATTATTTATGATAAAGTAAACAATAAATATTATTTAACTGAAGAAACTAAAACATATGCTTTTCATT
>JAZLLM010000082.1:0-3575 GCA_045598145.1 Bacilli bacterium | reverse complement strand
AATCGACTCTTCTACTAACTTAGAGAAGATTTTAAATACACCATATTACTTTAGTGAAGAATCATTCTCTCCTAGATACTATCAAAGAATCGCAATCAATAGAACTGTTGAATCTATCGCAAAAGGTAATGATAGAGCTCTATTGGTTATGTCTACAGGTACAGGAAAGACTTATATGGCTTTTCAACTCATTTGGAGATTATGGTAATCTGGTCTAAAAAAGAAAATCTTGTATTTAGCTGATAGAAATATTCTTGTAGATCAAACTATTATTGGTGATTTTAAACCTTTCAACAATTCAATGACTAAAATTTACCACAAGAATATGGACACTTCGTATGAAATCTACTTATCTTTATACCAACAATTAGCTGAGAATGATACAGAAGATACTCTTGCTATTTTGAAAGATAATTTTAATCCTGATTTCTTTGATTTAATCATTGTTGATGAATGTCACAGAGGAAGTGCTAGAGAAGATTCAAATTGGCGTAAAATCCTTGATTATTTTAATAATGCTACAAAGATTGGTATGACTGCTACTCCTAAGGAAACTAAGGAAGTATCAAATATCGATTACTTTGGTGAACCAATTTATACATATTCTTTAAAAGATGGTATTGAGGATGGATATCTTGCTCCTTATAAAGTTGTTAGATATGCATTAGATACTGATGTTTATGGTTATAGACCAAATAAAGGAAAAACAGATAAAGAAGGTGAGCTTGTTGAAGATAGAGAATACGGAGTTAAAGACTTTGATAGAAATTTAGTTATAGATGAAAGAACTCAACTAGTTGCTGAAAAAATAACTGAATATCTAAAGAGCACCGATAGACTTGCTAAAACTATTGTCTTCTGCGTTGACATTGACCATGCAGAAAGAATGAGACAAGCATTAGTTAATTTGAACCAAGATTTATGTGCAGGTAACCATAAATATATTATGAGAATTACTGGTGATAATGATGAAGGCAAAAAACAATTAGACTACTTCATTGACAATGATTCAGCTTATCCAACAATTGTTACAACTAGTAAATTAATGACTACTGGTGTCAATTGCCAAACTTGTAAGAACATTGTTCTTGATAATATTTTTGGTGAAAATGGAATGACTGAGTTCAAACAAATTATAGGACGTGGAACTAGAATTAAAGAAGACTATGACAAGATGTACTTCACTATTCTAGATTTTAGAAATGCTACTAGATTGTTTGCTGACCCTAATTTCAATGGACCTGATATGCAAAGTGAAGAATATGATCCTGAGAATTTTAAAGGTAAGAAAAAAGTTGTTATTGACCCTGAAGAGCCTAAAGAAATTGAACCAAAAGAAGGAAAGAAAAAAGTTTATGTCAATGATGTTGAAGTAACTTTAATATCTGAGAGAGTTCAATATTATGATAAGGATGGAAAACTTGTAACTGAAAGTTTGAAAGATTTTACAAGAAAGAATATTCTTCAAGATTATGCGTCTTTAGATGATTTCCTTGCTTTATGGACAAGTGATGAAAAACATTCAATTATTATTGAAGAATTGGCAAATAAAGGGATATTCATCGATGAATTAAGAAAACTTTATCCAGCTGATGTCGATGACTTTGATTTAATTTGTGATATTGCTTATGGCATTAAACCACTTACAAAGAGTGAAAGAGCAAAGAATCTAAAAGTTAATCAAGTTCTTGATGCTTATTCAGATAAATGTAAGCAAATATTACAAATCTTATTAGATAAATATTCTAATGATGAAATTGATGATATTACTGATTCTAAGATTCTTAAATTACCAGACTTTAATGAATATGGCAGTCCTATGAAGATTGCTAGTTTGTTTGGTGGACTTAATGGATATTTAAATGCAGTTCATCAAGTTCAAAATGCTTTATATTGTGCCTAAGGAGGAATAAACAATGGCTGTAACAAATTTAGTTAAAAGAATACAAGACATCATGAGGAATGATGCTGGCGTTGATGGAGATGCACAACGTATCAGTCAAATGACATGGATGTTCTTCTTAAAGGTTTATGACGCTAAAGAGGAAGAATGGGAATTCTACGATTCAAATTATAAGAGTTTAATCCCTGAAGAATTAAAATGGCGTAATTGGGCTGTTGATGATCATAGTGCTAATACTATTACAGGTGATAAATTACTTGATTTAGTTAACAATCAATTATTCCCAACATTAAAGAATCTTGAAATTAGTGAGGACACACCACTAAAACAAAGAATTGCTAAATATGTATTTGAAGATGCTCAAAACTATATGAAGGATGGAGTTCTTCTAAGACAAGTAATTAATGTAATTAATGAGATAGATTTTTCAGAATATAAAGAAAGACATGAATTTGGAACTATCTATGAAACTATTTTAAAGAGCCTACAAAGTGCAGGTAATGCTGGAGAGTTCTATACTCCTAGAGCTGTTACTGATTTTATGGTTCAAATGATTAATCCTAAACTTGGTGAATCTGTAGCTGACTTTGCTTGTGGTACAGGAGGATTTTTAACTTCTACACTTAAGTATTTAGAACCACAAAAGAAAACAGCTGAAGATGTAGATAAATATAACAACACAATTTATGGTAGCGAAAAGAAACCAATGCCTTATTTGTTATGCATCACTAATATGCTTATTCATGATGTTGATGAGCCTAAAGTTTACCATATGAATTCACTCGAAAAGAATGTTAGAGATTATAAAGAATCTGATAAATTTGACATCATTTTAATGAATCCTCCATATGGTGGTTCTGAGAAAGATGCAGTTAAAAATAACTTCCCTGCCGATTTAAGAAGTAGTGAAACAGCGGATTTATTTATGGATGTTATTATGTATCGTCTAAAGAAAAATGGTAGATGTGCAGTTATCATTCCTGATGGTTTCTTATTTGGTGAAGATAACGCTAAAGTAGCAATTAAAACAAAGTTACTTAATGAATTTAATTTACACACAATTGTTAGAATGCCACATAGCGTATTTGCTCCATACACATCAATTACTACTAACATCTTGTTCTTTGATAATACCCATCCAACTGAAAATACATGGGTTTATAGAATGGATATGCCTGAAGGATATAAAAACTTCTCTAAAACAAAACCAATTCTTTTAGAACACTTTAAACCAGTTATTGATTGGTGGACAAATAGACAAGAAATCACAATTGATGAATTCCCTAAATCTAAATGTTATTCAAAGAAAGATTTAGAAGACTTACATTATAACTTAGATTTATGTGGTTATCCTCATGTTGAAGATGAAATTTTAGAACCTAAAGATTTGATTCAACAATTCAAAGAAAAAAGAGATTCATACAACGCAGAAATGGAAAGAACACTGGCTAAAATCTTGGAGTTATTAGATGAAGACAATTAAGAATTTAAAGGCTGATGAAATCAGAAAATCCATTCTTCAATTAGCTATTCAAGGAAAACTTGTAAAGCAAGATCCTAATGACGAACCTGCCAGTGAGTTAGTAAAAAGAATCTATGCTGAAAAACAAAAGTTAATTAAAGAAGGAAAAATAAAGAAAGATAAAAACGAATCTTTCATCTTTAAAGGTGA
>JAZLLM010000081.1:0-4408 GCA_045598145.1 Bacilli bacterium | reverse complement strand
TAGGCTCGCATTCTTTCTACCCTACGCTTAAACCTTGCTTCACAGCTAAAGCTCCAAGGACTCGATACTAGATGACTTGCTAGGTCTTTCTAGGTTGGATTCCCACCAACTACATTATATACACCGAACTGGCGCACCCTTCATTATAATTATACTAAACAAATTTGTTTTTGTCAATTATTTTGTTCAGTTAACTAAACACTTTTTATATTTAGAAAAAATTGTTTAGTTAGTTTTTTATACCCAAGCATTTTGAATTAATAAAAATGTTATTTTTAAAATACTATTTAATCTTAATATTAATTTAAACAATTTTACTAAATTTAATATTTTATATCATCTCTATTATATTGATAAGCTATTATGTTTCAATGCAAATCCATTCTCTTGTTATAATCACGATAATCTTTTTTTTTACAAGTTAAACCATAAAGCACTCATGTAAGCACCAGATACCATCTCAACTACAAAATCTTAAGTAAGTGTTATATAATTACAGCCAAAACTAAAAAATAGCCATGCATGCACTGCAGAGCTAATTTTTATATTTACTTCTAATTTTGATATCTACTTACATACGATGCTTCAATATAGAGGCGAAGTTTTTGTACTCTAAAGAGAAATTAAATTTGTATGTAAACAACAACATTCAATTTTAATAATTATATGGTGCTAGTGAGAAGAATCGAACTTCCGACTTACGTATTACGAGTACGTTACTCTACCGACTGAGTTACACTAGCACTAATAATTATTTACCATCTGGATGTAACTCAAAATATTTTTTAAACTCTTCATCTACATCCACATTGAATAATTCATCAAGCATTGCTTCTGCTTTCTTATCAATCTTGTTTTTATGATTCTTAATAATTTTTCCATCTTTTATTAATATATTTATATTTCTTAAGTTTTTAAAGTCTTCTAATGGATTATTATCTAAAACAACTATATCAGCTAATTTTCCTTTTTCAATAGATCCTATCTTACTATCCATATTAATGATCTTTGCATTATTTAATGTAGCTGTATGCAATACATATTTTCTATCTAAATTCATACATTTAGCGTACCATTCTAATTCACGATAGAAATCATAATGAAAAATATAAGGACAACCTACATCATTACCTAATCCAATATTGATGTTTTCTTTTAAAGCAAGTTTAATACCTTTAAATATGTTTTGTGATACGACAACACTATTATAACGAACAAACTCACTCATATATGTTTTATCTAATGGTAATAAAGAAATAACAGCACCAGGAGAGATTGTTATAATTAATGATGAATTATTTCTCTTAAATAGATCTATTATTTCATCATCAAAGTTTGCGCCATGCTCAATTGTATCTACACCATTTTGTAAGGCTACTTTTACGCCTTCATAACTTTCAGTATGTGCAGAAACTTTCAAACCTAATTCATGAGCTTTATCACATGCAGCTTTTACAATATCTGGATGCATCTTAAGTACGCCCGGTTCTCCAAGTTTAACTGCATCAATTACTCCACCTGTAATCATTAGTTTAATTAAATCAACGCCAGTGTGGGCTAAATTTTCAACCATTTTCGAAGCATCTGAAGGTGTTTCTACTAATTTTGAGACAGTTCCTAACATATGGCCTTCAATAGGTGCTAATGCATAATTTGATGCAATAATTCTTGGGCCTATTAGCTTACCACTATTAATTTTATCTCTAAGTTCAGTGTCAAAAGTATCTACACCACCAACACTACGTAATGTGGTAACACCACTATTAAGTTCTACTCTTGCATATTTTTTTTCTAATGCAAAACCTATTGGTCTAAATAATTTATGATTAGTTAAAAGATTAACTAATTTAGTATTATCTTTAGGCTTTTTATGTACTTTACCACTACCTGGTAAATGCACATGCAAATTTATTAAACCTGGTATTACATATTTACCGTCTAAATCGTATGTTTTGTATTCACCTTTTATATCTTTGCTTATTTCTTCTATTTTGTTATCTTTGATTAATATGGAAGTTTTTTCTTCCTCCATATTTAATGTACCATCCAACAAAATAACATTTTTTAAAACATATTCACTCATAATTATACCATATTCTTTCTTTTATTTTTAATAAGTTTAATCAATATACCAATACCAAATCCAAAATATGAAATTGCAATACCAGCTAAAGTAATAATTAAATTAGGTAATTCAAATAAATTATTAGCAATCATATTAGCCAGAATAAAAGTAAAATAATCTAATAAAACATAGCTTAAACCAAAAAACAATGGGAAAACATAATCAATTACTTTTTTATTATCATACATGCCAATATTACAAGAGCAAAACATAATGCATAATGGATTTAAAACCACTAGAAAAATAACACTAAATCCTAAAGCATCACTTTGATCACTAGCTATCCAAAATACAAATAAAGATAATATAAATAAAAGTAAATCTATTATAACTAATCTTATTTTCTTCATATTAAAATCTCTTTTCGTTATTAAATTTTCTTAATATATACTTACATACCGAGCACCATGCCAAAGAAAACATTTTTGTACTCTTTAGAGAAATTAAACTCTTATTCAAACATAATGTTTCCATACAATTCAAAAAATTCTTTATTAAATATCATAATTCTTTCATCATTAAAAAATCTATAAATTTTATATGCCTGACCATAGATGTAGAATAATTTATATCATCATTTGTAATTAAAGCTTTCTCATGTGAATAATCTATTTTATTAAATACTTTTCTCTAATTATAATATAATTACTCCTAGATTTAACTATATTATACTAAACAATTTTTAATTTTTCATTTTTTTGTTCATTAAAGTGAAAGATTTTTACAAAAGCAAAATATCTTTCACCAAAAAACTCTGATTTATTTTGATTTTTAATTCCGCGACTTTTTGCACGCAAAATTGGCGACCTGTCTTTTAGGGATAAATGTCTAGATTTTCAACTTTCCACTTCAACTCCTTTGGAGCAAATAACTTAGTCTTTTTTGGTATATTTAATATTGACTTATAACATTTATGCCACAGACGAATTGAAATTCAACATGATGCTTATCAATTATCTTTATTTTATCAACAAGTTTTCTCATTGTTTCAAGTTCATTAGGTGTTGAAGAGTTAAGAATTCTTTTCATCTCTTTTATCTTATCAATTTTAATTTGTCTATTACTTATTGAGTTTTGGATCTGTTGCTCTTCTCTTTCCAAACTTTTTACTTTATCACTTAATATTGCATACTGTTCATTGTAATATTCTTGACTAATTTCATGTCTATTCTTCTTTTGAAATAGTTCAATCATCAATTGTCTTTGTTCAGTCAATTTCTTTGAAACGGTGTCCAAATCTTCGCAACAATCGATTTTAATTTCATCATCGATTGCTTTTTCGATAGTTCTTACAACCTCTGATAAACCTCCACAACAATATTTTATCATATTGAAATTTTTGTTACAATTATTATTGACTGATTTGAGATAATTTGTTTAACACATTTGATAATGATATTGATATTTTCCTACATACTAATACACTTTTATAAACTCAACTGTAAATGGTAAAATAAGTTTATAGAAAAATGGTAATATAACATTTAATAAAAATGGTAATCATAATTTTATAAAAATGGTAATTTAAAATTTATAAAAATGGTAATTACGATTTAATAATTATGGTAATTTAATTTTAATAATTTGTTTATAGAATCATTGTGTTCTTGAAATGATAAACTATTAGTAGACACTAAAAAAGTATTAGTGTTTATTAATAGTTTTTTATTATGTTATACTATTAGAGTGGTAGAACCCCTAGGGGTTCGGGAAGGAGAAAATAATGGGAAGACCAAAAGGTGGTAAAAATAGAGAGTGGTCTAAAGAAGAAAAACTGAAAGTTGTAAATTATTATTTAGGTGGGCATACTAGAAAAGAAACATGTATACACTTTTTGATAAATCAATATCAATTACAACAATGGCTAACTAGATACAACGAACAAGGAATTGAAGGTCTACAAAACAAGCGTAAACCAGGTAATCCTCTTTCAAAGTATTCTAGAAGAAAAGAATTAACTCCGTTGGAGCAATTAGAGTATGAAAACATGTTACTTAGAATCGAGAATGAACGATTAAAAAAAGGGTACACCGAGGAAGATGCAATTATCGCGAAATCATCCATACGGAATATGAGATAGTAGAGCATCTTTCTCGGGACTACAATATACAAAGCTTGTGTGAGGTGATGAACGTTTCTAGGAGTGGATATTATAAATGGCTTTCTCGTAAAGGGGTTGAACCTAACTGGAAAAAGAATAGAGAATCGTTAGCTATAGAAATTAAAAAAGTCCATAGCCATCATACAACATATGGCTATAGACATATCGCTCAAACAATCAGA
>JAZLLM010000080.1:0-4663 GCA_045598145.1 Bacilli bacterium | reverse complement strand
TAAAAACCTCCTAAATATATATTTAAGAGGTTTAATATTTATTTACTAAATTAATAATTATTAGCAAATTCTTAGTATTAATATTTTATTGTTTTTTATAATTTTGCGATTCTCATTACATCTCTTGCAATCATTAATTCTTCTTCTGTAGGGATTAAGAATACTCTGATCTTAGAATCTTTAGCTGTAAGTTCAACTTCTTTTCCTCTTGCTTTGTTAGCTTCATCATCAATCTTAGCACCTAATACGCTAATTCTATCAATAATGCACTTTCTAGCACGAGAGCTGTTTTCACCAATTCCAGCTGTAAATACGATTGCATCGCATCCACCTAATAATACATAATATGAACCAATATAGTCAGCTATACGTTTATATTGAATGTCTAATGCTAATCTCGCTCTTTCATTTCCTTCTTCCATAGCTTGTTCTAAGTCTCTTGAGTCATTAGAAACGCCACTAATTCCTAAATAACCAGATTTCTTATTTAAGATTTGGATTAATTCTGGAAGTGATTGACCTTCTTTAGATTGAATATATGATAATACTGTAGGGTCTAAATTACCACTTCTTGTTCCCATTGGGATTCCTTCAAGTGGTGTTAAGCCCATTGATGTATCAACGCATTTACCTTTATCTACTGCACAAATACTTGCACCATTTCCTAAGTGACAAGTAATAATCTTTAAATTTTTTACGTCTTTTCCCATAATTTCAGCACAACGTGAGCTTACATATTTATGACTTGTACCGTGTGCACCATATTTTCTCATATGATATTTATCATACCATTCATATGGAACTGCATACATAAATGATTCAGGAGCCATTGTTTGGTGGAAAGCAGTATCAAATACTACTACATTAGGTACATTAGGTAAAACCTTCTTAAAAGCTCTAATACCAATTAGGTGTGGTCCGTTATGTAAAGGAGCTAGTGGAATTAATTCTTCAATTTTGCTAATTACATCATCATCTACTAAAGCAGAATCTTGGAAATACCAACCACCTTGTACGATACGGTGACCAACGCCAGCGATTTCGTCTAAGCTTTTAACAATCTTTCTACTGATTAATTCATCTAATAATTTCTTAACAGCTACACTATGGTCCTTAATAGGTAGTACTTCTTTTTCTTTTTCGCCATTTACTTTAATAGTAAAATATGCATCATCTAAACCGATTCTTTCAACGTTACCTTCAGTAATAACTTCTTCAGATGGCATTTCAAATAATTTGAACTTTAAAGATGAGCTTCCAGCGTTAACAGACATTATTTTCATATATTTATTCCTCCCTAATAATTATCTCTTATTTTTATATGTTTCTTTTACCCATTCACCAATATCAGCTAGCTTTGCCATCAAGTTCTTTTCTTCTTTAAATGATGGAATGCTTGATACTAATGTTTGGTAATTCTTTAATTTTCTTGGGCTAATAATTAATATTGATTTTCCTACTCCCTGAAACATATCTTCAGGCAAAACAATCAAAGCCATTAATGTACCTGCAAATTGTAATTTAAATTCTTCTATACCTTTATGATTAAAGAAATCATTATCTATTAAGAATATCATTCTTGTATCAAACGGATTATCAATTTCTCTAATATCATCTACTAGCTTTAATATCAATTCATAAGGTAGGTAGGCTTCGTCTTTATTATTTGCTTCTAAATCACCAATAATAACATTGCTTCTAATTGGTAAAGCTAAGCATGAATTATTATAAATCCTAATTTCATTACCTTGTAAATCACTATATGCTTTACTTATATTAGCCATTTTATTATCAATTTCAATACCTGTTAAGTCTAAATCTAAGTTAGTGTTATTTGCAATTACATTAATTAAATTACCACTACCTATCATAAGGTCTGTAATTGATACTTTTTTGTTTGTATCTTCATACATCTTCTTTATGATATATGCGAATAATAAACTAACATTATCTGGGGTAATAGCATCTAAATTCATATTTGCATGTTTATAACCCTTAATTAATAATAATAGTAAAGCTTGTCTGATTTCTTCATTTAAAGCATAGAAGTTAACAATATCATCCTCTAATTTCTTAAGCTCTTCAATTTTTTCTTCATCTATTCCTTTAGTATCTAAAGAATCATAATAAATATCATTGTAAACTCTTAAGAAACATGATAAATAATCTTGTTTTGTTGAATCATATATAATCATACATGCTTGATCAAACAAGTCGTAATAAGCATCAATATTTTTAATATTTAGTTCTTTTGTGTTTTCATTTAAACTATTCATTATTTAACCTATTAATTTCACAAAATCTATGTTTAATTCACCACATTCATCTTCTATAATTACAAAATAACCTCTTATACCATCTCTTGGTGAATCTATTGAGCCAGGATTTAAATAAGTAGTATCGCCTATTGTATTATATTCATACATATGAGTATGACCACTAACGACTATATCACAATTATTTTCCTTCATTAAAGTATTAATGTTAATGTCTGATTTACTATGAATAATAATTATATTGTGCTTTTTTAATTTGATAATCAAATATGGTTTGAAAGGATAAAAGTCAGTATTGCCTCTAACTGAAATAAAAGGCGCAATATCATTTTCCTTACTTTGACTGTCCCCAGCCAAATAAAACAAAGCGTTATTATCTTCCTTAAGCTCATGCATTGCAATTCGCTCTAATATTTTATTATTTCCATGACTATCTGATGCTATTACTATTCGCATTTAAATCACCTCAAAACTCTTTATATATCTTAACAAAAATTTATTTAAAAGTCAATTAATTATAATACTTGTAAATTAAGTATTATTAGTTTATAATAAAAACATGAAGAAATTATGTATAAAGTTAATTGAATTATATCGTAAAGGAATAAGTCCTAATACTTCTCCTAAATGCAAATATATGCCTACTTGCTCAAAATATGCATTAGAGTGCTTTTATAAGTTCAACTTTTTTAAAGCTCTTTTTCTTACTATTTATAGGATTATTAGATGTAATCCTTTTAGTAAAGGTGGTTTTGATCCTATCCCTTATAATAAATATGAATTACCTTTTAAATTAATTAAAATATATCAAAAATAAAAATGCGTAAATACTTTTGTTTAGTACTTGCGCATATTTTTTTATTTTAAATTAATCTCTTTCCCTTTTACAAATTTTAAACATAATTTCTTTTTATCAGTGTAAATTATTCTTTCTAATCTTTCTAAATATGAAAAATCATAAGTAGCATCCTTGGTATTATCATCAATTACTAAAGAGTCAAATTCATATCCCACTTCAAATTTCCCAACATTACCGAAGAAACTGCCACCAATAACTGTAGCCATATACATTACTTCACTAACCGTTAAAGGCTTTTTAGTATTATCTATTAAGCGATAATATAATTTAGATACTTGAATGGCTGTTTTCATAACTTCAAACATATCTAAAGTATGTCCACCAGCTACATCACTAGCTAAGCCAATATTTGCACCTTCATCTAAAAATACTCTAACTGGGCAAATGCCTGCAATAACATTAGTATTACTTGTAGGGGAGTGAGCAATATATGTATTATTTTCTTTTAATATTTGTCTTTCTTTTGCATTAGAATAAATACAATGAGCCATTATTGCTTTATTATCTTTATTTACAAAACCTGGTTTAGTATATGACTCAATATATAATTCATCATTTGGTCTAAGCTCTTTTACCCATTTGATTTCATCTAAATTCTCAGATAAATGACTTTGCACAGGAACATTATATTCTTTTGAAATAATAGCTAATTCTTCCATGTATTTATCACTTACACTAGGAGTAAATCTTGGAGTAAGGATAGGTTTAACTTTTTTAAGCTTATTTGCTTCTTTAATAAATCTTATGGTTTCTTCTTTTCCATTTTCTTCAATATAATAATCTGGTGCACATCTATCCATTGATAATTTACCAACATATGCTATCATGTTATTATCTTCAAGCATTTTCATAAGTAATAAGCTTGCATCAGTATCGATTGTGGCAAACATACACGCTCTTGTGGTATAAGAATTTACTAAATCTTTCACAAAGCTTTCATAATTTTTTCTTGCATAATCTAAATCTTTAAATTTAGCTTCCACAGGATAAGTATAATTATTTAACCATTCTAATAATTCTAGATCCATAAAAGCACCAGCATAAGCATATTGAGATGCATGTAAATGCAAATCAACTAATCCCGGTATGATGATCTTATCTTTGCAATCATAGGTTTTAAGATTATCTTTATGAATCGTTTCCGAAAAAGATTCAATGATTCCATCATTTACAATCATTTCTCCGAATCTAAATCTAAGTTCGTCTTTATTTTTATTATCTATAAAATTACCAATTATTTTAAATTTCATCTTACCACCATCTTCTTCTTTATTCATTAGTCTATTAATTAATTTAGTTAAAGGTTCAAATAATATAAATGTAGTAACAAAACCATTTATTGCAAGTATTAATTCAAATGGCAAATCATATATAAAATATTCTAAGAATGGTGTTTTATATACTAAATATGTAGTTATCAAGAAACTAAAAGAATATATAAAACTATGTAATGCTACTGTAATGCTAATAATTAATCTATTTTTTACCTTCCTAAGTAAAAAAAGTATTAATACTAAGCTTATCCAAC
>JAZLLM010000079.1:0-2401 GCA_045598145.1 Bacilli bacterium | reverse complement strand
GTCCGTCAAGTAAAGAAAATGCTTATTTTATGGGATAAATTACATAATTTAACATAATAAAAATACAATAAACAATATATAGATACATTTTATAGTTTTCCACCACTATATCTAGATATCCACTTTTTTTAGTGGAAAAGTGTTTTTAATCACTTTTTTATCCACATTTTGCGAATAAGTTGCGAATAACAATGTTTATATTTTTTTTATAATTGTCAAAAACCCTTATTTTAAGCCATTTCTATTATTCACATTATTTATCCACATATCCACATTCATCCTATTAAAAAATATTAATTTTAAAAAATTTAAACACATTTACATAATATTATTGTGGATTAATATAAAATTTGTATTTTTGTCTATTTTAGAGTAATATATAGTAGATTGATTATATATTTTTATTATGGGGTAAAAGATGCATTTAATTAGCGAAAAATGGGAAGAAATAAAAGAATATATTAAAACTGAATATTCTTTAAATCCAGTTTCTTATAATACATGGATTCTTCCTTTAAAATTTAAGGAAATAATAGATAATAAAGTATATATTCTTATTCCATCAGAAAATTCTCAGGCACTTAAATACATAGATAACAAATATAAAAAAGTATTTCAGGTTGCTATATCAGAAATGTTTGACGGATCTTATGACATTGTTTTTGTTTTAGAAAGTTCTAAAGAAGAAAACTATGTAGATAATTATGAAAATATTACTTCAAACATTAACTATAAAATTGCAAATCTTAATCCTAAGTACAAATTTGAAACATTTGTAATAGGTAGTAACAATAAAATTGCTCATTCTGCTGCTCTTGCAGTAGCTGAATCTCCAGGTGAAATATACAATCCTCTCTATATATATGGTGGAGCCGGACTTGGTAAAACTCATTTGATGCATTCTATTGGTCATTTTACTTTAGAAAGTAAACCTGACACTAAAGTTATATATGTAACAAGTGAAGATTTCACAAATGATGTTATTGAATCTATCAGAAGTGGTAATCAGTCTACTATTTCAAAAATGAGAGATAAATATAGAACAGCAGATGTTCTTATGGTAGATGATATTCAGTTTATAATAGGTAAAGATGCAACACAGGAAGAGTTTTTCAATACATTTAATACTCTTCATCTTGCTGGAAAGCAGATTATATTATCCTCTGATAAACCACCTAAAGAACTTGAAACTCTTGATGAAAGATTTAAATCAAGATTCGGTATGGGTCTTATTGTAGATATTCAGGCTCCTGACTATGAAACACGTATGGCTATTCTTAGACAGCTTGCTGAAAATAATTCTAAAGATATAGATGATGACATCATTAAATATATTGCAGAAAATGTTAAATCAAATATTAGAGAATTAGAAGGAGCATTTAATCAGATTATTAATATATCAAGAATTGAAAATTCTGATTATATTACACTTGAAACTGCTGAAAAAGCTCTTAGAAATATTGTTAATCAAAATAATAACAACAATATTACACCTGATTTCATTTTGGATGTTGTATGTGAAGAATTTAAAGTTAGTCCAGAAGATATAAAATCATCAAGAAGAAATCAGGAACTTGTTGTTCCTAGACACGTTTTCATGTATTTATGCAGAGTAATTATAGACATGACATATGAAGAAATAGCTAAATATCTACTTCGTAAAGATCATACTACTGTAATGCATGGATATAGAAAAATTAAAGATGATATGTCAAATAATATTGAGTTTGAAAATAAAGTTAATTTTATAAAAAACAAGATTAATCCACAAACTTAATGTGTATATGATGTAAATATAATGTGTATATATTTTTAGTTCAAAATTTAATAATTTTAGTATGTTGATAAAATGCTATTTATTAACATATAAAATCATCAATATTCACATATATTTATTTAATAAAAATCCTTTATTTTAAAGGCTTTTTGGCATTTTCCACATATTTACATCTATTAATACTAATACAACTAATTTCTTTTATTATTATATTTATTATTTTTCATTTTTTCTGAGAAAGGAATTATAAACATGAGAATTTTATGTAAAAAATCTGATTTACTTAATGGTCTTACAATAGTATCAAAAGCAGTACCAAGTAAAACTACTATGTCTATTCTTGAATGTATATTAGTTGATTCAACTAATGGAAATATTAAGTTAACAGCTAATGATATGGAACTTGGAATTGAAACTGTAATTGAAGGTCAGATTGTTGAAAAAGGTATTGTTGCTATTGATGCAAAGATTTTCCTTGAGATTGTAAGAAAATTACCTGACAGTACAGTAAGTATTGATACAGATGATGATTATAAAACATACATTAAATGTGAAAAGTCTAAATTTACTATTATAGGTAAATCAGGAGAAGATTTTTCTTATTTACCACAGGTAGCTAAAAAT
>JAZLLM010000078.1:0-5685 GCA_045598145.1 Bacilli bacterium | reverse complement strand
AATATTATATGAAAAAAATATTATCTATTAATGACAAAAATTATTTAATTTGGATTTCAAAATTAAAAGATAGATATAGACAATCGCAAATTAAAGCTGCAACTAAAGTTAATTTTGAGTTAATTAAATTTAATTGGTTACTTGGAAAAGATATAGTCGATATGAATGCAGAAGCAAAATGGGGTTTGAATTTATATGAAATATTGTCGATTGATTTAAGAAAAACATTTCCTAACTCAGCTGGTTTTTCTGTTAGAAATTTACATTATATGAGACAGTTCTATATATTATTTTCTAAATATAAAAATGGGTCACTAGATGCTGAAGAAATTGTGCCCCAAGTTGGTGCACAAATTTTTATGCTACCATGGAATCATATAAAATTAATTATAGACAAATGTTATAAGGATCATAATAAGGCCTTGTTTTACGTAAATGCTTGTCTTGAAAATAACTGGTCAAGAGCTGTTTTGATGAGTCAAATTAGTTCGAATCTTTATGAAAGGCAAGGAAAAGCATTAACAAATTTTGAATATACATTGCCAGTTACTACAAGTGAACTAGCCAAAGAAATAACAAAAGATCCATATAATTTTGATTTTATTGAAATAAGAGAAGACTATAATGAGAAAGAATTAAAGAATGCTTTAATTAAAAATATTGAAAATTACTTATTAGAACTTGGAACAGGTTTTGCCTATATGGGTAAAGAGTTCAGGATTAATATAGGTAATAGTGAAGAATTTATAGATATGCTATTCTACAATACGAGTATTCACGCTTATGTTGTAATAGAAATCAAAATACGAGACTTTCATCCTGGTGACGTAGGACAAATAGGTACATATGTTGTAGCTGTTGATCATATACTTAAAACTGATAAAGATGAAAAAACAATAGGCTTACTTGTTTGTAAAGAAAAAGATAAAATAAAAGCGAATTATGCTCTAGAATCATCGTCTCAACCTATTGGCATCTCTAGTTATGAATTATCTAAACTGATTCCTGATTCATTTAAATCATCTCTTCCAACAATAGAAGAATTAGAATACGAACTGAATGACAAATAAAATTAAACATATTAGAAAGATAAACTAATTGTTCAGTTAATAGTATAAAAAATTGGATTTAAATATAAAGAAAAATGCTTGTAACATTATATTATTTATATAGCAATTTTTATATTAATTTTGTAAATATATAATTAGGTGGATGTTATGTATTGTAAGAAAAGAGAAAGAAGAGATATTTTTAATATATTCAGTGATTTATCATGTAAAGATTGTAAATACTTAATGAGCGACGAAGAAATAAAGATTGGACTAAAAAGTATTCATATATATTATCTACTAAATATATGCAAATATATAAGAATGGATGTTTGTTATTCAACGCCTAAATCAAGATTAATATTTAAAGATATATATGTTGATTATTTATCTAAACCCGATAGTAGAAATATATTTATGTGGTTAGATTCTTATGACACTTTTTACAAATATTATGACGTTTTTAGTTTATTATTAGATGACGATTATGAAATATATATAATTATTTAAAATTTGAAATAAAACTTTACAAAACCATTTAAATATATGGTATAATATAATTGGGTATGAAAGTACCAATATATATAACTAGGAGGTCTAATATGAAAGTTATTGTTCGTGGTAAAAATAAGTTTGAGGTTAGTAAATCAATAGCAGATTACGCTACTGATAAGTTGCAAAAGCTAAATCAATACTTTAGAGATGGAAACGAAATTGAAGCTAATGTATTGTGTAAAGCCTATGCTGAATTTAAGACTGTTGAGGTTACCATTCCAACAAAGAACATTATTTTACGTGCTGAAGTAAATGGCGAAACTATTTATGAAGCAATTGATGTTGCAATAGATCGATTAGAAACTCAAATATCAAGACATAAAGCAAAGATTGCTAAGACTATTAAACATAGGGAAGGCGTTACTGGCTATTATAAGAATGAACTTGATGTAAAAGAAAATGAAGAAGAAAGTGAATTAGAAATTCTAAAAGAAAAGCAAATCGATGTTGAAGAAATGGACAAAGAAGATGCTATTACAAGAATGGAAATGCTAGACCATGATTTCTTCTTATTTATCGATGCTAAAACTCATAAACCATCAGTTGTTTATTTAAGAAAAGATGGAAGTTACGGAGTAATTGAGGCTAAATAAAATACTTAAGATAATTTATCTTGAAAAAATAGATAAAAAATAGTAAAATATATAAGTAAAGAAAAAATATAATATTATTAAGTTAATATTATATTTTTTAAATAGAGGTAAAAAATATGTTTTTAAAAGGTTTATTTGATTCTGGATATAAAGAATTAAAGAGAGTTGAAAAGATAGCTGACAAAATTGAAGAATTAGCTGAAGAATATAAAAAGCTTACTGATGATGAATTAAAAGCTAAAACTCCATATTTAAAAGAACAATTAGCAAATGGAAAGACTTTAGATGATATTCAAGTTGAAGCTTTTGCAACAGTAAGAGAAGCTGCTACTAGAGTTTTGCATATGACTCCATTTAGAGTACAATTATTAGGTGCTTTAGCTATGCATGGTGGTAATATCGCTGAAATGAAGACAGGTGAAGGTAAAACTTTAACAGCTACTATGGTTGTATATTTAAATGCTTTATCAGGTGAAGGCGTTCATGTAGTTACAGTAAATGAATACTTAGCATCACGTGATGCAACTGAAATGGGTGAATTATACAAGTGGTTAGGCTTAACTGTTGGTTTAAATATTAGAGATTTATCGGCTGAAGAAAAGAGAGCAGCTTATAATTGTGATATTACTTATTCAACAAACAACGAATTAGGTTTCGACTATTTAAGAGATCATATGGTTTTATATAAAGAACAAATCGTTCAAAGACCACTTAACTTCGCTGTAGTCGATGAAGTTGACTCAATATTAATAGACGAAGCTAGAACTCCATTAATTATTTCTGGTGGAGCTAAGAATAATGATAATTTATATATTCAAGCAGATATCTTCGCTAAAGGTTTAAAAGAAGACGATTATGAAATAGATGAAAAAGCTAAACATGTTGTTTTAACTGAAGCTGGTATGGAAAAGGCTGAACGTTTCTTTGGTTTAAGTAACCTATATGATTTAAACAACGTTGCTTTATTACATCATATTCAAAATGCTATAAGAGCAAATTATGTAATGGCTAAAGATGTAGATTATGTAGTTCATGAAGGTGCTATCATTATCGTTGACCCATTTACAGGTCGTTTAATGTTTGGTAGACAATGGAGTGAAGGTCTACATCAAGCAGTTGAAGCTAAAGAAAGAGTTGAAATCAAGAAAGAGACTAAGACTGTTGCTACTATTACATTCCAAAACTTCTTCAGAATGTATAAGAAACTTGCTGGTATGACAGGTACTGCTAAGACTGAAGAGGAAGAATTTAGAAATATTTATAACATGTATGTTGTTGAAGTCCCAACAAACAAACCAGTTATAAGAATAGATTCAGAAGACAGTATTTATTTAACTGAAAAAGCTAAATATGCTGCTATTGCAAAAGAAGTTGAAGAAAGACATAAGAAAGGTCAACCATTACTAATTGGTACAATTTCTGTTGAATCAAGTGAATTATTAAGTGAATTATTAACTAAAAAGCACATTCCTCATAATGTATTAAATGCTAAACAACATGAAAGAGAAGCTGAGATTATTGCTCATGCTGGTGAAAAAGGTTCTGTAACTATAGCAACAAACATGGCTGGTCGTGGTACCGATATTAAGTTAGGTGAAGGTGTAGTTGAACTTGGCGGTTTGTGTGTATTAGGTACTGAAAGACATGAAGCAAGACGTATTGATAACCAATTAAGAGGTCGTTCTGGTAGACAAGGTGATCCTGGCTATACTAAATTCTTCTTATCAGCTGAAGATGAATTAATGAGAAGATTCGGTAGTGATAGATTTAAGAGTGTTCTTGCTATGGCTGTAGTTCAAAAAGATGGTAGTGAACAAGCTTTAGAATATGGATTCTTCTCTAAATTTGTAGAGAATGCCCAAAAGAAAATTGAAGGTCAAAACTTTGATAGTCGTAAAACTATTCTAGAATATGATGAAGTATTAAGAAAACAAAGAGAAATCATTTATAAACAAAGAAATGATATATTGTATTTAGATGATTTATCAGATACTATCTACAAGATGTTTAATGATACAGCTACATACTTAGCTTCTGAAGCTTTTAGTAATGGACAATATGATTATAGCAAGTTCTATGAAGAGTGCTTGAGATATTATCCAGCTGATGCTATATCAATTGATGAGTTAAAGGATAAAACTCAAGAAGCATTATCTGAATATTTATGTAATCAATGTATTAAATTATTAGATGATAAGAAAGAAAAATTCCCACCTGAAATTTATAATGAATTCTTAAAAGTTGTTTTATTAAGAGTTGTTGATACATACTGGACAGAACACATTGATGCAATGAGTGAATTACGTCAAGCAGTTAGACTTCAATCTTATGCACAAATCAATCCATTAAGAGAATATAAGGAAGTTGGTTTTGAAAAGTTTGATGTAATGATTGACAATATTGCTCATGATGTAACAAGATATATTAATAGAGCTCAAATCCAAGCTAACTTACAAAGAGAGGCTGTAGTAAAAAATACACAAGCTTCAAGTGGTAAGGAAGAAACTTCAAAAAAGAAACCAGTAGTTAAATCTAATGCTAAGGTTGGAAGAAATGATCCATGTCCTTGTGGTAGTGGTAAGAAATATAAAAACTGCTGCGGCCAAAATGAATAAAGATATTTAAAATGATACAAGAAATATAGTGATATAATAAAAGTAGACATAGGTAAAGAGAGATATTACTCCATATCAGCACAGTACTGATATGGAGTTTTATCTCTTTTATTAATTGTATACTTTTACTTGACTAGTTCATAATTGTATCATTTTTTATGTGATATATAAAATTTCTTGATTTATAAATTTGTTTATTATAAAATATATTATATTATACTAGGAGAAAAAGAAATGTCAGTGCAAAGTGTTTTAAAATTTTTTGAAGAAAATAATTTGAAAGATTATGTTTTATATAGTGAAGTTACATCTGATACAGTAGAGCATGCCGCAAGTTTGCTTGGTTGTTTACCAGAAGAAATTGCAAAGACAATGTCATTTTTAGTTAATGATGAGGCTATTGTAATTGTGTCTAGTGGTGGGTCAAAGATTGATAATACAAAATATAAATCCTTTTTTTCAACAAAAGCTAAAATGATTCCTTTTGATGAAGTAGAAAAATATACAGGCCATTTACCTGGTGGAGTTTGTCCATTTGCACTTAAAGATGGTGTAAAAGTATATTTAGATGAATCACTTAAAAAATATGATATTGTATATACTGGTGGTGGAGATGAACATCATACTGTAAGAGTTCATGTTAGTGAATTAGAAGAATTAACGAAATCTCTTGCTTGGATTGATGTTTGTAAAGAAAGAGAATAAATATAGAAAATAAGTAAGTCTTAAAAGTGAAATAGTAAAGTATTTGTAGACACAAAAAAACTATTAATTACTAGAATCCCCGTTCAGTTCTATATTGGACGGGGTTCTTATACCCTAGGGTATAAGAAAGACGCTCATTATTAAAATAATGAATGTAATTTTTTATGG
>JAZLLM010000077.1:0-5877 GCA_045598145.1 Bacilli bacterium | reverse complement strand
CGATTATCAAATAAAGAATCAAAAATAAAGAAGAAATCAATAAATGAGGAATCAAAAGTAGACTATAAATATGCAAAATAAAAAAGGGACTATAAACTTAGGTTATTAAATTTAAAACCTAGGTTTTTTTACAGCCCCTTTTTATTTTTCATATAATGATTTACCTGTTACCTTAGCGCCTAATAAGATATCAAAAATTTCATTAAATTCGGTATCATATTGATAATTTGCATATAGAATAGGTAAATCGTATTCTTCAAATAACTTATCTAAATTTGGATTAGTCATTATTATCAATTTTATATCATCAGTATATTGCTTAATATAATCAATAACCATATACCAGTCATAATATTCAACATAACTATATTCTTCTCCATAATTAGTAGTTATATTAACTGTATAACTCATTTGATCTGAATAAATTACTAATATTACTTGATCATCTTTACTAATGCCATCTAATTTACTAAATATTGTAGAATCAATTGGGCAAGGTTTTACACTAGGTAATCCTAACTTCTTTTCATTTTTATATGCAGTGCCAGCAATGTTATATTTTGTTGCATTATTACCAGATCCTTCTGATAAAGTTTCTGATACAATTGCCAATGGTTTAGATTTATCAATTGATTGCCATTTATCATTAGCACAATATGTATTATTATCATGATAAAGTGAACTTATAAATTGTGTATCACTTGTTTTAATTATATCATAATCTTCATTTGCAAATGTTCCATTGATAATATTAGAATTATATTTAAATTTTAAAATCTTAAATACTTTATCATTTAATTCTTCGATTGAAAATGTGCCATCTTTAACTGATTGAAGTAAATAATCATAGCATGTAAAGAAATTTTGATTTCTACTTACACTTGTATTAATTGATACACTTATAATATCTGTGTCAAATCTTAAACGACTTATGAATGAAGAAGGATCAAGAGACCTTGAAGAAGTATTTATATATGCATTTTTTTCAGTATCAATTATTATACCTTCAAATCCTAAGCCACGTATATAACTGTATAGTGATGTTTTGTATTTTGAAGCAAAATAATCACTATTACATATATTTATAACTTCAACACCATCATTAATAGCAGCCATTAGTAATTTTTCATTATCTTTAAATGATAAACTTTCATCATAAATGAATGTACCAAAATATGGTGACATTGCTACATTATTCTTTTTGAAGTTTTCTAAAACTGATTTTGAATATATAATTTCTTTATCATTTAATAATGAGAAATTATCTTCATAATCGTCTGAATTTAAATATGCACTAAATAGAACTGTATTAATTCCAGCATTAGCATATTCGCTTCCTAAAATATCAAAATATTGATCTGTTAAATTAATATCATTAATACTTCCAAGTTTTATGTTAGATGCACGACTAATAAATCCATTACCATGTGTAGTATAAGCATTAGTAAAAGTGCCATCTGCAGCTATTACTGCACCAATTCCTAATTGATTCATAGCATATGTTTGGAATCCATTTATATAATTACAATAATTTTCAGCATTTAGTGATGGGCCATACCAACCACCACCTGTATTTGAACCAGTATTAGATACTAATAAATTACCAACTAATCTATTACCTAAAATACTATTTAATGAAGTTTCATTATTTTCACCTTGTTGAACAAATAATGTTTCTTCTTGAATAGAATAATTTATTCTATTGCCACTTATTTGAATCATAAATAATTGTCCAATTTTTTGTTCAATTGACATAGAATCAAGATATGCTTTGATTTCGTTATCGATTAAAGTGTCGTCTCTATTAATATTTTCTACGACATTGATTTCAAATTCTTTAGATAATTTAGGTTGTGAAGCACTTTTAACGTTAATTGTACCCTTACCTATACTATCTAAATATACATAATTTCCATCTAAATAAATATTTGCACTCTCAGTAGTGATTATTGGGTCATTGATATTAAATTCTAAATATATAGTCGAATTAACAACTCCTGTATTTTCAGAAATCATTTCTACATCAGTGATTTTCTTTTTTACAACAATTTCAATAGATGATGTAGCGCTAGAGCATCTTGCTGTAATAATAGCTTTACCTTCTTTATGAGCTGTAAGAATTCCATCGTTAACTGTGGCTATACTTTCGTCGCTACTAGACCACACAATTTTTTCTTCAGTATCTTCAGGTTCAACTTTGTACTGAATTATAACTTCATCGCCTTCATATAACTCTTTAACATTATAAAGCTTTATGCTTTGAACTTTGCACTCAATTACTTTGATTTGCTTTTTAGCATATACTTTGCCATTATCTCTTAATAAACAAGTTAAAGTACATTCACCTTCTTCTAAAGCAGTAATTTTATTGTTTTGGATCAAAATTATATCATTATCAGTAATCCAATATACTTCATCTGATTCTAATTCAACTCCATTTAGCAATGCTTTATATTCATAAGTAAAACTTTGTTCTATTTCATCTCTTCCTTCAATTACCATTTCGCTTGAATTAGATGTATTGCATGATGCAATAAATATAACTGACATACAAATTAATATACTAAATATTATTTTCTTCATATTTATATTCCTCTTTTTTCTTATAATAGCATATAATTCTTAATTGTAAATAAAAAAATAAAAAGGCAGCTTAGCTACCTTTTGTTTTATCATTAAATCTCATTGCACAAGGAAAAATTAAACGTTTGTTTTACGTAAAGAGAATATAAGATAAATGTTTTAGATTTAATGATAAATTAATTATATTATATCATAGTTTTTTTCATTGTCAACGATTTTTTTCGTATTTGCGAATAATTATTAGTTTTACGAGTTCATTTATTGCTACTGCTAAGTAAATTATTAAAAGCTTTGTGAAGTAATCAGCAAAATTCACTCCACTAATATAAACTTTAATAACCATTGATATAACTAAAACAAAAATAGGTAATAATATTTCATACATTATTTTTCTTTTAGCATTTATATTATTTAAACTTATTGACAACACTATTCCAAATGAAAAATAAAACATAAAATATAAAATATATTTAAAAATCATAAATAAAATAGATTCATCACTGTTTATAAATTTAAATAAATAAGTTAAAGTAAGTAATAAATAATCAAATAATGTATCAGAAAAGCTAAATAATAAAATTATTAAACAAAATAAAGCAAATATATAATAAATAAATTTATTTTTCATTATCATTATCTTCTTTTTCTAATATATAACTTAATATATGTTTCTTTTCATCTCTAATCATTAGATCATAATCTTTATTTTCAATACGTCTAAAGCCTGCTTTTAATAGTACTTTACCTGAATTAATATTTTCTAATACATGTCCAGCATATATAATTTCTTTGCCTTTTTCAAACAAATACTTAACAAAAGCATTTGTGGCTTCTAAAACATAACCATTATACCAATAATTTTCTCCTATTCCATATATAATTTGACAAGTTTTAACTGAATATTCATATTTAGATAGGCCTATAAAACCCATAACTTTACATGTTTCTTTATTTACAATAGCAAGTTTAGACAAAAAGTTTTGTTCATAAGACTGTCTACATGCTTCCACATACTTAAAAGCATCAGTTTTATTTGCTAAAACTGCTGTATTTAGATACTTTACATAGTTAGAATTGGAGCCAAAATCATATATATCATCAACATCATCGTAGCTAAATTCGCGTATAATCAATCTATCAGTAAATATTGGTTCAAAATATATACTTTTATTAGCTATTTTTTGTTCAAAATCATCACATATTTTTACATACTTTTCATATGTTATGCATTCATATCTAAAATGACCATATTTTATAGTAAAAATAAGCTTATTTTTAAGTATTATAAAATTAATTAAAAATATTAACGCAAAAGCAAAGAATAAAATACCAACAAACATCATAAAGTAATTTGCACTACTACTAATCCAATCGAACCCAAAATTTTCGTTTATTTGAAAAAACAAACCAAGATTAAAACTTATAAGGGAAAAACTCAAAAAAACAATACCCGGCAAAATACCGCCATTTTTCGTGTATTTTTTTGCGTTCTCTAAAAAGCCTCTATAATATATCTCATATCTTTTACAAAAAGAAGGATTTATATTTTCTTTTAATTCACCATTCGAAATACTATATTGGCAAGTTTTAGCTAACCACATTTTTTTAGAATAATTTTTTTCTCTAAAAATTAGTTCTTTTTTACTCTTAAAAATACAGTTTGATTTTATGAATAAATCATCATTTAAATAATTAATATTTTTCATTATTTACCCATTTTTTCTTCATTCAAAATATAATTATCCAAGTAATCTTTACATTTATCAAAAGTAAATACATTATTCATATATAAATCTAATGATTTTTTAACAAAAAATGTGTATTTTTCCCATTCATCAGATATACATTTGCTAATTATATCCTGTAATTCATAATTATATTCGTTAATAGCTATAATATAAATAGTTAAAGAATATATTTTTTGCTGATGTTCATTAAAATCTTTAATTATTTTGTGTTCCAATTCTAAATTTTTAGGGTCTTTTAACTCTTTTATCTTTCGCTTTAGGTTTATTTCGTATAAAGTAATTAATAAATATATAATAGCACAAGCAATAAAATAATATAATATATAAATTAATTCGCCATATTCTTTAATAATTGAGTATGCAAACCCTGCACAAGCCATTAAAAATAACATTACAGCTATTTTAATTTTAGAAACTCTACTTTTTGTTTCTTCAATATCAATCATTCTTGTTTGATTTTTTTCTTCTTTTTCTTTTAAAACTTCTGAAGCTTCCTTATTTAATTGTTCATATTCAATTAAATATTCTTTATATTTATCTAATCCTATCATTTTGTTCACCTATAATCAAAAATTATTGTTTAATTCATCTAATATATTTGGTATAGCATAAATTATTCTATTAAAGTGATTAACAATGCTTTGTGCAAAGTTGCATTCATGATTACCTAATGAGAATAAATATGATAAAACAATAAATAGAACTAAAAATATAAAAATCGACAAAAATATATTTTTAATTTTAAAGGACGAATTAACAAATTTACTAGCAAAAATAACCGGAATAATACTAAACACTATAATTAGATCATATTTACATTCGCTTTTTGTTAAATTTATTACCAATACAACAAGAATTGCTGTAATACTAAACATTATTAATTGAACAATTGGCAAAAAATTTTTTTCTTCTTTCTTATTATATAATGCTACACTTATATTATCTGGTCTAATTTCTGAATGATTAAATTCATCCTTAGGAAAATTAGACAATATCTTCTCATAATAATCTTTGTATCTATTGTTTGCAAGATTATCTATAATTTCTTTTTTCTCTTCATCATTTAATCTTGACTTTAAAACTGTAACTTTGAAAATGACATCATTGTATTCATTGGCTTCTTTTATATTTTTTATATATTCAAGCTGGTTATTGAAGTTTGTATTAGAATATATTAGTCCGTATATATTGTTTGCGTCTAATTCTTTAATTCTTTTTGCTAATTTAAAAATTAAATCATAATCATTAATAAAAATAGCGCTTTTTATTTCCTCGGTTTTTTGATCAAGTTCACTCTCATATGCTTTAACGCTTTTCCCACAATATTTACATTTATATTCTTTCTTGTCTTTGAACTTATTTTCAAATTTACAATTTGGACATATTACTTTAATCATATATTTTAAGTCGAGTAGACAACTTATCGTCTACGCTCCTCCCTTCATTTTATATTGTTTTAAAATATCATAATGTGAGTAAGCGTCTACTGTTGCCCCTCACAGAACCGTACGTGCCCTATTAAGGCATACGGCTCTTCATAGCATTC
>JAZLLM010000076.1:0-7733 GCA_045598145.1 Bacilli bacterium | reverse complement strand
AATGATATTAATTTACGCAAGCAAACGGAACCCATACCTCCGTTAGCACCAGTTAATACTATATGTTTCTTTTCCATTTTCATACCTCAATATAATTATACTACAAAAATAAAAAAAAGGGAATCTTTACAGATTTCCTTTTATATTATTTGAAGAACTTTTTAAGTCTATCAAAGAATGTTTCGTTCTTTTCATTAGTATCGCCTAATTTCTTGAATAATTCTGTTTGTTCTTTTGTAAGTTTTGTTGGAGTGATAACCTTAACAACAACATACAAATTACCAGTTTGATTTGTTCTTGAATTAGTTATACCTTTACCAGTAATCTTAAATTTAGTGCCAGTTTGAGTACCAGCTGGTATCTTCAAATTACATTTATTAGTTAGAGTTGGAATGTCAATAGTTCCACCTAATGCAGCAGTTGAGAAGGTGATTGGCATTTCTAAATATAAATTAAGTCCGTCTCTTTCGAATATTTCATGATCTTTAACGTTTAATTGAATATATAAATCGCCTGGTAGGCCACCATTATATCCTGCTTCGCCTTTACCAGAAACAGTTAATGTTTGACCATCTTCTACTCCCGATGGAATTCTAACTTTAATCTTTGAATTAACTTTAACACGACCTTCACCATGACAAGTAGTACACTTATTTTTAATAATTTTACCTGTACCATGACAATCTGGGCAAGATGCTTCAGTTCTAATACGACCAAATAATGAATTTTGTTCAACATAAACTCTACCAGTACCATGGCAACGTGGACAAGATTGAATATCCTTTCCACTCATTGCTCCTGTACCACTACAATCTTTACATGTATCGTATTTTGAAATTGATATTTCTTTTTCAACACCAAAAGCAGCTTCTTCAAAAGTTAAATTCATTACAACCTTTAAATTACGTCCTCTTTGAGGTCCTGTTTGACTTTGTCTAGATGCTCCTCCACCAAAGAATGATGAGAAAATATCTTCAAAGCCACCAAAGCCTCCTGCTCCACCAAAGCCTTGACCAAAACCACCCATGTTTGGTCCTTCATGACCAAATTGATTATATTGTTCACGTTTTTGTGGATCGCTTAAGACATCATATGCTTCTTGAACTTCCTTGAATTTTGCTTCTGCGTCAGGTTCCTTGCAAACATCTGGATGATATTTTTTAGCTAATGTACGGTAAGCTTTCTTAATTTCATCATCATTTGCACTTTTACTAACGCCTAAGACTTCATAATAATCTCTTTTGGCCATTTTTATAAACCTAATTTAGAAACTATTTTTCTTCAGTGTATTCAGCATCAACAGCATCGTCATCAGCAGCATTTCCTGAATTTGGATTTGCTTGTCCTTGTGCTTGTTGAGCTTTTTGGTAAGCTTTCATAGCAATATTTTGACTTGCTTTTAATAATTCTTCTTTTTTAGCTTTAATATCTTCAATGTCATTACCTTTTAATGCTTCCTCTAAAGTAGCAATTTTAGCGTTAACATCGTTCTTTTCTTCTTCAGTAGCTTCAGCACCTAAATCTTCAATTGCTTTCTTAACAGCGAAGATAGCTTGTTCAGCTTCATTTCTTGTATCAACTTCTTCTCTACGTTTCTTATCGCTATCAGCGTTCATTTCAGCTTCTTTAACCATTCTGTCAATTTCTTCTTCAGATAATCCAGAGCCACCAGAAATAGTAATGTTTTGACTCTTTCCAGTACCTAAATCTTTAGCTTTAACGTTAACGATACCATTTGCATCAATATCAAATGTAACTTCAATTTGAGGAACTCCTCTTGGTGCAGGTGGGATATCAGCTAATTGGAAGCGACCTAAAGTCTTGTTATCTGCAGCCATTGGTCTTTCACCTTGTAATACATGGATATCAACGGCAGGTTGATTATCAGCAGCAGTACTAAATACTTGGCTCTTAGATGTAGGGATTGTAGTATTTCTATCGATTAATTTAGTAAATACACCACCTAATGTTTCAATACCTAAAGATAATGGTGTAACGTCTAATAATAATACGTCTTTAACATCACCTTTTAATACACCACCTTGAATAGCAGCACCCATAGCTACTACTTCATCAGGGTTAACACTCTTATTAGGTTCTTTACTTAGCTCTCTCTTAACTAATTCTTGAACAGCTGGGATACGAGTTGATCCACCAACTAATAATACTTGATCAATGTCTCTTGGAGTAAGTTTAGCATCTGATAAAGCTCTTCTTACAGGACCGATACATCTTTCAGTTAAAGATCTTGTTAATTCTTCAAATTTAGCTCTTGTTAAAGTAGTATTTAAATGTAATGGACCATTTACACCCATAGAAATGAATGGTAAGCTTACATCTACTTTTGCAATACCAGATAAATCTTTCTTTGCTTTTTCAGCAGCATCTTTTAATCTTTGAAGTGCCATTTTATCAGCTGATAAATCTACACCTTCTTGCTTTCTAAATTCGCTAACTAACCAATCAATAATCATTTGGTCATAGTCATCACCACCTAGATGATTATCACCAGCAGTTGATAATACTTCAAATGTGCCATCAGCTAATTGTAATATACTAACGTCAAATGTACCACCACCTAAGTCAAATACTAAGATAGTTTGTTCTTTTTCAGTTTTATCAATACCATAAGCTAATGCAGCAGCAGTTGGTTCATTAATAATACGTTTAACATCTAAACCAGCAATCTTACCAGCATCTTTAGTAGCTTGTCTTTGAGCATCATTGAAATATGCAGGAACAGTAATAACTGCTTCAGTTACTTTTTCACCTAAATAAGCTTCAGCTGTAGCTTTTAAGTTTTGTAAAATCATAGCACTAATCTCTTGAGGTGTATATGATTTACCATTTACACTAACCTTTTCGTTAGTACCCATTTTTCTCTTAATTGATGAAACAGTGTTTAAATTTGTTATAGCTTGTCTTTTTGCAACAGCACCAACTTGGATTTCTCCGTCTTTAAATGCAACTACAGATGGTGTAGTTCTTTCACCTTCAGCGTTAGTAATAACTTTTGCGTCTTTACCTTCCATTACAGAAACACATGAATTTGTTGTACCTAAATCAATACCAATAATTTTACTCATTTATTTTACCTTCTTCCTTCTTGTTTACTTTTACTAATGTTGTTCTTAATACTCTATCATGATAAGTATATCCAGTTCTAAGTTCAGCTAATATGCATCCTTCTTCATATTCAGGATCATATGCAGTTTGGAATGCTTCATGATATTTTGCATCTAATTTATCACCTGCATTAACAATAATTTTCTTAACTCCTTCTTCATCAAGGATTTGTTTGAAATTATTATTAATCATTTCAAATCCCATCAAATAATTTTTTAAGACAGGATCATCAGTTTTCATGCTAACTACTTTATCAAATAAGTCTATTTGGCTTACAAACTTATCTAAAATTTTTTGATTAGCATATTTTACTGTTTTTTCTTTATCATCTTCAATTCTTTTCTTAAAATTGATTTCCTCAGCTTTTACTTTTAAAATGTCATTTTTTAAAGATTCAATTTGCTTTTTTAAATTTTCATTTTCATCTTTTAATGATTCAAATTTGTCTTTTTTAACTTTTTTACTTTCTTTAGAAGTTTCTTCTTTTACTTCTTCATTATTTTCGGATTCTAGATTTTCTTCTTTTACTTCTTCCATTATATCCTCCTATAATTTATTCATATTTTTTGCAATATATTCTAGTAAAGGAATAACTTTATGGTATTCCATACGTTTTGGTCCAATAACTGCTATTGCACCCCTAACACCTTCACTATAAGTGTAAGGAACTGTAATAATAGTACAATCTTTCATAGCAGTAATTTCATTATCTTGACCAATTCTTACTGTAATATCGTCACTACCTAAATTAATTAATTTTAATATTTCTTTTTCTTCCATGACTTTCATTAAACTTCTAAGTTTAGTAATATCTTGGAATTCTGGTTGATTCATCATATTACTTTGACCGCTCATATAATATTTATCTTCAACCATATTAGCTATTGCTCTTACAAATACACTCACTAATTCATCAAAATATTGAACTCTTTCTTCTAAACTTGCTTTACCTAAGCTTTCTTTTAGATGAGAATCAATATCAGATATTGGGCAGTCATATAAGCAATCATTTAAAAGATTAATAACTTTTTCAATATCTTTTGGATTAATATCTTCTGGAATAATGATTTTTTTACTTTCTACATAGCCTTGATTAGTGACTAAAATAATTACTGCTAAGTTTTCAGTTAAACTAACTAATTGAATTTTTCTAATTTTAGCATTATAAGCACTAGTACCTAGTACAACTGATGCATAATTAGTTAAGTCACTTACTAAGGCCATTGATTCCCTTATTGCTTGTTCTTGGCTTAGCTCATTTCTTCTAAAGATTTCATCAATCATTGGAAACTCATGATCTTCATTTCTCTTTTTTTCTTCTTCAAGCATCATATTAACATACATTTTGTATCCAAGTTCAGAAGGGATTCTTCCACTAGATGTATGAGTCTTAAGAAGATAGCCTTGATTTTCTAATTCAGCCATATCATTTCTGATAGTTGCAGACGAATAAGCAAAATCTTCATTTTCACTAATTGATTTAGAACCAATAGGTTCTACTGTTCTAACGTATTCTTCAACGATCCATTTTAGGATTCTTTTTTGTCTTTCAGATAACATATTTAGCACTCATCAACCTTTACTGCTAACATTATATAATAAAAAATTAGCACTGTCAAGCGTTTAGTGCTAATTTTTTGAAAATATTTTTTAAACTTAAAAATTTTTAAGATTTTATCAAAATCTATGCTTCTATTTTATTATTTTTCTCTTTGTTTTTGAAATATAAAAAGATACTTAAATCAATACCAACCATTACTAAGTTTAAAATATAGAAATAAAATACATATGTAATATTATCTCCCACAATTTTACTTGCTATTCCGCTAGCATATCCAAAAATAATTAAACTTAAGAAAATAGGGCTTTTTCCTTTACTACTTTTAGTTTTTAGTGATTTTGTAATAGAAATAGGCCACGATACACCAAAACAAATAACCATAATTGCTTCTAAAATTTCTGCCATAATATGTTTCTCCTTCTTTCATAAAAATAAGCTCAAAATTTGCTTTATAATAGTTTTTGTATATTTTTTTGTATAATTAATCATTTTTATCATTACTTTGCTACAAATCAATTAACAAGATAATTTTACTTTTTATTTAAAAAATAATTGTTTTCTTTTATATAATTTAAATCAGCTTCTTCTTCATGTCCTGGATAAATTAGATAATTTTTTTCAAAACCTTTGAATCTTTTTATGCTTTCTTTCATTTGATAGCTATTACCACTATATAAATCTGTTCTTCCTATACTATCTTTAAATATTGTATCTCCAGTAAATATATTATCGCACGTAATGAAGCAAGATGAGTCAATAGTATGACCAGGGGTATACATTACTTTAAATCTATCATCAATTACATCTCCATCATATATAACTTTAAATTTGCTTAAAGCATCTAAATCTAGATTAAATGACAAGCTAAAAAAATTAGCACAATTTTTATTATTATCTTTAATTATGTCAACTCCATGTTTGTTTAAATAAACATAACCATTTAAGCACTTAATATAATCGTTTATACATGCTATGTGGTCAAAATGAGAATGAGTAATAAATATACCCTTTAAATTTTTAATGTATTTTTTTGTGTAATTATATGGAACTGATGGGTCAACAATATATGTATCATCATCTAAATTCACAATGTACATATTACTTGTATATTCACTTATTAAACTTTCTATATTTATCATTACTTATTCACTTCTTTTCTTATATCTATTATAGCAAATTAAACATAAAATAAAAGTAAATCACAAAATTTATGCGACTTACTTATTTAATTCTATCTTTGCCATTGATACATATAATCTGTCTATTGCGTATTTTTCTCTTTCTCCAGTTTTGAAAATATGAACAATCACATCATTTAAATCAATCAAAGTCCAATCCTCACCCTTTTCAACACCTCTTACGTCAAAATCATCTCTTAAATAATTAACGCAAGCATCCATTTGTCTTGATGTTTGTGTTGTAGCAACAATTACATAATCATATAAGCTAGAAGTTAAGCGAGCATCAAATATATTTACATCATAGATTAAATTATGATCTAGAGATTCAATTACTTGCTCATATAAGTTTTCTGCATTAATTAAATATTTTTTATAATCTTGAAAAGCATTTAAAGTATATTCGTGAAGTTTTTTTCCTTCTTCGCTAATTCTTTCAATTGTATCTTTTAAAAATACTGCAATTGCTTTTTTATAATTCTTTTTCGCAAGTCTTCTTAATGGTGTAAAATAATCTTCTAATCTATTAACTTCTACACAATCAGCAATATAGACAAGTTCTTGCATTATAGTCATATTATTATTACCAGTCGAATGAGTTTCAATAGCTTTAAGTATTTCTTCATCATCAAGATCTAATTCCTTTTTAATAACGTATGGGCCAAGAATTGCATGTAAAACTTTTAAATTATCTTCATTATATAAATATTCCACTTTATATTCTTTTGCAATAGCTTTATATTCATCTAATGTTTCAAATTTTGCATAATCATGTAAGATTGATGCTATTTTTAACTTTTCTCTATCCACATTAAGATTAAAAATATTAGCTAAATCAATTGCCATCTCACATACTCCAACGCTATGAGTAAATCTTTTTTCGATTTTTTCAATCATCTTCTCGTCATTATTTTTAATAGCAACTTCAAGTTTAGAATCATATTTTTCTCTTAAAGCATTTAAATAGAAATTGTAATCCATTATCATAATATTGCCTCTCTAATACACCATTTGACGTTTTCAAAACTAGTTATCTTGCATTTTCCTTCACCATAAATAGATACAAAGCCTATACCATAAATTGATATATCAATCTTTTCTTCTTTATTAAAAGAAATTTCTTTCGTAACTAATTTACCTAGCTTTTCTCTTTCTATCTTGTTAGGATATTTCAAGGTATCATCTAAATGTGCTTTATAAAAGTTATCAGCGTTTTCAATCTTAGTTCTATGAATTAATAAATTATTATTAAAGTTAGTAATAAAAGATGATTTACTTCCTTCACAGAAATCAATTCTTACAAAACCAGCAATAAATAACGTTTGGTTTGTATCTAGTTGGAAAGTCTTAGGCTTAATAAAAGTCTTAGGTGTAATTGCTTTATAACTTTCTTTTTCTAAATAATAAATCAAACTTTCTTTATTTAAAATTCCTGGAGTATCAACGAAATATGTCTTTTCATCAAAAGGAATATAAATATTAGAAAGTGTAGTATTAACATTATTAGAAACAGTAATCAAATCACTTACTCCAGCGTACTTTTTAATGATTTTGTTCATGATTGTTGATTTACCAACATTAGTCATTCCCACAAAATATACATTTTTATTAGTAAGTTTCTTATCCGAAGCTTTTATTTCACCTATTTTATCTAATAATAAATCAATATCTTCATCATTAAAAGATGACATTAAGAATGCATCTTTAACTTTTAAATCATGGTTTTTAATAAATCTTCTTACATATTGGTATAATTTATTTTTATTTAGTGAACCTAAGAATAAATCAACCTTGTTTATAACAAGTAATATATTCTCGCTCTTAAATAAATTATTAATTCCATTTACAAAAGTTCCGTCTAAATCAAA
>JAZLLM010000075.1:0-7476 GCA_045598145.1 Bacilli bacterium | reverse complement strand
CTATGAAGAGCCGTATGCCTTAATAGGGCACGTACGGTTCTGTGAGGGGCAACAGTAGACGCTTACTCACATTATGATATTTTAAAACAATATAAAATGAAGGGAGGAGCGTAGACGATAAGTTGTCTACTCGACTGATTTTGTTATGGGTAAATTATATTTAATTCCAACTCCTATTGGAAATTTTAAAGATATGACATATAGAAGTGTCGAAATATTAAATAGTGTTGACCATATATATTGTGAAGATACAAGAAATACAAGAATATTATTATCACATTATGATATTCATAAAGTGTTAAAAAGCTATCACATGTTTAACGAAGAAAAGAAAAGTATGGAAATAATTTCTGAATTAGAACAAGGTATGGATATAGCAGTAGTATCTGATGCTGGATATCCAGGTATTAGTGATCCTGGTTATTTAGTTTGCAAAAGAGCAATAGATGCAGGTTTTGAGGTTACCACAATTCCTGGAGCTACAGCTTCATTAACTGCTTTAGTAACATCAGGTATTCCTTGTGATAAGTTCTTTTTCTATGGCTTTTTAGCTCATGAACTGCCTCAAAAGAAAAAAGAATTAGAAGCTTTGGTTGATTACAAATACACATTGATTTTTTATGAATCACCACATAGAATAGATGAAACTCTACAAACACTCTTAGAAATTTTTGGTGATAGATACATTGTAATTGCTAGAGAATTAACAAAGAAACACGAAGAATATATTAGAGGAAATATTAGTGATATAATTTCAAAAAACCTTGAATTAAAAGGCGAGATGGTAATTATTGTTGAGGGTAGCAAAAAAGAAAGTAAGATTGTTAGCTTATGTGCTTTAAGTATTAAAGAACATTATGAATATTATTTAAATCAAGGTATAGAGAGTAAAGAAGCCATGAAGAAAGTGGCTAAAGATAGAGATTTATCAAAAAGTGATATTTATAAAGAAATAGTAGCAAATAAATAGAGGAGGAAGAATATATGATTTTAGCTTCAATAGAATTAAATGATTTCCATTTTTCAGATGGATCATTAGAATTTGATGATTTAAATTTTTGGCATTTTATTTTAGTAATTGCCGCTATATTTGTAGCCTTATTACTTGCTAATGCTTTAATTAATTTAATTAAACCTTTAAAGAAATCATTAATACCTAGTCCAGTTTTAGGTGGCTTCTTATTATTGTTATTCTTGTCTGTATATAAATGGATTGCTGGAAAAACATTGTTTAATTCATTTATTTTAGAAATGATTACATATCATTGTTTAGGTCTAGGATTTGTTGCTACCTCCTTAAAGAGTAGAAAGAAATCAGAGGAAGAGAAAAAATCTAAAAGTGCTGTTTTTAATAGTTCTTTAATTACTGTATCTACATATCTTCTTCAAGGTATTATTGGCATAATTATTTCTATAATTTTGTTCTATGCAATCTCTGCATGGCCAGGATCAGGTGTTTTGCTTCCAATGGGATATGGACAAGGACCAGGGCAAGCTTACAACTGGGGTAAAACTTATTCTGAATTAACTACTGAACTTAGTGCTTTTGGCGGTTTTGAAAATGGTATAAGTTTTGGATTAACAGTTGCAGCTATGGGGTATGTTGCCGCAAGTATTGGTGGAATTATATACTTAGTAGGTCAAAGAAGAAAAGGCAATATCAAATGTTCTAAAGAAAATAAAGAAATTGGTGAAGTTTTAACAATTGATTCATATCAAGATGAAAACGAAATTCCATCTTCTGGAACAGTTGACAAATTATCAGTTCAATTTGCAATAATATTTATAACTTATGCATTATCATTCTGTGTAATATATGGATTAAGTAAATTATGTGATATATCAGGTGTTAATTTATTAATTAATACTGTTAAACCATTATTCTGGGGATTTAATTTTATCTTTGGTACTGCTATGGCTATTTTAGTAAAGAAGATAATTAAATTATTTGAGAATAAAAAAGTTATTAAAAAGCAATATATTAATAATTACATGATGAATAGAATTTCAGGATTCTGCTTTGACTTAATGGTTGTAGCTGCAATAGGTGCTATCGATTTCTCAGCTTTCAAAAATCCTAAGTTCATATTACCTATAATTTTAATTTGTACATTAGGTGGTATAGGTACATATTATTATGTAAGATATGTAACTCGTCATTTATTCAAGGCTGATGGTTATTATGAAGAATCATTCTTATGTATGTTTGGAATGCTTACAGGTACTGCATCTACTGGTGTTATTTTACTTCGTGAGATAGACCCTAAGTTTGAAACTCCTGCTTGTAACAACATGGTATTTCAAACATTGTATTCAGTTTTGTTAGGTGCTCCTATGCTGTTACTGATGACATTTGTGGTAAAAAATATGACTAACCTATTAATTGGTTTAGGAATATATATTGTTATGTTTGTGGTAATGTTTATCTTAATTAAACGAGATAAAATATTTAAGAAGAAAAATAACGAATTACAAGAAAAGGCAGAGTAAAAACTTTGCTTTTTTTTGTTTTTTGTAGTATTATAGATATATAAGGAGATATTGATATGAAGAAAAATTTTACGAAAATATGTTTATTTGTATTTCTTTGTTTAATGTTTACTCTTATTATTGCTTGTAAAAATAATAATAATGACAATACCTTAAGAGTAGATTTTAAGGAACCAGAAACATATGAGGTATCTATAGGTACACAATTTGTATTGGAATATGAAATTATTAACGGAGATGGAAGTGCATTTTTTACTTCATCAGATTCATCAATTATTAAAGTAACTGATGAAGGAATTGTGAAACCTTCTAAGGAAGGTATTGCAACTGTTACTGTTTTAGTTATGTGTAATGATGAAAACGAAACAGAATTCTCTCATGAATATGAATTTATAGTAGTTGATAATAGAGAATTTACTGTATATTTTAATACTGATGGAGGAAGTTTAAGTCAAGCATCACATCAAATGGTTAAGGGAGAAGTATATACATTACCAACTCCAGAAAAACAAGGTTATGCATTTTTAGGCTGGAAATATAATAAGAATGATTTAGATTATGTAACTACTGTAAGTGGTCTAAAAGAAAATATAACACTATATGCTTTCTATGAAAAGACCGGTTTTGATGTTAAATATAATCTATATGGCGGAAAATATCCAAATGCAGTAGAAAGTGTTGAAAGGGGAGGTACATTAATTTTAGGTACTCCAGAAAGACCTGGATATATTTTCTTGGGTTGGTCTTTAACACCTGATGGAAAAGAATATATAAGTGGAATTTATAATATTGTAAATGATATAGAATTGTATGCTCATTATGAGGAGGAAATTAGCATGGATGAGAATGAAATTGCATATATTTTGAATGGTGGTTCATTAAAATATAACTCAAGAGAAGAAGTTATTAGTGATTTTATCGCTGACTTAAATAAAGTATGCAATAAATCATTTAAGAATGCATCATCTATTAGTACTGATATATGGGGTGAATTAGATTACTTCCCATCATTCTTTGTGAATAGTGAAATGAGTGTAAAGTGGAAATGGCTAGTTGAATATTTAGCTAATAATGCTGTTACATCATCTAATAAAAGTGCTTTAAATAAAGTACTTGCAGGAGCAAAAGTAAGTGGTGATTCTGACCCTTATTCTTTGTCTTATGAAGTAAGAGCATTTTTACAAGGCACAGTATATCGTGAAACAAATTCTACTTATAAAACTTGCGATTATTCAAGTAAAAAATATGCTAACGGTTTCTTTGGTACTTTAAGTAAATATGAAGCAAAGGTTTATGAATATACAGATACACTTCCTACTCCATATTTATATAATTATGATTTTGCAGGATGGTATAAGGATCCAGAATTTAAAGATGGACCATACACAAATGGTGAAAAGCAAACAATGTATTATGCAAAATGGATTGAAGGCAATAAGGTAGAAAGAATTGATTTAAACAATCCTATTAATGAGATAGAAGTTAATAAATCGTTCCAACTAAATTGGAATGTAGTACCTAGTAATGCAAATATTCAAGACGTTGAATTTTCTTCAAGTGATAAATATGTAGCTACAGTAGATGAAAAAGGATTTGTTCAAACTATAGGAACAGGTAATGTAAAAATAACAATTAAATCTTTATCATCTAGTGGTAAAACTTATGAATTGAAGTTAGAAGTATTTAAGCCTGACCATTTTGAAGTTTCATATGAAACTAATTCATTTGTGGGAATAGGAGAAAGCATTAAACTTAATGCAGATTATGTAAAACGTGATGGTACAAAAGCATCAATAATATGGAGTAGTTTAGATGAATCCCTTGCTACAGTTGATAATGATGGTATTGTAACTGCACATAAAGAAGGATTAGCACAAATAAGAGCTACAGTTAAAGATACTAATGAAAAGTTTGATTTTACTGTTACAGTTTTAAACAACGAATTAAGTGATGCATTAAAGTTAGTTATCGAAAATCACAATTCAAATGCTTTAGTTGAATATAATCTAGGTATTGGCGCAGGTACACCAGAATATTATTATGACGTAGTAGGAAGTGTTAATAATATTTTATTTGATCCTTTAAAGATTGATAGAACATATTACGATAAACTTCCATCAGGAACTAAAAACTATGGTCCTATGACAAGTGTTGAATTCATTTGTGTTCACTATACTGGTAATATGAATGTTGGTGCAGATGCTGATAACAACTGTGATTATTTCAATAATTTAGGATATGATGCATCTATTCATTTTGTAACTGGTAGAAGTAATTTATATAAAGATTATTGTGAAGAAGAATATTATGCATTTGCTGGTTTAAATGAAAAATATGGTGCATGGCATGCATCAACAGGTAAAAATGCTATCGTTTGGGATAAGACTGGTGTTAAATATTCTGAAGCTGATCCTGAGACTCCTGTTATATCAATTGAAGATGGAATGTATACTATCAATGGAAATAAAACTAACATTAAAGTTCCTAGTTTACCTGATGGATATACATTAAAGGGTGATAAGATTATTGTTGGTGGAAGTGAATATACTGCTATCAATAAAATGGGCTTAATTACAAAAGTTGTTGAAGGTGAATATTGTTTAGGAAGAACTTACTGGGGAAGCCAAAGAAGTCCATACGCTTTATGTACATATGGAGGAAATACTAATTCTATAGGTATTGAATCATGTGTTGATATAGGTTCAGATTTAATTCATACATGGCATGTTACTGCTCAATTAGTAGCTAAGTTGTTAGTTGATAATAATTTAGGATTTGATAGAGTAGTAGGACATCATTTCTTTAGTGCTAAGGATTGTCCTCAACCACTAATCGCTGGTGATATGGAATTATGGAATGAATTTATGAATATGGTAAAGGCTGAATATGCTTTACTTACAACTTATAAAGATGCTAAATATAGTATGGAAGTAGTTGAAAGTGGTAATGTATTAAGTAATATTGGTTTATTAGTTCAAGACGAAAATGCACATATAGTTACTTATAAAGTAAAAGTTGAAAGTAATGGAAAGACTGAATATGTTACTTTAGCTACTGCTGTAAATTCATATTATACATGTAATGAATTTAGAAAAGAAGCATCATTACAAGTTAAAGGTTATGATGTAAGATAAAAATTTGATAAATATATCACGTCTATAAGGGCGTGATATATTTATGTAAGATATATTTTTTATTTAATTAAACTATGCTATAATTATATAAGAAAGAGCATTATAATTTATGAAAAAATTTGATTATCAAAAAATCTTTAATAACATATATTTCAGATATGCACTTTGTGGTTTAAGCCTACTATTATTAGTGTTAGCTAAACTGTTGCAAAAATCATCTTTTCATCCAACATTGTTTGTATGGTTAGACATTATTTCTATTTTACTTTTAGTAAGAAAAGCAAAAAACAAAATAGATATTGTTATTGCATATTTTATTTATAATATTATGAATAATATCATGTATTTCGGCTTCTATGCTAATGTTTTTGTAAATATTATTGTTATATCTTTAACTACTTTATTATATTTCTTGCCATTTTTGCTAGATGGATTTCTTACAAAAAAGTATAGCAATTCGCTTATTAGAACAATAATATTCCCATCAGCGCTAATTAGTGTAGAGATGTTTTTATCTGTTATTAATATTTCTCCAGCTTTTTTATATACATATGAATTAATGAATTGGCCAATTATTGCTCAGTCTGTTAGCATAGCTGGAATATATGGCTTAGAATTTTTTATATTATTTACATCTAATGTCATAGTTAATGCGATGATGTTTAGTTTCAGTAATAATAATATATCAATAGTAATTGATTTTGTTTTACTAATTTGTCTTTGCTTTTATGGATTTATAAGGGTAAATTTAGTTGAAAGTGAAGATAAAAATATACAGGTTTCTTATGCTATAGGTCCATATTCAGGTATAGAAAAAACTGGTTATACAGATTTTTCATATGATGAAGATATTATTTCTTTTAATAAATTGTGTAAAGAGGCTAATGATGCAGGTTCAGAAATTTTAGTTTTTAGTGAAGAATCTTATGAAGTATCAAGTGCTGAGTATGAGAATTTTATTGAAAATGCAAAAAATAAAGCAAAAGAATATGGTATGTATATTGTTTTGGGTGTTGAAATAGATTCTAGTGAAGACGATAAAGGATATAATAGAGCTGTTTTAATTTCTAAAGATGGTGAAATATTATCAATATATAACAAACATAAGCTAATACCTATTATAGAAACTAGTAACTTTAATGTAGGAAAAGAATCACTACCATGCATCAAGATAAATGTAGATGGTGTTGATGTTAATATTAGTATTGGAATTTGTTACGATGCAGACTTTACTACATATTGTGCAAGGCTTTCTGATGATGTTGAATTATTAGTAATATTAAGTTGGGATTGGAAAGAAATTGCATATCAGCATACAAATATTACAAGAGTTAGATCTATAGAAAATGGTGTCACAATCATTAAACCTACATATGATGGTTATACTCCTGTATTTGATAAGGCAGGTAATATTATAAGTATTACAAATACTGATGAGACTGGTTTTGATGTATGTAAAACTGTAAATATACCTATTAAAACTGCACATACTGTTTACGAAACAATTGATAAGATCGTTTATATTTGCCCTACATTAGTTGTTGTTGGTATTGTTTATATATATTTTAAAGATAAGAAAAAGAAAATATTTTAAATTGATGTAGGAAATAACTGTTTAATTAAATATCAAAGAAATGGTAATAATACACATATTTTACCACTTATATAATTTAAAAAATTAGATACAAGAATATTTGAAACTAAAATGAAAAAGGGTGATTTAAAATAACTTGGGGTCACATAAAAAACACCTTTAAATTTGTTTGGGGTTGATTCTCCTTTAAATTTCAATGGGGTTTGACCTTAATCATAAAAAGGGGCATATATTGCCCCTTTTTTGTTACACTTTTAT
>JAZLLM010000074.1:0-12374 GCA_045598145.1 Bacilli bacterium | reverse complement strand
ATGAAACAGGCATTGAACAAGAATATAAGTTGAGCGATTATAAATTAACTTTAACCTTCAAGAATTCTAAAAATGTACAAATTATTAACAATCTTAATATTAAATTAATTATACCATATATATATATATATATATCAATACAATAAATTTAAAAACGTTTATAAAAATTAAAAGAAAGCAAAGTAAATTGCTTTCTTTATAATAACATAACTATATATTTACTAAATTTTCTTTTTCTTTATGTTTTTTTATAGTATAAGCATGGATGATTTCAGATACTAAAGTACCACCTAAAATTAACCCACCACCTATAAAACCAATTACTGTCATATTTTCATGCAAAATAAAATATGAAAGTAATACACTAAGTACTGGCTCTATATAACTATATATAGCAATAGTTTGAGCTCTTAAATAAGCCATTGAACCTAAATACATCAAATAAGCTAAACCTGTATGTATCAAGCCTAAAATTACTAAAAAGATTATTGCTTTAGGGCTAACTACAATAGTTGAGAAATCAGCAGTAAATAAAGCATAAGGTAACATTACAATTGATGCAACAACTAATTGCACCAAAGTTCTATCAGTAGAATCTACATCCTTTAGCATCTTATTAAAGACAAGTAATAATAAATATGCAATAGATGCTAATAAACCAAATACAAGTCCTAATGTACTCATATTGATTCCACCTTCAAACACTCCGCAAATCATTGCCATACCAAATAAGGATACAATAACACAAATTATTTTGTATATCTTCATCTTCTCTTTAAATATTATAACAGCTGCTATAATAAACATCGCAGGTGCTAAATAATTTAAAAGGATAGAATTAGCTACAGTAGTCTCACTATATGCACTAAATAAAAAGATCCAGTTAAAACCTAGACTTGCACCTCCTAATATTAAAGGCACAATGTTTTTCTTTATCTTTTCAAAATTTATCTTTTGTCTTTTTATGAGTAAAAAGGCTAAAATAAATAATGAACCAATAATACCTCTTGATAAAACAATTAAGCCACTAGGTAAATCAATAAATCTTGAAAAGCAACCTATAGTACCATAAATGAATATCGCTATAATATATTCTAATTTTCTTAACTTATTTTCTTTCATATTAATAACCTAAAATTTAAAAATATTATAGCATAAAAACAATTAATAATAAATAAAATAAAACAAAAAATCTGTTTACTTAAATATTAGTAAACAGACCTTTATTATTTATTTATTATATTTCTTAACTGGCAAATATTTAAATACTTTTTCTTGGTAATCTTTATACATTGGATACTTAGAACTTGAAATACTTTCAGATAAAGTAGATGAACCTAAGAATAATAATACTAATAATGCACATCCCACAATTGAATAATTAAATACACCGAAATGACAAACTCCTGATGGGATAGTAATTAAATATAAAAATACCCATGTTAATTGTTCCCCTAAATAATTAGGATGTCTTGATACATTCCAAAGTCCTAATGTATTAAAGCCTAAATTATATGGACTTTCTAATTCTTCTAATTTCTTGCCTGAATTAATCATCTTCCATTTCTTAGTTTGGAACTTATTTTGAGTTTCATCAGCCATGAATTCATAAAAAATAGCTGCAATCATTAAGATAAAGATAATAATATCAAAACCATTAATTACTAATACTTCATCCATTATTGCAAGCATTGGAAGACAAGTAAGTAATACTAAAAAGTTTTGGTAGAAAGAAATAAAGAATAAGTCAAAAATTAACCATACGATTCTATTATTAAAAGGTTTCTTACCTCTTAAATATTTCCATCTATAATCTTCTTCTCCACTCCAGAACTTAATTGAATATGCACCTTTTCTTGCAAAGTTGTAAGTAAGTCTTGCTCCCCATATAGTAATGATAATAGCTAAAATAACTAACTTTGCTTGCATACCACCTTTAATAGCAATTATCCAAGCATAAGCAATAGGAAGTACTGACCATAATTTATCCATTTGTGAATTGTTTCCTGTAATCTCTCCTACTGTAAAACAATATAACACACTCACTCCACAAACAATTAACAATATATTTAAAGTCTCTTTTTGTACTTCAGCTAAATTAATTCCTTTAACTAAACCTAATACGATACATGCAACTCCTATTACAACAGTAATAATGATAGGTAATATTTTTTTCATTTTCTTTTCTCTTTTCTTATAAATTTTACTTTCTTTTCTTTTTAGGACTTTCTAAACCTAAGTCTCCACCACTAAAATCAAAATCTAGATCACCATCACACATTAATATCAAAATTATAATACCTACTATAACAACTGAATAAGTTGAATTAGCCATTCTTTTAATCAAAGCAAATTTATCACTTTCATTTGTACTAATAGCAAATAAGAAACCAGTTGATATTATTAGGTAATAACCTAAAGTTGATAAGAATGTAGTCTTAGTAAATATGATTAGTAATATATATGAAATACTAACAAATATTATAAATATAGTTATAAATATACCATAATAATTATTAAATATAGGTATAAGCAATAATAGATAAAACAACCACAATATTAAGACAGCTGCTAATGATACTAAAGTCATAATAATTAGTGAATTATCAAAACCACGATATACATACCAAGCTTCAATATACATTCCTAATGCTATAGCATTACTAATTAATGGAAGTACCATAAAAGCTTTTATCTTTTTTGTATTTCCTATAATAGAAAATACTCCACTTATAATCATTAATCCAAATCCAATAAGTAAAGGAATCCATGCCTTAGTCCATATTGAATTAGGAATGAAATATGAAATAAATGAACTAAGCTCTAAAAATATAAATGCTATTAATGAGGTAGATATTAATTTCTTCATTTTATTCACCTTGAATATTATAACTTATTTTTAAAAATTATTCAAGAGAATAAAATAGGGATAGTTATTCACTATCCGTATTTTCACTATCTTCTTTGAATTCTTCCATTATCTTATTATATTCACTATATGGATTTTCTTTTTGGAATTCTTCAAATGTAACTTCACCTTCAAAATAATCTGCTGCCCTTCCTTCTTTACTAGCTTTATCAATTTCTTTTGTAGCTTTTAAGCCTTTCACAATGCCAGGTACTAAGCATGCAACTAATAAAATTAATACTACTCCCATTGCTATTACAACAGCAAAATTAGGTTTATATACATCTTCTTCATAACTTATATAAAAAGATACATGGTAACCTGTTTTATTAAAGAAGTTTTGTTCAGCTAAAATAAGTACATTTTCATCACCAAAATCATTATATGGTGATTCATTAATAATTTTATAATTTTCATGATTATTATTACAATATTTATCTTCAACGAATGTAACAGTTTTATCTAATGCTTTAGCTAATTCTTCATACATATTAGTATAATTATGACTTAGTTTTTGGTAGATACTACCACCAAATACAGTGTTTTGATTACCAAACATTATATCAACAGTCATAACAACGTTATCACCAACCATGGATATATAGTCAAAATCATTTCCGTTCTCGTATGTAACAATAGTAACAAGTATATTTGATTCAAAAGTACTTGAATCTTCATCATATACTTTATAATATGCATCCATTGCATAACCATTTAATTTACTTTCACTATATCCTCCATTATGGAATTCACTATATATAACTCCAAACATAACTATAAAGAATATAGTAAATACAATAATAGGCATTAATATAACATTACGTATACGTTTCTTAGGTTCATATGGTACATAATACTTATTATAATAGAATCCAGGTCTAACATAATATGTGGAATGTTCATGTCCGTATGAATCATATCTTACAGTAGATCCTGATGAGCCTGATGATGAGTGGAATCCTCCACCTCCACCACCGCCTCCACCTCCAGCATGTGGCATATTTTTTTCTTCCTTTCTTTTTAAAATCTATAATATTATAACATAGTTTAAAGTAATATGCTACAGTTAAAACAAAAAAGGCTAATAATAGCCTTTTCCTAATTTTCTTCTACTTCTTTATTTTCTTCTATAGTTTCAGTATTTTCTATAGAATATAAATTAGTAGCTTTAATTTTTAATACAGCAAAATCAATACTATTAAATGCTAATCCCATAACACTAACAAATGCTTTATTAATTTCTTCTTTAGCTGCATTAGTCACTTTTTCTACTTTGTTATCATAGATATACACATTTAATCTTAAATGTAATTGATAGTTATCATCTTCAGTAACTATTACTCTCTTAATCTTAATTTCCATCATATTTTTTAAAGCTTGTCTAGAAATCTTTTTAACTACAGCTACAGTTGCTTTAGAAGATGAATCATCATTCTTAAATAATAATATAGATTTTAATTGATCACTATCTGTAAATACTGTTGCAATTAAACTTGCAGCAAGAACTCCAAATATAATACTTAAAACAACTACTAATACTTTAACTATTTGATTGTCTAATTGTTCATAACTAACTAATCCTAGAGTAACGATTAATAATAAAATTATCATTAATGCTGCTATAACAGTTAATGATATTGCTATAACTTTCTGTAATGTCTTTTTCATGTTTGTCTGCTTTTTTACTATTTTACCACATAATATGTAGTAAATCTATAAAAAATTACTTAATATATCTATCTATATAATCTAGGATTTCTCTTTTCATTTCACTTTGTTTTACTACTCCATAAGTTGCAGTAATAAGTAAAGGAAAAAATACTAAGCCTAGTGCATAACCAACAACCTTATCTTCCCATTTAGCATTACCTATTTGAACTTGTAATTCATTATCTTTAACTGATAATTGTACAGTTAAAGCTCTTTGAGTTCCACTAAGTAACTTTAATGTTGGGTTTTCATTATCATTCTTACATTGAACAATAATATCACCATTATCAAGGTTTTTAATTTGAGTTATGCAATTAGCTCCACTCATTATACTTTCAACACCTAATGCAAGGTCATTAACATTGAAGTTATCACTTGCTTGATATCTATAAAATTCTATATCTTGCATTATATCACCTAATTAAGACATAATTCTTTTTTTAGATATTTATCAGCGTTATGGAAGATATTATTCTTTTTATCATTTACATCAACATCTTCTTTTTTAACAAACAATCTTAAATCAACATCACTCTTTAAGTCTATATATTGTTCAGCGAATGATTCATACATCTTAACTGCTTCTTCATCATTAAATTTACTTATTTGTTTAATTTCAATAATAGTTCAAACTAAACTCATAGCAGTTTCTTCTACGCTTAATTTCTTAAATTCATTTCTAATTTTAGCTTTACTAGCAGCATCTAAAGCAAGGTATGAAATTCCAAATGCAGCCCCACTATAAAGTGCAGTAGAAATACACAATCCTGCTACTAAGAAAGCACTATCAAATAATATAGAACCTAATGCAGCTTTTGATGCAGCACTTGCTAAAGCTGTAGCTGTTAAGCCTATATTTCCAATTAACAAAATAGGTATAGCAATAACCCCTGCAACAATTCCTGCAGTCTTTAAATTATTATAATTAGTTAAAGCTATTTTCATATAGCCATCTCTAAGTTCTGATTCTAAATTCTTTAAATATTCTTCGTCATAACCTAATAATATAGAGATTCTCTTAAAACATATTGAATTACATTCATAAGCAATTGTATTATCTAATACTATACTCATAGCAAATTCTAATTTACCAATACCGTATTTATCATTTTCAAATGCTTCTTTAATTTTTGGTTGAAGATAATCTAAAGGTATTAAACCTTTATTTTCTTCTTCTGCCTTAGCTTCTAAAGATGCTAACTTTTCTTTTAATTCATTGTATAAAGCTAGATGTTTTTCATATCCACCTTTATTCCAATTATTCTTGGTATTCTTTTTAAATTTAGCGAAAGCACCTTCACTATCTCCAACGATATCTGGTGTTCTCTTTTCATATTCAGCCTTATGATATTCTAAGTCTTGTTCAATTCTTAATTTTCTAAAAGCAAATTCTAATTGTTTAATTAAATATACTTGGTTCTCTAATTCCATTATTTATTTTCTCCTAACTTATTATTAATATATTCATTTAATTCTTTAATATCAATTTTATCCATATTGTTAACTAATAATGATATGGTATCTTTATAATCATTATCTTCTTCCATCTTCATTTTTAGTTTTTCTAGAATTACTTTATCACTTGTTACTCTAAATGTATTTGCACAATAGTCATATATCTGTTTTTTTGATATTGTATTATCATTTACTATAAACTGAAATAATAAAACATAATCATAACTAATACCACCAAACCTATTATTTTCAAAGTCTTCTATATACTTATATAATGTAGGTCTAGATATATTAATTAATCTTGATAATTCTGATATTGTGATAATGTCTGTTATTCTTTTCATTATCAACCTCCACCTAAAATTATACACTTGTAAAAAGTGGTTGTCAAGATTATTTTACACTTTTTTTGTAAAATTGTGTAAAAAAGAAAAGGCTCTTATAGAGCCTTTTAGTTTTTATGCTTCAGTTCCTGATAACATATCATCATCAGGATCTAATCCTTCAGGGTCTTCACCAAATTTACTAGTAACGATTATATCTTCTTTTGCAAATTCAATTATTTGAAATCTTGGATCTTCATAAATTTTTTTCATAATTAATTTTCCTCGCTTTCATAAAGAGATAACCAAGTTAATACACCTAAATGATTTGAATAACTTGAAGTGTTAGTAGCTTTAACATAAGCCTCAGCCATAGTCTTAACAGAATATGATTTTTCTTGCATTGCGTAATATTTACCTTCTAAGCAAATAAATGCAGCTGCAGTTACTTCTGTATCAATATTATCATTAGAAATATTATTAATAGAAACACCAAATTGATAATATGAAGGATCATCATCAACAGCGATTAATCCTGTTTCATCAACACCTTGTAATTGACTAGGAGCTTTACTAATTACTTTTAATCCAGCAAAAATAGATTTAGTAGCATTCATATTATTACCACTATTTAAATATTGAATTACATCACTCATAGTATATGTTGATTTGATGAAGTATAACATACCATATGTTACATCACCAACTGATTCTAATTTTTCTTTTAAATCAGCAGTGATAAAGCCAGCAAATTGCATAGACATAACATTTTTATTTTCTTCTTTAGTTATTTCATAAGTATTAGCTGAATTAATCTTTACATTTGAAAATGCAACATTGCCGCCACCATCTTTAATGAAGCTAATTTTAACTTTTGCAATTCCTTCACCTATTAGATTAACAATTAATGTATCATAATTGCCAACCCCGGTTTTCCAAGTATTAATTTCTTCTGAAGTACATACATCTATAACTGAATCATCAGCTCCTAAAGCCTCAAACTTGATTTTTGATGATTTATTTCCAGAACTACCATTATTATTTAAATAGCATGTAAATGCAACATTAATTGCACTTTGTTCATATTCAAAATCACCCGATAAAATATATTCACCATTATTTCTAAAAGATTGCCAGAATGGCGACGCATAAGTTCCACCAATATTATCGGAAGTCCAGCCATCACTCAAATTTTTTTGAGAAGAAGCTGTACCTATAAAGTTTGTATCAATAGATATACTATTAAGACTGGTAGTATAATCAATCTTCATATTAGCTTTTGTTTCTAATATTGAGAAATTATTACCATAATTCTTTGTTCTACTTACATAATAACCAATAATTTCAGGTTTTGAACTATATGTTTTTTTATAACCATATAATACAATTGTATCACCTATTCCAATATCAGCTGTTTCAAAAGATAACATTCCACCATTTACATTATCTTCGATATCATAAGCAATTAAATCATTAGTACCATCAGTAATTGTAAATTGTGAGTTATCAATTGTAGATTTTACTAAACCTACTACTCTATAATAATAATATGCATTATCAGATAAAGCAATAAATTCAGTTACTGTTTTTTCTTCCAAATATTCTCTTGATAAATTATCCCAAACATAAGCAACAGAATAATCAGAATCAAGGAAATCATCAGCTTTTGCTTTAATTTGTACTGTATATTCATCTTTTTTATTAATTGGTAAAATTCCATTATTTTCAATAACGCCTGAATATGCAGTTACGCCTTCTGAATCTTTAACAACTATAGTATAACTAGTTGCGTTAACATCATTAGCTGTAAATGTAACTTTACTACTAGCATCAACACTTACATTTGTAGGAGCTACTAATTGATTTGTTGGAGCTTCATATACAACTAAGTTTACATTTGTTTGAGTATTTTTATATGCTGCAAACTTAGGACTTCCACTATTATAAAAATATTGTAAATATCTTTCGTCAAAACCAATATTTTGTAATGAATATAGTCCAGTATCTGATGAATAAGATACTATCCAAGAAGAATTTGCATTTAATTCAGTAGATAATGATATTTTATTATCATCTGCTAAAACTGATAAATAATCATCTCCATTTTTAAATGCCACAGTATTTGCATAAATACCTTCAACTGCAGTTAAAGGAAATTCTGGATTTTTTGAGTCAACATATATAGAAGTTGTACCAGAATCTTTTACTACACCTGTCAATTTATATGAAGTTGATTCATTTGACGCTACAATAATATATTGATTATTTAAAACTATACCTTGAGGTGCTGGATAACACACAGTAATATTTACATTAATAGGTTGAGCATGGGTATCTTTAGGAGTAATAGTTAAAACAGCATTACCCTGTTTTAACCCTGTTACTATTCCTTTCTCATCAACCGATGCAATATCAGATCCTGTTGTGATTTCATAAGATACAGCTTGATTAGTTGCATTAAAAGGAGTATAAGCGATAGAAGTTTTAATACTCTTTCCAGGTTTTAATTCAATTGCACTAACTGATATTGACTCTAAATCAACATTACCTTGTGGAATTATATCATATTCAACAGTAATACTAGTTACTTGAACGTTTGCTCCTGTTGTAGAAAAATTCCAATATAATTTAGTTTTATCAGCATTAGTCAATTCACACTTACCATTTTTTTCTACAGCATCTGTAACACTTGAATCTCTTGTAGAAATAATATCAGTGCTATAACTAATTCCAACTTTACCAGATACACCTGTACCACTACTAAAATTTACAGACACTTTAGTTGGGTAATAACCTTCAGGGCAATTATAAGAATATACATAACCATAATTTTTTATAAACATTGAATAAGAGTAGGCACTACCAGTCGCACTACTTTTCGTATTGATTCCAGAATATTTAACAGTCAAATCATTTTCAGTTACTATCTTCAATTTTATTTCACCACTAGTTCCATTTGAATCGTATCCTTCAGGTATATCAGCATATCCAATAGTTGCAGGAATTGCAGCAGCCTTTACATTAATTCCAAATCCAAATCCTAAAAAAATCAAGCATAATGTTATTCCTAACATTAATCCCTTTCTAATAAAAGATTTCATTTCCATTATTCCCCTTTCAATAATCAAATAAAAAAGTGTTATATTATCCATATAACACCTTACAAAATAACTTACATATATAATATATCTATGCAAATAAAATACAAGGTGTAGTATGACAATAAGGTAGTCACGTAGAGACAATAGTACCAACTTAACTATTTATACACTTTTTATTCATCTTCACATAAAGTATATCAAATAATATTAATATATGCAAATATTTTTATAATTTTATCAAAATAATTTATTAAAAAAATTATTTATTATCGCAATCATATTTTTCAGTATAATTACATTCTGGATAATTATGGCATCCATAGAAAGAACCCCATCTTCCTTTTCTATAAACCATAAAATCACCGCACTCTTTACACCTATTATTTCTTGATACAGCTCTTAAATCACTTATAGCATAATTACAATAAGGATAATTTGAGCAACCATAAAACAAGCTATTGTCTGATTCTTTATTTCTAAGTATTAATCTACCTGATTTACATTTAGGGCATAATATTTCATCATCATGACTACATTGCATATTAGGATTTAGAATTAAGCACTTATCTTTAATTTCTCTAATAAATATAGATGGATTATGTTTATTAGTAATAATATAAGTATAATTTCTTGTTCTAGTTAGTGCAACATACCAAAGACGTCTTTCTTCAGCATATTCATAATTGCTTTTTGCACTTAATACCATATTCAATAATTCATCATCTTCAACCTTATTTGGGAATCCATACCTAGTATCATCTGCGTTAATTATTATTACATAATCCTCTTCTAATCCTTTTGAGCCATGAACAGTACTATAAATAAATTTCATAGTAGGATAATCTTTAACCTTAACAACAGTTTTAGATGCTGAAGATTCTTTATAATCAATATAAATTCTATCTTCTAAAGCAATTTGTTCAAAGTCTTTATTATTACGTCCTAATATTAATACATTAGCTTTAATATCTATATCATTAATTTCCTTTAAAATATTTAAAAAAGCAATAGATTTCTTTTTATCATAAAGCATTATTTGTACTGGATTTTCTAAATGAATAGAAGACTTAATTGATTTAGTAAATTGTTCAGGATTCTTTCTTATAAAAGGACCTGCTATATCTTGTAGTTCTTGTGAATTCCTATGTGTAGTGGTAATTCTTGTGATTTTTGATGGTCCAAAATATTCTTTGAATTTTGTAAAAATATTTAAATCACATCCAGAAAACCTATAAATAGCTTGCCAGTCATCACCAACAGCAAACAATTTAGCATGACCATGACTAATTAATTTCTTTAAAAATAGCATTCTACTAATTGAAATATCTTGAAATTCATCAACTATAATATATTTATATTTAAAATTAGTTGTTTCATCTAAAGCTGAAATTGATCTTAATATCATATCATCAAAATCGATTTTGTCTTCATTTTTCAAATAATCAATATAATATAAGTATACATCCTTTACAATACTCAAAAACAAAGTTGCTCTTCTTTCTTCGTACTTGTTACTGAAACCACATTTTATTAATTCATCAAATCCAGACTCATCTTTATATCTAGCTTTATATAATGATAAAAAGGTTCTTATTAAATTAATAAAGGATTTAAATGGTTGTCCTTCATAAATTGAGTCTAAAGCATTAATTATATCATCTTTTGAAAGCGGCTTAAATTCAACTCCATTATCCTTCAACGTTTTTTCAAGATTTTTAAATATAATGCCATCATGAAATTCATATGAATAAGTTTCAATACATTTTGTATTATTTCTATTATGTATGCTTCTTTTCCATAATATATTATATTCATAATTTTCTTTTTCTTCACCACTATATCGTGTAGCCATACCATTTTTATCAATACCATAATGTTCATGATATATTTTATATTTAGGTAGATAAAAATCAGGAAGATATTGTCTTTTTGATTCAGTAGTATAATCTACCTCATATGGAGCCTCATATACATAATCAATTCCATTAATGAAATACCAATTAGCTAAAGCCATTTCTTGATATGATTTAACGTATTCTTTTTTTAATGTTTCACGTTTTAAAGTATCATTTGTTAAATTTAATAGTTGATCTTTTAAAGTTGTATAATTTTCTTTTTTTAAATCTTCAAACATTTCGCCAACATTGCTATATCGTTTTGTACTTTTGTCTGAAGATATATATAAACCATAATACGTTAATATATCATTAAACATACCTGGTCTATTTTTCATTTCTTCTCTAAAATATTTTTCAATAATAGCTTTATATTGTTCCTCTACAGCGAAAGACTTTTTTTGAACTTCTTTTAAAATATCTAAACCCATTTTATGAAATGTGTTAACTTTAATATCTTTGTTTATATTAAGTATTTTAAACTGAAGATCATTTGCTGATTTTTTAGAGTAAGAAAGTAATAAAATATCGTCAGCATTTACTTTCTTTTCTTTTAAAAGAAACTCAACTTTACCACATATTGTTAAAGTTTTTCCACTTCCAGCACCAGCCACAACTAATGTAGATGTTTCATCAATTAACACTGATTCCCTTTGCTCATCATCAAGTGATTTGCCGTTAATATTATTAAATAATTTATTCTTTTTATTATCATAAATATATCTTTGATTATGATTATTTACTAAGACTTCAAATTCACCTAATTCTTTAAAGCCATAAAACAAATTTTTATAGGTGCTAATTTTATCTTCAATCTCATTATTTTTGCTTCTTAATTCTCTGAGATATTCACTATCAAGATAATCACTACGTTCATCTATACATGCAATAATTTTCTTTTTTTCATTACAAAGAACAATTTGTTCTTTTATTTCTTCAAAATTATCATATATTAAAGTAGCATCTTTTTTAAAGCTTATAT
>JAZLLM010000073.1:0-16934 GCA_045598145.1 Bacilli bacterium | reverse complement strand
AAAGTACGTAATATGTATTTTACCTATACGTGTACGTTTGCACGGAATTTAAGCCTTTGGAGAAATGGGACAACTCATTCTATGAAGAAGGAATTAAACAAAAACTCTGAGAATATAAGTTTTATAGAGTTTTATAGGTTTAAAAAAACGGTTTAAAATGGTTTACATTTGGAGGTATAGCTTTCTTAGCATCCCACCTTTTCTTTATATTAGAATATAGTCGTTTTATTGACTTTAACAATGTACCTATATATGCAATCACAATCATTGCTTTAGCTTATGTTATTTCTGTAATATTAATTTTTACTAAACTAAAACAATTTATACCTAAACCAATATTTATTCCAATGTTTGCATATTTACTAATTAATGGTGGAATGAACTCATTTGCCTTTTATAGACTAATTAGTAATGGTGCAACTTTAGCTACAATAATTACTTTCATAGGAGCTATTTTATTCTTTATTTCTGATACATGTTTATTCTTTGTAAGATTTAATAAAAATAGCAAGTTAAAATCGCACTTTCTTGTAATGATTACATATTCAATTGGAGAATTCTTAATTATCTTAGGTTTAATTTTGTAAAGCAATTAATAATTTTTATATTTTACTTTTGGCATAAGCTCTTTTTACCATTTTTTTAAAATAAGCTAAAGGAATAAATCTATTTATGATTTATTCCTTTTAATTTATTGATTCATTAAACTTATTTGTATTTTTCAAAAAAATAGATATATTTTGTAAATGGTTATAAATTGTAAAATAAAAAATATAACCAATTTAATTTGTTCAACAAGCCAAAAAAAGAGAACAAAAAAAGGTGCTGTAAAACTTTAAATTTTTTACAGCCCCTTATAATGTTAATTCAATAAATACTTTCTTTTTTATGTTTAAAAAATGAAAAGCAAAAAATTTGTAGAAATAGTTTATTATTCTTTGTCAAAACTTGACTTTTGAATTTCCTCTTTGTATGCATCTTTATCAACTAATACTGTGTCTTCAGGTACTAATACTTTATGTGTATAAGGTGCAAAAATCTTATCAACGAATTCTTTTTCAAATGGCTTAGTAAATAATGATACTATTGGTACTAGGATTAAAGACAATGCCATAGCTAATACACCCATATAAATTGAGTCTGCAAAATCGAACCATAAAATTCCATTAGCTGATTGTAACTTATATGAACCTCCAGTAAAACTTAGTACTAGACCTGTTAATGAAATAATAATACTTACTATAAAACTTACATATACTGATGCTTTAGTTGTTTTCTTAGAATGTAATCCATATACAAATGGTCCAATAAACGCACCACTAATAGCACCCCAAGATATACCCATAAGTCCAGCAATGTCTTTTGTTAATTCTTGTGGTCCATAAACTTGGAATATAGCAAGTAAAGCAGAAATAATAATTGATAAACAAGTTAATATTCTTAATGATGTTATTTTAGTTTTTTCGCTTTTATTTTTATTACCATCAATTAAATCAAAAGTTACAGTTGAAGCACTAGCTAAAACTAAACCTGATAAAGTTGACATAGAAGCAGCTAAAACCAACACAATAACAATAGCTACAACAACAACATTTAAACTAGCAACCATTTGAGGAATAATATCTCCAGTTTTAGTTGATGCGAATATTCTACTAAATCCACCTAAGAAATAACATCCACCAGCAACTATTAAAGCAAATATAGTTGAAATAACGTTACCCTTTTTGATTTGTGATTCATTTCTTATTGAATAAAATTTTCCTACCATTTGAGGTAATCCCCAACATCCTAATGATGTAAGCAACACAACAAATAGCAAATGAATAGGGTCAGGGCCAAATATTGATGCAAACTCCCAACCACCATTTGAGCCATCAAAGCCAGTTGTAGCAAGCATCTTCATTGATTCCATCAAACCACCATTAACATTTAACGCACATATAACAACAAGAATAATACCAACCAACATTATAATTCCTTGAACAAAAGAATTTAATGCGGAAGACATTAATCCACCAGCAATTGTATATGCTCCAGTAGCAACAGATATTAATAAAATCCAAACCCAAATAGGAATTTTATCAGTAAAGCAAATATTAAATAATGAAGAAAGTCCATTATATAAAGCAGCAGTGTAAGGGATCAAGAAAAAGAAAACTATTAAAGCAGCAACTATTTTTAATACCTTTGATTGATATCTTTTACCAAAGAAATCAGGCATGGTAGCTGATTCTAAGTTTTGAGTCATAATTCTTGTTTTTCTTCCCAAAACTTTCCAACAAAGCAATGATCCAATAAACGCATTACCTAGTCCTATCCACAAAGCAGATACACCAAATAACCATCCAAATGAACCTGCATAACCTATAAATATAACAGCTGAAAAATATGATGTTCCATAAGCAAAAGCAGATAGCCATGGTCCAACATTTCTTCCACCTAACGCAAAATCAGATGATGTTTGTGCTTTATTTCTACAATACACTCCAATAAATATTGTTGATGCAAAAAATAATATAATAAATAATAACTTAATAATAATATCTAACATAATCTTACTCCATATACAAAGTACTAGGATCTACTATTTTTATTTCATTTTCTTTTAGTAGTTCTTCTGTTTTTTCTAAATTTGGAGTCTTAAGAATTATAACAGAATCGTCAGCCATATATCCGATAAGAGAATAGATATATGTGATTTCTATATCATTGTTTCTTATTATATTAAGCACCTTACCTAATTCATTTGCCTTATCTAAAACAGCAATAGCTATTGCGTTAGCAATTTTAACTTTATATTTATTTTTTAACACTTCATATGCTTTGTCAGGTCCATCTACAATTAATCTTAAAATACCAAAATCTGCAGCATCAGCTACTGATAATGCTTTAATATTGATGTTAGCTTCACCTAATATTGATATAACTTCAGCTATAGACCCTTTCTTATTATCTATAAAAATTGAAACCTGTTTCACAAACATATTATTCACCTCTTGCTAATATTATACATCAAATAAAAAGAATAATCTATAATAGATTATTCTAAAAATAGCGTTTTCTTTTTACATAAGCTACTGCAAACATGCTTATCATAATAAATACAATTGAAGACGATGCGTTAGCACATCCTCCCTTTTTGTCATCAATTTTATTATCATCAATAATAATTGGCTTAACTCCTTCATTAACTTTAAAGTTAGTAGTTTTAGTATAAGTTTTATTATTAAACTTTGAAGATAATCTAATCACTCCATCATATTCTTTATTAGAGTCAATATTTAAAAACATTATTTCACTTTCTAAATCTCTAAATGTTTGTGTTTCATCGCCTATAGTAATTGTACCTTTATTAAAAGCCCTTTCTGTATCTATTACCTTAATTGTAATAACGAGAGTTCCATCTTCATCATAATCAATCTTATAATAATCTAATGTAGCGAATTGATAAGCAGTTTCAAAAGTGAAATAGCCGCCTTTATATAAAACATCGTCATCTTTATTCTTCCAACACATTTGGAATGTATATTTACTTTCTTTTTCTAAATCATTAATTATGATTTCATAACCCTCTACACCCTCTTTAATCTCATATAACTCATCATTAAAAAGTGCATATACAGTTTGTACATCTTCTTTAATATTAGTAATATTTAGAATTAACTTATCTACTTCATCTTCGCTACAACTTACTTTGAATGGTTCCTCTTCCACAACTATTAAACATGCATTAGCTACTGATCTTTGATGTCCGTCAGATGGATCATTTATAATATCAAATCCACCACTTGAATTAGTTATTACCATACAACTTGATCCACCACCATCATAATTAAACACTTCTTTTGCGCTATAATATGATTTATAGAAATTAGCCATGTCTTCATAATCCATTCCAGTCATTCCTTGATCTGCTCTTCTTCCATCAATAACTGATAATGCGAGTGTTCCATCTTCTTTTAATAATAAAGCAGTTCTAGGATGAATTTCATTATTTATTTGGTGTCCTTTACTCCACTCAACAGCGTCACCTTTATCATTATTATAATTATTATTATATGCAACACCATCTCTTACAATATGATAATAATATGTTGTAGCGCCAATGATATCTTTTAATTCTCCTAATAATTCATATTGACAAACCAAATCTAAATTAGTTATATCTAAATTATTAAATTTATCATTTTTAGAAACTAAAAAATATGTTCCTTCTTCTTTTCCATTAAAATTAATGCTATCACATTCTTTGACTAATTTACCTTTAGCGAAAGCGTCTCTTTCTAAGAACTCACTTGTATTAGCGAAGTCATGTCTTACTGTGCCATTCATTTCATAAATCTTAGCGCCATTAGCACTAACTTCTTCATTTCCTATATTACTAAAATATATTGCTATTTCACCATTTGAAGGTAATTCATTAATTTTACTTACATTCATATCTAAGTAAGTCTTTTCTTTATCTACGCCATTATATATGCTTAGCACTAATTCATTAGTGTAATCTTCACTATTATATTCATCATCATAAATAATATGTCCATCTTTATCAAAACCTAAAATAAAAGGTCTTGCAATATATTCATGTGCAAAAGCATTGTTACCTTGCTTATCGCTGACTCTATAATTTAAGCCACCAATTATTTGAACACCATCTAATTCTCCCACATTATCAGAACTACAATCTGAAAGCCAGTTATTAGTAGCTACTAATACTTTTTTACCAGGATGAGTATTTTCATAATCCTTTGCTATTTGAGAAAGAGAAGTAACTCCCCAATTATTTTCAACTCCATTAAAAATACCCCATTGCACAATAAAAGCAGGTGAATCCTTACTAATATTAGCTGTGTATATAGTTTGACCTCTACCTTCTGCGTTTGTAGATCCACCCCAATAACTTTCCCAGAAAGTAGATTTAGAAGTGCCAGTAACTTTATCTATACTAACGCCATATCCTAAATCAATTACTTCCTTTGATGATTCTTTAAAAGATGCTTTAGCGTTTATAGTTATACTTGAAATAGTTAAAATTGAAAATACAAGAATTAATGTTATTAATATTTTTTTCTTCATAAAAACTCCTATATTATTATTTTAACACAAAAAGAAAAAAACTTCCAGTTTACTAGAAGTTTTTTCATTTTTAGTTTTCTTCTTCTAAAATTCTATAGGCTACTTTACCAACTAAAGTAGTAGGAAGAGTGTCTCTAAATTCAATGTCATAAGGCATAGCATATTTAGGTATATACAATTTACAATGATCCATAATTGATTGTTTTAGTTCATCACTTGGTTCATAACCTTCTTTTAAAGTTACAAATGCTTTTACCTTTTGCATTTTATAATCATCTTTAACACCTATAACACAACTCATTTGAATTGCTTCATGCTTTTCGATAATGTTTTCTAATTGTTGAGGATATACATTATAACCAGAAGTAATAATCATTCTTTTAATTCTACCTTTAAAATAAATATATCCATCTTCATCCATTGTTCCTAAATCGCCAGTATGAAGCCATATTGTTCCTAATTCATCCTTTTCTAACACTTCATTAGTTTCATTAGGATTATTAGTATATTCTTTCATAACTGTTGGTCCAGCTAAAACTATTTCACCTTCCTCACCAAATTCTAAATCCTCTAATGTGTTTGGTTTTACAATTTTGTAATAAGTGTCAGGGAATGGAATACCAATTGAACCTTCTTTACTAACAGTTAAAGGTGTTAAACACGAAGCTGTTACACACTCAGTTGTGCCATATCCTTCTCTGATTTGAATTGTAGCTTTTCTATCAGCTAAAAACTTATCAAATTTTTTCTTAAGTTCAATTGATAGTGAATCACCACCTGAAAACACGCCCTTTAAGCAAGATAAGTTTTTGCCATCCATGCTTTTAATTCTAGTTAAAGCTTCATATAAAGTTGGAACTCCCGCAATAAAATTACACTTTTTCTTATATATTAATTTAGAATATGATTCAGCTGTAAATCTTGGTACTAGTAAGCACCTTCCACCTACTGCAAGCATTGTATGAATACATACACCTAAACCAAAGCCATGGAATAATGGCATAGCTGCAAGCATTTTATCACCTGGTTTAAACATGGGATTTGTTGCTACAACTTGTCTTGATAAAGCATTAAAATTATAATTTGTTAATGCAATACCTTTTGAGGTTCCTGTTGTACCACCAGAATATAATACAACTGCAGTCTCATCTTTATCTTTCTTACATTCAAATACATCACATTTTGCTTTCTTTAGTAGATTTTTCCAAATAATGTATTTCCCATCATTAGGAAGCTTTTTTACTTTTCTTCCAGTAGTTAATAAATAACCTACCTTCATAAAAGGATTTAAAGCATCTTTTATACTCGCTACCACAAATAAATCTACTTTTGCATCATTAATTGCTCTAGAAAACTTTTCATAGAAAGCATCTATAGTTATTAATAATTTGCATTTTGAATCTTTAATATAAAATACTATTTCTTTTTCTGCACTTAATGGATGAATCATATGAGAAATTGCACCTAAATAATTAATTGCATAAAACATGTAAATTGCTTGTGGGCAATTAGGCATAGCAACAATAATATGATCATCAGCTTTAATACCTAGTGAACTAAGTGCATAAGCGGTTTTTTTAATATTGTTTATCAATACTTTATATGATATTTTTGAGCCCATAAAATCTAAAGCAATATTGTTTGGGTATTTAATTGCTATATCATTTAAAGCATCATACATAGTACCTTGTGGATAAGTTAAATGCATAGGTACTTCGCCCATAAACTTTTCCCAAGGTGTTTTACATTTAATTTCCATCATTATAACTCCACAGGTGTTTCAAAAGTTAGTTCTAATAATTCAGGATTTTCTAAAACCTTTTTAAGCATCTTTACTGATTTTGCATAATAGTAACCATCAGCGATTCTTTCATCAATTGTAAGACCAATATCCAAAGTTTCTTTCATTGTTGCATTACCATCTTTGTCATAGAAAGGAGTTAATTTCTTTTCTCCAATAACTACGAAGATAGATGAAGTTCCATAATTTGATAAATGATGGTATCCACACTTTAATCCTATTGATCCTAAATTTGTAATAAATACAGATGAATGGTTAGAATCCCCTTTGGTAATTGAATCAGGTAGCTTACCTTTTTCTGACCATCTTCTAACTACATTAAACACAATCTTTGTAATCCAATGTGGCATTTTCTCAAATATTGCCATTGAATCTTCTGTACTATTATTCTTTCCTTGTTTACAAGGTATAATTTGTTTTTTGATATCTTCATGAACACTAAATACAGTTGAATTTTCATCAGCTTTAATTGATGCCATACCTTCTTTAGCTTCGTCAGTGAATTGTCTTTTAATAATGAATCCAGCGATTCTTTCATTTTTTTGATAATATTTTCTATTAGCAATAAATCTGTTTAATTTAGGTCTTATTACTAATAATTTTAATAATGCTGCCACTATCACATGAAAGAATGTATATTTTAATTCTTCATCTTTGTGTTGCTCAATCCACTTATAAATTGGTTCTAATTCTATTTGTTCTGAAATATATGCTTCATTATCCGTTCTGTTTAAATAGCAATGTGCCATTGCAATATGCAATGAGTCAATATCTCTAATTAAAGTTGCATCTTTTCTATCACCATGTTTTCTTTTCTTCTTTTCGCCCATAAGAGCCTCCTTATAACCATAGAATATTTTACTCCTAATAATATATGATAGTCAATATATAATCAAAAAAACCTATGTTTAAAATCTAAAAACATAGGTTTATTAGTATAAATTTTAATCATTGTATTTAAAAAATGCATAACCTAATGAATTATATAAATCAATAATCCAAGCACTATATGTATGACCAAAATTAGGCTTAGGTAGGAAGTTAGTGTTACCACCTTCAATTAATTTACCATTAGATGCTTTTAATAGTCCATTATATTCTTCTAAATGGTTAGAATACATTGCATCATTTCCGCAAGAATGGTATGCATATAAAACTTTATACTCAGATGTACTAACAGTTTCTTTTGAATCATTATAATATTGAGTTAATCCGTAACTGCCACCTGAATAAAAACCAAAATAACCAAAATATGGTAATTCATAAGCTAAAATACTCCAACCAATCATAGAACCTCTTGAAAGTCCAGCATATGCTCTACTTTGTCTTGATGCAATAAAATCTTCATTTTTAACTTTACTTACATCCTTGCCATATAGTCCAGCTTTAGTTTTATATTTTGTTTCTGCTAAAGGCATAATTTGGTTTAATAATTCTTTATAAAAATTAGCAGTACCATTTAAATTAGATGTTGGAGTTATTACAATAGTATCTTCACATAATCCATAATAATGCATATTATCTAAAAGGATTTTTGTTGTTTCAGTATATCCACCTTTATATCCAAGCTGTGCTAACCAATATGCTGCATTTTCTCCACTTCCATGAAGTAAATATAAAACGTTATATTCTTTATCATCGTTTGGATCATATCCATACGGAAGATATGCAAAAAAAGTATTTTCATAATTTACTTTATTAGCATAGTCATAACTTTGAAAAACTGTCATTTCCACAGTTCCTTTATTAGGGCAATTTCCTAAATATAAATCAGGAACAGCAGTATCAGTAAACTTTTCCACATATTCACACATAGTGCAATTTCCTCCTACTAATCTATGACTCACTGTTGTGCCACATACTTCACACTCTTTTAAACATGGAGTATCCCCATGATCACAAACAAAACCACATATTACACATTTGCTCTTAGAAAATATATGTTCACAAGTTTCTCTATAATTAATTCCACAAGCTTTACAAATACCATCTTCTAATACTGCATGCTTACAAACAAATCCACATGTTTCGCAAATACCATTAACATAATTGTGTACACATCTATAATCACATATTTTGCATTTACCATTTATAAATTCATGTTTACATACATCAATCGCTTTCTCACCACAAATAATACAAATGCCATCTTCAAAATAATGATTACATTCATAATCATCGATAATAGGTTCATTACTTTTGCAACCTACAATTGTGAATATAGATATCATTAAAATCAATATACTTAATACCTTTTTAACCATAATTTATTCTTTCTTAGTTTATTTTAATATATCTGTTTTACTATCTGTAATTTTTACTTTTATTACATTTTCAAAACCAAATTTATTATATAAGCTTGTTATATTATTATTAAAATCTTTATCCTTCAAAACTACTAAAATAGTGCCCGCAAAACCTCCGCCATGTACTCTAACATAAGCATCTTTGATTTCACTCTTAATATAATTTATAGCTTTAGGTAGTCTTTCCTCTTCACTTTCTAAATAGCAGTTTTTTAAATAATTATATGATGAATCACCTGATTCTTTTAAATCATTAAAGAATCTATCATAATCACCATTTTCTAAAGCATTGTATGCATCTTTTACTCTTTCATTTTCTTTAAAATAATGAAATGCTCTATTATATGCTACCTCACCAAACTTGTTTGTAATATTTTCTTTATTATTTGTTAAGTCATTAAAATCAACTTCTCTTAAAACTTTCTTATTAAAAAAAGAGCTTACATTATACATATCATCTTTTATAGCTTTATAATAAGGTGTTAAATTTTCATGTGAATCTAAAGTGTTTATAAGCAAAAAATTATAAGATGAAAACTTAGTTTTGACGTTTTTAATAATTGGTGCAGTTTCATCTTTGAAATCAATATAATTAATTCCACCACAAGCAATAGCACATTGATCTAATAGGCCACAAGGTTTATTAAAATATACATTTTCAGAATATTTTGAAACTTTAGCTATTGTTACATCAGTAATTTTATCATCATTATAATAATATGATTCTATTTTCGCAATCAAGTTTTCAAACGCAGCACTAGACGATACTCCCATACCAGCTGGTATATTAGAATCTAAAACCATATTAAAACCACCAATATTATAATTTAATTCCTTTAACCTAAATAATACACCTTTGATAAGAGACTTTGATGAAGGTACTTCATCCTTATTTAAGTCATTTAATGCTATTTCTACTTTTGGGTAACCTTTTGAAATTACTATAACTTTATCATCATTTCTTTTATTTACTACTGAAGTTATATTTAAATCAATGGATGCACATAATACTTTTCCGTTATTATGGTCTGTATGATTTCCTAATAATTCAATTCTACCTGGAGATATAAACATATCATAATCATTCGATTTAAATATCTTTTTAAATTCACTTATAATATTATCTTTATTCATATAAACTCTTTTTATATAACCCACTATCTCTTAAATTCTTTAAGTATTTAACTACTTGTTCTTTATCTTCCTTGTAAGTTATTCCTTGCCATATTGAAGGTGTAGAAAGAAGTTTTAAAGTAATTTCGCCTTTTTGAACCATTTTCCCAATCTCTATAGGCACTAAGCATTCACTCTTCAATTCGTTAATATTATCCTTTAAAAAATCATTAAAAGCTGTTTCAAATCTTTCTAATACATCTTTAGAAAAACAAAAGAAATTCATTGAAACCTTAGTATCATTACTTATCATAAAAGAATCAAGACTAGTATCTAAAGGATTAGCTATAATTGTATTATTATCTTTTATAATACTACATTCAATTAAATTAACAATATTATCTTTATCATCAGTAAAACATACTCCACGTTTTACACTACCATTAGCTGTAATAGTTTTTGCTACTTCATAAGTAACATTAGCATAAATACCTTTTGTATTTTTAATCTTATTTACAAAATCATATGCTATTTCATATGATTCTTTTCCATAATAGTCATCACCATTTATTATAATAAAAGGCCCTGTAATTAAGTCTTTAGCACTTAATATAGCATGAAGTGTACCCCATGGTTTAGTTCTTCCTTTTACTAAATTATAGCCTAATGGAATATCATCTAATTCTTGAAATGCATATTTAACACTAATTATTCTTTCTAATCTTTTACCTATACTATTTTTAAATATTTCTTCAAATTCATGTTTGATAATAAATATTACTTCATCAAATCCTGCTCTTTTGGCGTCATAAATAGAATAATCAAGTAAAAAATTACCATATTCATCCATTGCTTCCATTTGTTTAAGGCCACCGAATCTTGAACCCATTCCTGCAGCCATTACTACTACTTGCATATTTATCTCCCAATATAATTTTATTTATTTATATGTTTTGAAAATTCTTCAAGAACTTGTTTTAAAATATTTATGTCACTAAAATCCATACTTTTAGTAGATAAATAAGTATCTGTGTGTTCTGAATGAGTAAATAATGCATTTATATTAGCTATATAAAAACCTTTATTATCTTCAAAACTATAGCCATCTTGTAATGGATCTAATGTTTCATCTCCTGATAAGTCAGCTAATAATTTATATAACCACATCCATTTTTTATTCATTACCTCATCATTAACCATATCAACGAATTCACTTGAATTAAAATATCTTGTATCAAATTTAGTATAATCTAAATTCCTTCCACTTATCATATTAAAATCACTAATAAATTCATTAGCTAAATCAAGTAATACATCACTATTCTCCCACTTAGCATAAACAGTTAAAGATTTATCTACTAAAGATACCTTATTACCATCTTCATCAAACCAACCTAAAAAGATAAATCCATCTCTATATATATCATCAGGTAATTTAATTGGGTAATCTGATTCATATTCTAATGTTACTCTTCCAACACCAGGGATATAATCTAAAGCTTTTTTAACTCTTTCACTATCAAACCAAGGATACTTAATGTTTAAAGTATCAGCTGTGAAATAGAAAAACTTAGCTGTATCAACTAGTGAAGACCAAGAGTGAGCAAAAAAATCATTACCATTAGGATCGCCAGAACCTGAAGTATATCCTTCATCTGTACGCCAATATGCAAAAAAAGTTACTAAATGATTTATAAAATCAATATATTTACCATTCTTATAACACCAACCAATAAAATGTGTATCAGGTTGATTTTCTAATTTTCCACCAATATCTTCGCTTAAGTAATAAGCTTTAAATGAATCTCCAGTATGATATAAATCACTTCTATCATCATATATTTGCCAAGTTAGCATAAACTTCATAAAGTCATTTAAGTTATTTATGTTTTCTTCTTCTAATTCTTTTGCATTTTTATTTACTAAGAAGTTATAAAAATCAGTATAATAGCTTTGTCTTAAATCTTCTTTAGTATCAAAACACTCATATCCAAAATCATAATTAATTCTAACTTTAGTTTTTGAAAATTTAGCTTTTATTGTTATATCTTCTTTTATTTCATTAGAAAAATCAAACAAATTATCATTGTAATACCATCCTACAAAATCATAACCATCTTTTTCTGGATGGGCTTGATAATTTACTTTTTCATTCTCTTTAACTTTGATAATGGTTATAGTTCCATCAACATCAAAACTAACATTATATGTTTTCGGTTCAATTGCCTCATTTTCATTATCAATGATTTCATTTTCACCTTTGCCATCAGTAACTTTATCATTAATTTTACATGATGATAACATAAATAAACATATTATTAATATAAATATTCTTATTCTTTTCATTTTATTTTTCAGTTACACCTAATGATGTTGTTTTAAATTTATCCTCTAGCATTGATGGGCCAAAGCATGCGTTGTACGCAGCTTCTTCTAATATTCTTTGAGTTGCATCATCAATTTCAACTCTCTCATTATCAGCGTGCCATGTAATAGACTCATCTTTAATGTAATCATTATATTTATAATTAATGCCTATTGGACTTCTACCGTAAATTGTAGCATAATGACATAAAGCTACAACGTATGAAATATATGTTGAAGGATGTGATCCATCAGAGTTATGTGTTTCAATTTCAGGATGATTAATTAAGATATCATATTGTGCAGTTCCACAATGACTTACCCTTATACCTAATTCTTCTCCAATAGCTGCATATGATGCACATAATCTTTGTGCCATTTCGTATGGAGTCCAAGAATTCATCCCTTTTTTTCTTGTCCATGTTTCATATAAGATACATGTAGTTCCCAAATCAGTAAAGTATTTATATAAATCTCTTACTGAATCATAAAAGTTTGCAGGGTGTTCTGCTGGATTAGAAGATTGATCTTGCAAAAATACAATATCAAAATGATTCTTTTTCACAGCTTCAACAACTTTATCATAATAGTCACCTTGAGGTCCTTCAATATAATCATATAGATATTGACTTCCATAAGATACCTTTACGATATTTACACTAATGCCTTCACCTGTAATTACTCCTTTTAAGCAATTCATCATTGTGTTGTAATTAGTATAACTGTTTCCAATTAACAATATATTTAAATTTTCCATATCTAATTTACTCCTATTTAAAGCATTATCATATGTTCCTGTAGTTTCACCACATTTTGAACACTTGTATTCTTCGTATATAGGGCTTTCTTTTGAAATACTATGATTATCACTAACAAATACAAAATCATGGTCTCCACCAAACTTTTCTAAAAATTCATAGCCTCTTTTTTCACCGCATATTATACATTCATCATATTCATTATATCCATCTTCAACACAAGTAACTTTTTTAGCTTGTATGTGGTTCCATACGTGTTCATCCTCATCTGGACCATTTAAATTTTTAGATACCATATGGTCAAACATTATTGAGCCATCAAACATTACATATAAATGGAATTCATAAGTTTTGGGATGCTTATCATTCCCTTGTGGGGTATTATAAGTATAAGTTATAATTACTCTTCTATCATTATTTAATTCAGGGTCAGCTACAAAGCTAGCTTTATATTTTCCTTCTTTTCCTAAAATATCATTAGATGATTCATTAGGTATATATTCCTCATTTTCTAAAACAATAACACCTTGATTATTAAGTTCATAATACCATCTATAATTAGTACCTTCATTATATTGTAAGTTAGCTTTAAAAGTAAGACAGTCATCGCTTAAATAATATAATTCATCTTCTTCTTGGTTTTCATTAATAATATCTTCATTAGCTTTACAACCTATAAAAAGCATTACTAAAATAATTAACATTAACAAGCTTATTTTTTTCATTTTATTTTCCCACCTTATTACTTATTATTTTCTAAAGCCATAATAGTATCAAAGATTGAACTAGCAATTAAGTTTGAGCCATCAATTGAAGGATGCTCTCCATCAGGACCGAATAATTCAATATCTTTGTTATTATTCAATATATCAGTCCATCTTGAATCTACAGGAGCTAAACTGACATTAAGCACATCTGCTATATATTTATGAGCATTACTCATCTCTTCTTGTGCCTGTGGATTATATTTAGCTGCCCATGTTGGAAAGATAATCATTTTTGCATTTGTTTGGTCTATATATGATTTCAATATTCTCATACCTTTGTATAAATTTTCTTTAGGTCCAAAAGGATGAGCATATTCTTGACAAACTACATAATCATAATCACCATACAAAATATTAAATTTTACTTCTGGGTTTTGATTATGCTTTTCTAAAGTCCAACCAGGATGAGCAATCATTGTAACAAAACAATCTATACCATTTTCTTTCATCTTGTTTTTAAAAATTAGTGGCATATCATGCACATATGTATGACTATTACCTATAAATAAAACTCTCATATAATACTCCTATTTACTTCTTTTCTTATTATACATAATAATAGAAATTGATACAAATAAACAAATAACAAAGGCACCTAAGAAAATTAGTGATGATGGTATATAATTATCACCAGCTACTCCTAAAAAGCCTTCACTTACATTACCAGAAAGAATAGAGCCAATCCATGGACCCACTAGCATTGGGATTAACACTTGAACTACAATTCTAACGCCTTGAAATAAACCAACATTTTTTTCTGGGGTATGATTTCTAATTGCCATATTAAAGCTAGCTGTACTAGATAAATAACCACACATCATAAGTAATGTACCGATAAATACTAAAACAACATTACTAAACATAGTTAATACTAATAAACCAGCTAAATAACAAATAGTTGTAATTATTATAGATTTAATAAATCCCCAAGAATCCATAAATTTACCCATAATAAAAGTAAATATAGCAGCTAAAATAATAGCAGGTGCAAACACTAAAACATAATTATCTAAACCTATTGAATTAGTAAAATATAAAATCAAATAAGGCATAAATATTTGTACAGAAGTCGAAAAGATTAAAAAGCCTAATAAACTTATATAAAGCATTTTATTTTCTTTTATAACGCTTATCCTAAATCCATAAAAAATATTTTTAAAATAAGGTTCATCTTTCTTTATCTCTAAGGCTTCATCTTTAATAAAGAAAAGACCAAATATACCTACTAATATTACTAAGATACCAATAATCAAAAACAATAAAGTCCAATGATTATCATTTTCTTCTATTAACATATTTGTGCCAAATACTACCAATACTGCAATTAAAGGCATTGCGGAATTCACTCCTTCAATTTTACCTCTATTAGTATTATCACTTATATCAGTAATCCAAGCATTAAAGCAAGCATCATTTGCAGTTGAACCGAATAAAGTCATAATACAATCAAAAACAATTGTAAGAGCTATACCTAAAGCACATGCATTTACTGAAGTTTTAAATACATTACTTAGTGTATCTACTTTTAAAAATATAAAACCTAATATAGAAATGCCCCAAGCTAAATATCCAAAACTAATAAATAACTTTCTCTTTCCCACTCTATCTGATAAAGCACCTATCAACAATGTTGTTATTGTAGCAACTACAGCTGATAAGGATACCATCAAAGCAATATCATTTAAAGTTGCATTAAATTCTTCTTGAATAAATACGTTAAATAGCATATTTTCCATAGTCCAAGCTATTTGACCAACTAAACTAAAAAGAACAATGCTTAGCCAAGTGATTTTATTAAATTTTTTCATAATGAAAAATGCATCCTTTCACATATAATATATTATAACAAATTTACTCTGATTTATCAAAATATATATAGATTTTGTGCTCTTATTATTATATAATATTAATATTACTAAAATATAATTAAAAAACATCCTCAAATCTAACAATTTTTATAGCATGGCCTAACTAGCCATAGGCTTATTTATAAAATGGGTGTATATTGTTAGTGATCTTATCAAAGGAGGACATTTATGGATAAGAAAAAATTTGGAATGTTTATAAAAGAATCAAGACTAAAACAAGGTTACACTCAGCAAGCACTAGCTGATTTACTCTATTTAGATGTTACAGCTATATCTAAATGGGAAAGAGGCGTAAGTTACCCTGACATAACCTTAATACCTGACCTTTGCAAAATACTTGACGTCAGTGAAAAAGAACTAATTGAAAGTTCCAAAGATAGTGATTATAGGAGAATTAAAAACGAAGCTAGAAGATTTAGGAAAATATCAAGCCTTTATTTTTTGATTCCTACAATATCTTATTTAATTGCAATAATTACATGCTTTATAGTAAATATCGCAGTAGACCACAAATTAAGCTGGTTTTTTATTGTTTTAGCTAGTATTACTTGCGCATTCACATATGTTCCCGGTATTACTAAATTTTTTGAAAATAATAAGTTTGAAGTGTTTATAGCATCTAATATATTAGGTCTATTATTGCTATTTTTAACTTGTAGTATCTATACAAATAATTATTGGTTTTTAATAGCAACTGTTTCTGTAATATTGTTTTATTACATATGCTTTTATTATATAGTCTTTAAGCATTTAGAAAGCTATATTAATAATAATTTATATGCTAAACTTAAAAAATTCTCATCAATTCTATATTTTTTAGGAATGCTTTTACTAACAATACTTTTATTATTTGTAATTTTTATTTATAATAGATTTAATTT
>JAZLLM010000072.1:0-11766 GCA_045598145.1 Bacilli bacterium | reverse complement strand
AATTAATTCCATATTTTAAAGCTGCTTCATTAATAGTGATTGATCTAGTATAAATTTCACATCCAATATTTAATCGTTCATCTAATGTATATTTCATTTTGAAGAAATCTCCTTTCGTAATTATTGTACTACATATGATTGAAAAAGTGAAAAGTGCGCCAACCCCTAGGGGTTGTACTCTATATACATGTCTATTTATCATTATATAGTGTCTACATTTACCCCTTATGTGTCTACTTTTATAATAGCATTACACAAACAACACATTCAACGTTGGAAGTTTGAGGGGGCAAATTATATTCAAATCCCACTAGAGACGCTTTTTTCTTAATTTTTCAAATCCCACTAGTCCTACCGTTCAATTCCCATTAGTCGCAAACTCTAGCAAATAAAAAAATACGCCTTTTACGACGTATTTCTTGTTATTTTCTTATAAATCTTCCATTTTTCAGAAGACTTATAGACTTGTACTTATGGAGGCACCTGTCGGATTTGAACCAACGATCAGGGTGTTGCAGACCCATGCCTTACCACTTGGCTAAGGTGCCGTACTATTATTATATCACTTTATCAAAAAAAGTAAAGTGTTTTTTATTTTTTAAGATAATAAAAAGACAAAACTATAAAAACTGAGTATAGTCTTGTCTTTTATTTTGTTTTAAATAACACTATTAATATTATTAATAATTTTATCTAATTTTGTTTTAATTAAAGCACTTGCTTGTACTTTAGATAATGAATCGAAATCACTTTGTATAAATTTAACTTCATCCCAAGTTTCAATTGATCCATAAGACGCATAATATGCAGCCTGATATGCAGTTTGGAATATAGTATTAAACATTAGTTCTATAGAGCCTTTATATGTTCTAGATAACACAAATGCATTAGAAATAATTTCTGTATCAAATCCACCAAATTCATAAGATGTAATATTATACCCTAAACCTCCTGAATTAGCATAATACAATGATTCACATACTGTCTTTAAGTCATATTCTTTATCACTAATTACACTATTCATAAATTGGTAATTATACCATAAGTAACCACCATTAGGTGAATTAATATATGATTTTAATGTGCCATCAACTAATATATTAGCTATAATCTCTTTAAAGATCTCTTCCATCATCTTAGATTCAAAGAATCTATCAAATACATCATTTGTATTATTTTCATTTTCATCTAGTATAGGTATAAATTCAGGATTAGCTAATAATTGATCAATAGTAAAGTTAGTACTTGATGTATATGAAGAGCCAAGTAATGTCTTAATTGATGAAAGCATATTCCATAATTCTTTATGCTCTACAGTCATAAAATTACCCTCAACAGTCATCTTATACCAATTATCTCTAGGACCAGTACTTGACAAATCAATACCTATATCTGATACTTTAGGAATCTTAAATACAGAATCTAGTTTTAAGAAATTAACTACTACAGTATCAGAAGCTATATAACTACGTAAAAAGACCTCTCTTGAAGATTCGTCAGTCAAATGACTATATACTAAATCAACACTCAAATCTATGCCCGTAAGTGATTGTTTTTGTTCATCTGTTAATAATGAACCTATTGCATTTAAGAAATTAATAATTTCTCCGTTTTTAATATCCCACCAATCAGACCTATCACTATGGTCCTTTAAATTAACATAATCACTAGCTGGAATAGATAGCGCACTAATTTCTTCAATCTTTGTAATGATAGTTTCACTAATAATTTTACTAGAAACTATATCTTCTTGACTATTAGGATCAAATATAGCACCATAATTAAAACTACTAATATCATCAAATGAGCAATTTAAATCGCCAAGTAAATCACCAATAGCAGAAAGCAATGCATCTAATTCACCATAACTAGTTACAGAATAACTAATTTGTTTAGTTATATTACTAAATGAATCTTCATATTCGTTTTCCCAAACAATATAATTCTTAGATGTACTTACATCATAACCATTTGGTAAAGCAATCACAGAATTGTTATTAACAGCTTCTAATATTCTATCTTTAATTGTTGAAGATAAAACTTTAGAATGTAAAATACCATCTTTATTTGATACAATTGTACTAATATTGATGTCAACGTTAAAATTATCAATTGAAGTATCATCACTAGGATTAAGCACTAATTCTATTGCATATAACAAGTATGATAATTCGCCTCTCTCGGTAACTACTTCTTCACTATTATAAACATTCTTCCAACCATCCAAGGAATCACCATTTAATTCACTAGGTATGCTTAATGCTGTTGATGATTTAGATAAATAATCTTTTATAGTAGCTGACATAATTAATGACATTAAAACTTCATCTCTTGAATCAATTAACTTCTTTAATTTAATTGAATTAGCATCAATTCCTTCAATAGTTGTACTATCATCAATATTAAATATAACTTTTATAGTATTTAGTAATACTGATAATTCACCATGTTTAGCTATATTACCATTAGATGAATATTCATTTTTCCAACCACCTAAATCATCTTCACTTAATCCTTCATTTGAAGGGATAACAATACCATTGATACTTGTAAGCTTAGTTTTAATAGTATTAGTAATAATAACAGATCTTAATATTTCATCTTTTCTATCAATTAAGTTATTAATACTAATATTTGAAGTATCAAATGAAGTAAGAGTAGTATCGTCTGTAATATTTAAAACAATACTAATCGATTCTAATAATGTACTAATTTCACCAACGGATTTAATACTACCATCAGTATTATAAGTATTTTTCCAACCGTCTAATGAATCTAGTTCTAATCCTTCGTTTGAAGGGATATCAATTGCATCAATCTTTAAAATTTGTTTCTTTAAAGTTTCACATAACACTAATGATTTTAAGATTTTATCTTTGTTGTCAACGATTTCTTTAATCTTTAAATCACTTGAATTAATTTCACCACCATTTAATACTGTAGCTAAAGAACTTAAAATATTAAATGTTTCATCATTATTTGACCATTTATTTCTATCAACCTTCTCATCACTAGTTAATAATTCACTAGGAATAAAGATAGAAGGATTATCAGAAGAAGCTAATGTTTCTATTTCGCAAATTACAGTCTCTGACAAAATGATACTAGATTCTAGCTTTCTAATATCAGGATCAGTTAATTTTGTTAAGTTTTCAATAATTTGATCAGTATTGAAATCAGCATCTTTACAAATTACACCAATTGCATTAAATAGATTTCTTATTTCTCCAAATTCTCTTGCACTTACTTTTATTTGTCCTTTGCCAGGAATTGCTTTTAATTCGTAATATGCACCATCTTTTTTAAGACTAGCGCCATTAGAAATGATAGACGCAAAATCAAATGTAGTATCATCAGTTGATGCAACTTTTTCATAAATTCCTTCTGAATTTAATACGTAAATATAATATTTATCTACATCAATGCTTGATATAGTATCAATATATAATTTGCTATTGATCAACTCAAAATTAACATTTTCTATTACTTTATCATTCCAATCGTCTTCACCAACTAAATCAACACCTTTGATAATGTCTAAATCACTACCTTCTTTTGTGTATTCTTCAATAAATGATACTAATACATCAGTAATTAGTGATGAACCTAATAAAGTATCTAATTCTTCTTCCTTTAAACTAATTAACTTAGTTAAATCATCAGTATATAAAATGATAATCTTAGCACTCTTTAACAATGCTACGATTTCTGATTTTGTCCAATCTTCAGCATTTTCAAAGCCTTTAATTTTGATATTACCCATATCTATACTATTTAGTAATACATCCATTAAAGCACTTAAATTTCTAGTAAAGAACTTTGATGAAGATATATGACTAGCCATGCTATCAATACGTGAATCACTTAAGTTTTTAATACCATCTGTACCATTTTCTAAAATACCAGATGTAGCAATTTCTTTAACTGTCAATAATACATTACTGATTTCAGATTTTGTCCACTCATCAGCTGAAAGTTGCTCTGGTGTAAATCCTTCAGTACTCATGTTATCAACGATCATACCCATAATACCACTTAAAGCATTTTTAATAATTGAAGATTGTGATAAATAATCTGAAAGTTCAGTAATTGTATCATTACTAATTTCAGCTAAATCCTTTAATATATCTTCTGAAGATAATATATTTGTTTTAAGTAACACAACTACAGCTTTAAGTAATGGGTTAAGTTCATTCTTCCAATCAATATCGCCTGTAAGACTAATATATTTATTATATTCACCCATATTTTCGGTAAGTATATTAGTAACTAGTGGGATGGCATTTGAAATTATAACTGAATTAAATATTGCATCAGTTAATTTATCAATTGCGTCAATTTTAACTTTACTAAAATCTAACTTTTCAATATCGTCTTGAGATAATCCTAATCCCACAAAGGCTTCATAAATATAGCCTATGTTACTGATTTCATCTTTCCAAGCACTAATAGTATCTAATTTTAAATCTTCTACTTTTAATCCAACATTATTTAATGCATCCTTAATCATATCCGAATCAACTAAATATGATATTGCAATAGGAGCAAAATAATTCAAAACACCTAATGAGCCAATTCTTTCAAAAATATCATTTACTACATCAGTAGGTAATGCAAAGAAATCAAACTCAGTTTTACCATCTTCACCTATTGAAAGAGCACCATCTTTAATAATGTCTACTACATCAATAAAAACATATCCTATGTTTTCAAAGTCTAAACTATAATCAATTGATTTTAATTCATCTAAATCTAGACTATTTAATAAATCAATAATTGATGGATCGTCAATATTTTTCTTTACTAAATCGCCCATCAAAACTACTTCTAAACCTACTGGAATAATTACCTTTACGATTTCTAAACTTGTTAAATCATCAATTATAGATTCTAACACTTCAGTATCAATAGTTTTTAATGTATTTAAATCAAATTCACCACTAATTAATTCAGGGCATTTAGATAAAGCATTAGCTACTTTTTCTAATTCTTTTCTTAACTTAATTGAATATTTTTGTTCAATTTCATTTCCATCCTTATCAACAGTTTTAAGTTTGCCATTAATTGAAAAGATTCCATCAAACAAAGCTTCATCAATTGAAGTGTCCTTTACTTTAATAGAGCCAAATACTTTTCCTGGAATAGTTTCTTTATATGAAAGTACTAAATCCAAGATTTCATCTATTTGATCTTCAGTATCTGTATTATCTACTTCTTTATATTCTTCACTCAAACTAATTAAAGTTAAAGTATCATCTACTATTACTACAGCATATTCTTCTTCTAAATCACTTGCTGCATCCTTAGTGTTTTTTACTGTTTCAGCGATTGATGTAATACCACCAAAAATAAACAAAATCAATAATGTATATAATAAACCTTTACCAGCACCAATTGCGCAACCAATTAATCTTGATGTAAATGATGGTTTAGGTCTATGTAATTTACCTTTTTTATCTCTTTTCTTTTTAGGTTTAAAGAAAATCCAAAGAACATCAAATATAATTTTAAAAACTGTAAAAGCTAAAATGATCCAAATTATATAATATACAATCTTAACTGCCATATCAGCTACGCCCAATATGATTGATAAAGTTAATGTATCACTCGCATCAACACCACCAAACAAATAATCACTTACTATATTACTAACAGTTGATTGGACGGTTGTTAATTCATAATTTACACCATCTATTGGTATTATAATTCCATAGCTAGATAAATTAAAATTAAACAAGATTGAAGAAATCGAGTTCATCAAAATCCATCCACCAATAAATACAATCGCAGTAGCAATCAAGTAATAAATTGATTTTCTCATACCCCTTACAAAACCCAACAAGGCACATAAAATCATAATTATTACCACAAATATATTTACATATTGAACTATTTGACTAGATGTTATTGGTAAACTTGACAATATACTAAGCATAATTTTCTCCTATTTTTAATACAATAATTCGCATATATTATACCACAGATATAACAAAAAGAAAAGTGCAAAACTTTCGTTTCACACTTTAGTAAATATACGTATTTTATTTGTTTTCTTTAACTTCCTCAATTTTGTTATTTTCTAAAGTTACTTCTTCTTTTACATCATTAGTGGTATTTAAAGTAGCATCATCACTTAAGATTGGTCTTGGTGGCTTTCTTGTGAAAAACTTATCAAAGAAAAATGCAAACCAAATCCACAAGGCAATTCCTAATGCTACCATTAAAATACTCCAAAATTGAGAAGGAGTAAGGCCAGGTATAAAACTACCACGATGATCATCACGATAGAATTCAATAATGAATCTCCATACTCCATAACATATCATATATAGCTCCATATTATGCTTAAACTTAGTCTTTAAAACTAATACAGTTAAAATACCAAATAATATAAACAAAAATATAGCTTCAAATAATTGAGTAGGCACTACTTTAACTGTTGGATTTTCATAAAAATACATTCCATACCATGCATCTGTAGGTCTACCATAACAGCAACCACTTAAAGTACAACCAATACGACCAAAACCATGAGCAACAGTTATACAGCAAGGTACGATGCCTAGCATATCAACTAATGAGCTTTCATAACCTCGTCCTTTAATAAAATATATAATCAAGAATGTAACTACTCCACCAATTAAGCCCCCCATAAAAGTAAGTGCTAAATTAAAATGGAAGTGCTCTGGATCTTCTATAAAGTCGTATAAGTTTTGGAATAATATCGATGATATTACTCCCGCAATAATTGCAAATATTGCAATCCATTCAACGAAATCAATAAATTTAGGGTCTAGATTCTTACGTTTTGCATATTGATGAAATACAGTTAAACACACAATTATTCCTATGCCAAACATCAAACCATATGTACCTAAATGTTCTCCAAAGATGCTAGGCAAAATATAACGATACATTATTATTTGCCCCAGCTTGCCATCATGGCTCTAAATACAGCTTCACCAATTTGGTTATAACCATCTACACTTGGATGTAATCCCATAGCATTACCTACAAGTTCTGTTTTGCTAGAAGTATTGTTAACTGGTTTTGATTCAGAAGGCATATTATATTCACTATCGAATTGACCCTTTATATCAATGTAACGCATGAAATCTTTATATTCATCCATCTTACACCAATCTTCTAAGAAGTTATCATAATTGAATACAGTAACACCTTTACCATAATTATCACTATAACCTAAACTAATAGAATAATATGCTCCTAATCCACCATTTTGACTTGTAAGTGGTAAACCCATTAAATTAATCTTTGCGTTAGGATAATCATAATGAATTTGGTCAATTAACTTTTTAGCGTTTTTAATAAAATCTTGATCAAAACTAAATTCTTGAAAAACGCCAGGTAAACCATTAAATGTCATCATAATATAAAATTCAGTAGGAGCTGCAAATTTATTTTTACTTACATAATTAGTAAAGCTGATACTATCACCATTTTTAAATGGGCTGTCTACTGTATCATATTTATTCAAATAATTACTCCAACTCCAACCACTTCTACCTTCATATTTACAAGTAACACTATTTTTAGTAGCTGAAATAGTACCTATTGTACTAACTTCACCACCAGCCTTTTTAAACATGCTTACACTCTTAGTTACCCAGTCACCACTTGCAGTTAAACTATCACCAATACATAAAATTACTTTACTTTCTGTAGTTTTATCAGATGATACTATTAATTTTGTTTCATCGCTACCTAAAACAAAACCATTATCATCACATACTTCTATCTTTAAATTGTATGTGCCTTCTTTTTCAGGTTTAAATTCATAATAACGATTTAATGTATGACCATCATCACCACTTACTCTAATATAATAACCATATGGGTAAACAGCTTGAATTACTGAGCGATAAAATAATTGGAAGTTATTTCCAACAACTAAATAATATTTATCAGCTAAACAAACTTTAATATTTCTTCCACTAGCTTCTTGAATATTAGTTAATTCTTTTCTAATATTGTCTAATGATTTATTTACTTCATCATAATTAGCATCAGCTCTTGAATTACCATTTTTGTCTGTCTTCTTAACTGAATCTAATTCACTTTGTAATTCTTCTAATTCAATTTCATCAATAGCTAAAGCATCCTCTAAAGCAATAATCTTATCTTCTAGTGCTTTTACAGTATCCTCACTTACTCCACTACATCCATATAAACATAGGCTAATAATAAATAACAATAAAGCAAATAAACCTGTTTTGAATATTTTTTTCATAAACCCTCCATCAAACAGAAATACATTCATATTTTTTAACTCCATTAGTAAATAAAATAACTAATGAAATCGCACAAACCACAATAGCCATAAACAAAATAGGTAATGATACATTACTAAAAATTATACCAATAGCAATTGTTGGGACTATTAAAACAATTTCTAGTAAAAAATCAACTAACATACATATTAATGTACCACTACTACTTTTAACTACTTCAGCTGGATTATTCCAATCAAATTTATGATTTAGTATATTAATCCATAATGAAATAGAACTAAATGCAATGGTAATGATTATAGGTGAAATAAATATGCTAATATAATCTACAATATTAATAACATTTTTCATAAAAATAATACATAATACACCATTAACAATAATAAAAGGAATGCACATTAAAACATATGTTAACATCTTTGCTATTAGTACTTTATTAGTATTAATAGGAGATGTTTTAAGAAGCCACATATTCTTTCCTTCAATAGAAATTGCGCAATTCGTTGAAGGTGACATACCAATACATAAAGCCTCAACTAATATAATAGCAAGAGGCAAATAAAACATAACCTCAGTCGGTAACTCTAACTTAGTATACTGAGTTATAATAGCAATTCCCGCAATAAGAGCAAGTATTGGCCCTATAATTACATTCATAGTATATATATTATAACTAAAAATAGTCTTATATTCTTTTTTAATTAAAGTTAAAGTTTGATTAATCTTCTTATCCTTTTCTTTAACTAATTCTTTTGATAAATTAAAGTTCTTATTTTTATATCCGCTCTTTAATGATGAATTAATTTTAATAAAGTTCTTTGAATAGAACCAAATGAATAAGAATAAAGGCGCTATAGAAAGTAATAGGAAATATAAAATATTTAAAAAGTCACCGCTAAAAGCATTAGCTAATATTTTACTTACAAAGTATCCATTTCCAAATTTGCTTTCTAAACTTTCAATTAAAAGAATATTATATTCATCATCAGTTAATCCTTCAGCACTGAATGATAAACTAAATGAGAAATAAAATATTAATAGTAAAAAAGCTATTGAAATAAAGTTATTAACAAAGTTCTTATATTTAAAGTTTTGTAATAACCTACCAATAAAGTAACTAACAAAAGCACAAATTAAAGTTGGGAATAGTGGGCCTAAGGCCACAGTTAGTAATCCTAAAAATAGATTTAATACACTAAAACCACCGAATATATAGTAACAAAATAAAGCTGGAAGAACAGATGCATTAAAATAAAAATAGTTAGCAATTATTAAACTTAAGAACTTGCTTGTAGCGATAGTCTTAACTGGAATAGGCATAGCACATAACAGTTCAAAATCTTTATTTTGGAATAATACGCCATAGCTTTTTACATAAGTCATTAATAAAGTTAAAAATCCGCCTAAACCTACTCCATATATAATTATTACATTAATCTTATCTTCCGCATAACAAATAAAGCTTATCATTACTGCATAAATAGATAATAAAGCAAATAGAAAAACACCACTTATTATTGTTGCGACTAAAGGGCTTTTACTTTTAGCCTTTTGCTTTTTTGTGTTCTTATATGAATTTAGCGATAAGGTATTTAATAAATCAACCTTCAATAAAGTTTTTAAATGAGTCATTATTTAATCTCCTCATTTTCTGCTTTATCAGTAGCAACGCTTAAGAATACCTCTTCTAAGCTCTTATCACCCTTAATATCTTCCATTTTTCCGTAAGCCACGATTCTACCATCTTTAATAATAGCAACTCTATCACATAATTTTTCCGCAACCTCTAAAACGTGAGTTGAGAAAAATACACTAGTACCATTTGCACACATTTCTTTCATAATCACTTTTACATCGTGACTAGCCTTTGGATCTAATCCCACAAATGGCTCATCTAAAATAAACAATTTAGGATGACGAATAAATGCGGAAATTAAAGATAATTTTTGACGCATACCATGTGAATATGAACTAATTAAATCACCTAAATTTGAACTAATTCCAAAAATATCTGCATATTTTTGAATGTCTGCTATTCTTTGGTTTTTATCAATATTATAAATATCGCCTATAAAATTAAGAAATTGGTATCCTGTTAAATTTTCATAAAGTTCAGGATTGTCAGGTATATATGCTAATGTTTTCTTAAAAGAAATCATGTCGTTTTTAATATTCACACCATTAAAAAATATTTCACCTGAATTATAATCATGTAAGCCTACAACACTTTTTATAGTAGTAGTTTTACCTGCACCATTAGGGCCAATAAAAGCAAATATTTCGCCATCATTTATAATTAATGAAACATCATCTACAGCTTTAAAACTATTTCCATATATTTTTGTTAAGTGTCTTATTTCAAGCATAATAGCCTCCAATTGTTTTAAATTAAGCCTAAAATTTGCGTTATACTATTATTTTGTTTTTTGCCTTGTTAATTTTATATATAGGCTTATAATTCGTTAAAATAAATATTTTAGACTTATAATATATTATAACATTTTTTTATGAATTATTCAATATTATCTATCTTAACAAAAAGACATTTGTTTGTTAAATATTTCCTATATTAATAGTTATGGTAATATCTTTTTATTTTCTGTAATTGACATTTTATTAACATTAGTTTAAAATAAAATAAAGGAGATAATTATTATGATTACAATTAATGGAAAAACATATTTTAAATATGAATTACATTCTCATACAATCGAAGGAAGCAGATGTAGCAAAATATTTGCAAAGGATTTAGTTAAATATTATAAGGACAATAACTACGATGGAATTTGCATTTCCGATCATTTTACCGGTAGCACTACAGTGCCTGCTGGTACAGAATGGCATGATAGAATTGATATGTTTCATAAAGGATATGAGGAAGCAAAAAAAGCTGGTGATGAGTTAGGAATTGATGTTTTCTTTTCTTTAGAATATTCATACCACGGAACTGATTTCTTGTTTATGAGTGATGATTCATATGAGTGGTTACATAAAAACATTGATTTTATCAACCTTCCACCTAGACAAATATTTACTTTATTTAGAGAAAGTGGAGGCTTTATTTCTCATGCTCATCCTTTTATGGAAGCATCATACATAGACCATATTAGACTTTTCCCAAATGACGTCGATGCAGTAGAAGTTATTAACGGCGGTAAAACAGATATTGTTAATGGTAGAGCTTTAGACTATTCTAGGAGTTACAATTTATTAAGGACTGCTGGAACTGATTGTCATCACAACGAGCAAAAAAATATGACAGCCATTTTAACTTTAGTAAAATGTAACACTATAGGTGAATTAGTTAATGAAATTAAAAACGGTAGAACTTTAGTATATTCAGAAAGAAATGATTTAGAATTCAATGATTAACTAATAAAGTAGAGAGATAAATAACATTTATCTCCCTCTTATTGCACCGTACGTACGGTTCTCGTATACGGCGCTACAGAATTATACTTCCAATTTACTTAGGTAATATCGATAAGGGTCGACCAGTCCTGGTCGATTCTTT
>JAZLLM010000071.1:0-3522 GCA_045598145.1 Bacilli bacterium | reverse complement strand
CAAGTATTAAAAAAATACCTATCACTTTAAAGGAAATTGAGAATGAAGAGCTAATGGCAAACAAGTGGTTAAAACTAATTGAATATGCTAATCAGTATCCATTAGTTTCATAAGTTTTCATAACTTATTTGACACTACCTATATTTATATTATATTACAAATGTAATATTTTTTCAAGAATAAACAAAAAAAGCCCTAGCAACGAATAGTTGCTAAAGCTTTTAAATATAGTCTTTATTTTCTCTTTTCTAATAATTCTTCTAACTTATTTACTAAGTCATCCATTCTTTCAACAACTGCCATAAAGGCATCTTTCTTAGTAAAATCAACACCAGCTTTCCTAGCTTGTTCTATTAGATAATCACTACCTCCACTCTTAAGTAAGCTTAAATAATTTTCAAATCCTTTTTCTTTTTGAATTAATTCCCATAATTTTTAATTGTTTTTCCAGCACTTAATCATCTTTTTCTATAGAATATCCGATTGTTCCCACAATTAAAAAAAATACTGACATAATAGCATACATAATAAACGCTTCTTTAAATGACATATGACAAAACCACGTAAGAGCAATAAAAACAACAGGAAATAATATAATTTCACTACCTAAAGCATTAAAAAAATTATCTACAATTTTATCCTTATTCAATCTTCTCTTCATATTAATATAACTCCCATCTTGAATTATTATAATCACGATTTATAATGTTTTTAACACAACTACCTAGGTTAACAATAGGAAAAGCATAAGACAAGAAAATACCTATAAATGGAATATTGCAAGTAAGATAACTTAGTCCATTTTTATAATATGCACTATAAGTAGCCAATAAAAAAACTTTTGAAAATAGTCTCGTTCCACTTATTGTATTATCAATAAACGGCTCTAAACTAGTTTTCCCGAATATAATGTCCTCTCTATTAGAACTAATTGCTTTAATAGAGTTATTAATTGCTTTAGCAGCGCCAAGGTTTTCATCGCTACTTTTCATATATTGAAGGGTACCAACTTCTATAAAATTAGAAATCATTGTCACTCCATATGCAGTCATAGATGAACCTAAAACAGTTAACGGACCTAACCCCGTAGTAAAAGCCCCGGCAATTATAAGACTAATCGCAGCTCCAATATATAATCCATCAATTATTCCTTCAGTAATTCCTTGACCTATATTTTCATCGCATTTTCCAGCAGTAACACCACCAATTACGCCTCCAGTTATCATTGTCGCAGAAGTAATTATGCCACATATTAAAAGTATTGTAGAAACGGCTATATTACCATCCTTATCTGAGTACATAATCGGATTATTATTACAATAACAGAACACATTAAGCCCATTAGCTATATTACTATCTATAAACTTAATATCGTCTTCACTTATAAACCTACACCACTCACTATTATAATATCTATTATGCAAATAATATAGTTTTGTTTCTATATCATAATAATAACATTTATATCTAAAAGGATTTATTATACCTAGTGTACTTGCAAGCTCACCACTTATACTTAATATATTTCCATAATCATCATAACTATATCTTACTTTTATATTACCATTTGTATCACATATGCTTGTTATGACATTATTTATATCTTTAATATAATAATATGTACATCCTTCATATATTTGTATAATAAAGTTACAACCTAACTTTTAACCATTAATATATTTATCTAATATTACATCAAAATTAATAACATAAGAATCATGATGAATAAATCCACAACAAATGTTTTTATAACATGATAAATTACCCTCTTCGTTGTAAGACGCATAATATATACATGCATCCCAAATTATGCAATACGTGTCATCAACATATTTTATTAAAAAAAATGGGGATGCTACATAAAGACCTTGATGATTTGAACTTGATATATATGTATTACTTTCGAAATCATTATAGAAATCTTCATAAAGAGAATTATCAATTTTTTTTATAGGTTTCAAATCTAAAATTATAGAAATAGGAGTCCTAGTATAACCAATTACTTCATAATAATAAAGAACAGATATTTCTTCAATTTCAGAATATGGTTTATCAAAATTAAAATAAATAACCTCTTCTTCTTCTTCATCACAACCAAAACCTATTAAAAATACAAAAATTAATAAAATTATAAATGATATTTTTTTCATAATAACCTCATTATTAATATTCGTTTATATATTTACTACATATTTCTTCAAACCCATAAAATGGTGTAAGACCATTTTGTTTGTAATCATAAATTAGTTCATTGTTTTCGTAATAAATGTATCCGGAACTTATGCTTGCAAGCAAGCAATAATAATCATTTCCATAATCAATTAAAAAACAAAAGCCTTCTGGAACTGCTGGGGCAGTTACTATGTATCTATACCACGGAATTTCTAAAGAAATTATATCTTCATATAATTCTTCATATAATGATTCATCTATTTCTTTTAAATGAGGCAAATTTAAAATATCAGCACATTCCTTTCTTGAACCTAATCCTTCTTCAATATATATTATAGAAATTGATTCGATTTCAGTATATGGCTTTGTAAATTCCCAATGTTTATTGCATCCACACAATAATAAAGAAAATGCAAACAATAATATTATCAATATTTTTTTCATATTTAAATACCTCTATTTTATTTACAACCAAAAAGTAGATAAAAAGGAATAACAATTATTCCAAAAACATTTTCAGCTATTCCCCATGCTAATGATCCCTTTTTATATTCTTTAGTCCTTTCCTTAACACCGCCTAACCAATCAGCAGTTCTTTCCCAAGGCCTAGAATAATAATATTGATCTTCTCTACACAAACAGTTAATAACTGAAGGTACTGCTATTGTAATAAGATAAGATGGAATAAATCTTTCTTGAATAGAATGACCATATTCATGCTTTAAATCTATTTTTTCTTCATGTGGTTTGAGCCATATAGTTCCCAAAACACTGAAAGAAGTTTCAGACAAGTCTTGTATTACTACTGTACTTCCTTTATAGAAACTTAAAACTTTTACCTTCTCAATATCTTCTCCATTCTGATTAAATGGATTTAAATATCCATTGTTGTAATCTTCAACTAAATCAGCCCACCTTCCATCTATTGCCGCTACAGCTATAGCTCCTAACGCTGTTAGTGTACTAATAGGGTTTAAAAATCCAGCGATTGTATTATACCAATCCCATAATTTGTTATACCAAGCATTTCCATTTTGATCACTATACATAATCGGATTATTATTACAATAACAGAACACATTAAGCCCATTAGCTATATTACTATCTATAAACTTAATATCATCTCCACTTATAAACCTACACCATTCACTATTATAATATCTATTATGCAAATAATATAGTTTTGTTTCTGTATCATAATAATAACATTTATATCTAAAAGGATTTATTATACCTAGTGTACTTGCAAGTTCACCACTTATACTTAATATATTTCCATAATCATCATAACTATATCTTACTTTTATATTACCATTTGTATCACATATGCTTGTTATGACATTATTTATA
>JAZLLM010000070.1:0-11662 GCA_045598145.1 Bacilli bacterium | reverse complement strand
GGCTCGCATTCTTTCTACCCTACGCTTAAACCTTGCTTCACAGCTAAAGCTCCAAGGACTCGATACTAGATGACTTGCTAGGTCTTTCTAGGTTGGATTCCCACCAACTACATTATATACACCGAACTGGCGCACCCTTTTACATATGCATATTATACCATAAAGGAAGTGATTTTTCATTAGTTTTATTCTAAAATATTATATTGAGAGAAATATAAAAAAATGATATAATTAAATCAGGTGGTTATTATGAATAAACAAAATAGATCAGTTAATCAAATCAAAAATGATGTTTTAAAGTGCTTTTTAAAAAAGGATGTTTGGTATAGAAAGCAAATAATCAATGAATGCTTAAAAGGCTTTGCTTTATCAAAAGACGAATTACAAAATAACAGTCCATCAAGTGCTTTAATTAGTGCAAAAAGTATGATAGGTTCTGTAATATCTTCAATGATAAGAGATAAAATCATTTCCATTGATAACGCAAAAGAAATTAGATTAGGTAGTAAAAATTTAATTAGTGTAAATATTAATAACCAAGAAATCTATATCAAGGATTTACTTAAAGTAAAATCTAAAATCAGTATTAACGAAATAAAAGAAAACGTCAAAACTTATTATAAAGTATATCAAACAGAATCTAAGGAAGATGATGAGACTTTAGATAAGCAATGTGCTATAATTCTAAAAAAGTTATCCGACCAAACTTACATTAATATTGTTAATGATCAATGTATATATAATAAGAAAAACGAATTATATCCTAACACAGAAATAGGAAATTTATTGAATGATTCTTTGTTTAAGGAAGAATTATATCCTTATTTTATAGAAGCATTTAATATAAAAGGTGGTGAATTTTTAGAAAATTACGCTACTGAATTAATTAGTAAATTGATAGAAAGCGAAGGAAAAATTATCACAAATAAAAATGTTTGTGGCGGAAGTAATGATAATGGTATAGATGGAATTATTACTTTAGATAATTGTGATAAAATCTACATTCAAACTAAGGCAAGAGCCACATCATTAGTTACTGTAAAAGAAGTAAGGGAATTTTATGGTGCTATGGCTTGTGACAAAGCAAGTTTAGGCTATTTTGTGACTAATTCTGATTACCATCAACTAGCTAAAGAATTTAATGAAAAAGCAGAAAAGTTAATAGCAATCAACGGAAAAACGCTATATAGATTATCCAAAAAATTAAAGTATGGCATAATTAAGCAAAACAATAAATTTATTCTTGATAAAGATATATTTTTGTAAACAAAAAGCACTCTAAATTAGAGTACTTTTTATATGCCTAAGTATTCATTATCACTTAGATTATTTTCTTTAATATTTTTATAATGGAAATAGAAATGGGCAAACTTAAGAGCATTCATACTTTCATCTCCCTTAAATTGGAATAATTTATCTTCATAGTAGAAGTTAATTTTATTCTTGCCTAAAACAGTTAATGTATCTATATCATCATAAGCATATCTAAATTCTTTTTCTTCTTTCTTTTCTTGATATTTTATTACTAATGCATCTTTATATAAATATACCTTTGCTTTATCACTAATCAATTGTTTTTTCTTATATAATATAACATTAAATAATTTAATATCGTCAACGTATATATAATCATCAGGCAAATCTTCTAATTTCAAATTATGAATAAAGTTTTCTTGATATTTATACCATTCGTTAATATTTTTAAATTCAGATGGTTGATCAAATTCATTATGCCCGTTGTATGTAACCTTATAATGGCAATTCATACACTCAAGTTCATTACCTTTGCTTTTAAATTCACTTAATCCACAATGAGGACATACGTAAATTGCTCTTTCGATATGTTCAGCTAAATGTTTACTTTTAACTGCATCTTCTCTATAAGCTTCATTAACATACAACTCTTTAGTTATTGTTTCGGCTAATTCTTCATTAGTTAGTTTATCATATTCTTCCTTTTCTAATACTTTAGAAACACCAATATGTACACTTCCTTTTCTAATATCATCAGCAAATCTTGGCTTAACTCCATATCCACCTTCAATTTTTACAAAAGCAATTGGTAAACCTAATTTTTTCGCAAACTTTGCAATACTTGGCTTGATATTTACTGTAACACCGTTAAATGTTCTATTGCCTTCAGGAGCTAGTGCAATACTTCCTCCTTCTTTTACAATAGTTAAGCACTCTTTTACAGCTCTTGCATCGTTTGTTGATTTCTTAAAAGCTATTGGTTTTACGCACCAATTTACAACTCTTGCAATAAAACCAATTGAGAAGATATCTTCTGAAGCAATTATATAAATATGTTTTGGGAATAAATAGCTTAAAAAGCATTGATCAAATCCTGTTTGGTGATTAAACAAAATTAAATAAGGTCTTTTTTTAATATCTTTAAACTTTTTATACTTTAAATGATATTTTTTTACAACAAAATAATACATTGGTATCCTTGCAATTGACACAATAATTTGATGTCTAGGTCTTACCAATTTTCTTTTTTTCTTTCTTTTTTTCTTTTCTTCTTCCATAATAATCACCATATAAAATTAAAGAGGGAGTTTATCTAGACTCCCTCTAATTATTTTAGAAATTACCTCTATTTGTCTAAGCCAGCATCTGAAAATAAATCTGCTAATTCAGCTTTTTCATCTTCACTTAATGCTTTATAAGAAGTCTCTGCATAATTCTTTAATGCTTCGAAAGCTTTTGTAATTGTAGCTTTTTCTGTATCATATCCTTCAACGAACATGATATCAGCTTTCTTAGTATAAACATCATAATCTGATAAGAATGCAATGCTTTCTAATAAGCCTTTAACAGCTTCTTTATCACCATATGTAAAGCTTACATATTTTAAGCCACTATAATAGCTTTCAATATAGTTATTAATAATCTTAGTGAATGAAGCTTTTTGAGTTTCAGTTAAATTGAATCCATTTAAGTTAGCTAAAATAGCTTCAATAACCTTTAATTGATAATAACTAGAACCAGTAAAGTCGCCATAAATTAATGTATAAGCATTTGAAGAATAATTTCCAAACCAAGTAGATAATTGGCTAGCAACATAATTCTTCTTAGCGCCATAATAATTATCTAACAAAGCAAAGAACTTATCAAAATCAGTTACATTATATTTAAGTTCTGATTTAGCAGCATCAATGATAGCTTGTTTATTAGCATCTGAATTTTCTGCTGTATATGCATCGTATAAATCACTGAATGATACAAAGTCATCAAGTGCTTTATTTTCATTATTATAAACATATAATAAAGCATATTCTCTTTCAGGGAATCCGATGAATACTTTTTCACTATCAACAGTTGTGAAGTATGAAGCTAATGAAGCAGTTTCATTGATATATACATGGTAACCAAATTGAGTTACTAAGTAACCTTCATTTGAAGTTGCTGTAGCTTCTAAATCTTTGCCATAGCTATTATATTCAGGAGCAGTAAATGTCTTATCAAAAATAACAGTCTTACTTACAGATTCGCCATCTAGTAAATCATCCCACATTGAATCCCAAATCATCTTGCAAGCATCTTCAAATTCACTTACCATAGTACCTTTAGTTACTGTTAATGCTTCAGTAGTTAATGAGATACCAGCTGATTTATATTTACTTACATCGATAATTACTTTCTTACCTAACTTATTATATTCATAATTATAAGAAATATAATCTACATCGAAGCTTTCGCCATCAGCACTTGAAGATTTATAAGTGATCTTTGGTTCTGATCCATCAGCTTTAGTGTATGGAGCATTATTAAATGCATCTACTAAATTTTGTAATTCAGTTGCAATGTCAACTGTAGGAACAGTCTTAACTAATGTTAATACAGCATCATATAATTCTTTTGCAAGAGCAACTTGTTCAGCTGTCCAGTAAGCTGGATCAACCATATTACCATCTTCATCTTTATAAGAGATTAATAAATGTTCACCAGTTAATGTGAAAGCATTTGATAATTGTTGAGCCATAGAAGCAAGATATACATTGTTCCATGTTTCTTCATCAATTTCAGCTAGCCAATCACAATAATCAGTTACGATTTGTTGGTAAATATAGAATAACTTTAAGTCTTCAGCGTTATTTACTGTGAATCCATAATATGTTCCAAAGTAATCTTTTAAGAAGTTTGTCCAACCATAATCAGGACCAAAACCATAACTTTCGTAGCTTCCTGAAGCAAAGTTGTTCTTTGTATTTTCTACATATAATTCAAGATTTTCAAAGAAATCTTTAACTTCTTTGTCATCAGTATCTTTCTTAGCAGCTTTAATTTTGCCCTTTTCTAAATACTTATCATAATCAATATATTTATTAACTAATACATTGTTTCCATCAACATCTGTAATCATAGCTTCTCTAAACATCCATTCAATTTGGTATGTATCGATAACTGTAACTACACCGTATTTATCAGATAAAGTAGCAAATAAATCATCTACTAATACTTCTTTCTTACTACCGCTTAATTCATAAGAAGCAACAGCTTTCTTGCTAGCTTTCTTAACAGCTTTGTAATCAGAAGTATAAGCATTCATATAAGCATCTTCTAATCTTGTATCATAAATCTTTAGATCATATTCTAATCTTAAAGCAGCCATCTTAGTATTGATGATAGTTGTAGTAGTTTTGCTATCTAATTTTTCTTCTAAGTTTTCTGTATAAACAGCAGTCTTAGTATAATCATCAGAAGCATCTTTCTTAACTTCATCCCAAGTCTTAACTACTTCTTTAGAAACGATTAAATAAATATAGAACTTAGCACCACTTACGATTTGGTAAGTATATGTATCTCTAAATTCATTTTCTCCATCAACTTTGAACTTATAGAATCTATTAGTTGAAGTTTCTGAATATAATGATTTATTTTGTAAATCGCTCTTTGTTAATTTAATCTTATCAGTCTTTTCGAATGTATAAACACCTTCAGATACTGAATAATCTGTACCTTCAACTAATTTCTTTTCATCATTAGCTTGGTAAACTTGATTATATAATTCAACGATTAAAGCTTTGATTTCGCTTTCGCTTAATTCATAAGCACCAGTATTAGCTGGAGATTCTTTTGTTGCATCAGCGATTGTCTTATAATATGCATTGTCAGAAATAATTGTAGTTAAACCTTTGCAAGCATATTTCTTTAATTCTTCTTTTTGTCCTTCATCAGTAACATTAGCTAAATCTCCATAATGGAACCATGTATAATCACCATCAGAATTTGTAGCAACGATAACACCATGTTGTAATAATGCTGTTTCTGCTTCAGCTTTTGTTTCATAAGGGATCATAACTGTCCAATATGCATCTTGGTTGTCATTAGTATAAATACTCTTGAAATCATCTTCAACTAAAACTGGAGCACTTACAACTTCAGGTTCAGATGTTACTGTATAATCACCAGCATAGTATTTTGATTTTTCAAAGCTTTTACCTGGATCTTCAATAACTTTCTTATCTGATTTAGAAGCTTTCTTATAATCTTCTTTTGCATCTTCATATTTTTCTTTGTCAGCAAGATATCTATCATATTCTTCTTTATCAGCAAGATATTTAGTATAATTTACTAATGATTCTTCATATTCTTTAGCAACGATATCTCTAGCATAATCAAATCTAGCTACAGCGATTTTGTAATATTCGAAAGCACCACAAGTATTAGAAACTGTGAATGTGAATTCTCCATCATTTTCAGCTAATGTGAAATCTTCAGCTTTTGCTTCGATACCATAACTAATATTTAAAGTATCAACGAAATCATTGATTCCTTCTTGTAATTCTTCTTTAACATAATCAGCATATGATTTATTAGCTTTCTTAGCTTCTAAAGTGTAGTCTTCTTTATTATCTTCTAATAAACATTCTAGATCATCACCCCAAATAGCTTTTTCAATCTTAACATAAACATCTTCTGCAGATACAGCATCTAAGTAAGATTTACCTTCACCATTCTTCTTATCAGCTAAAATAGCAACATCAATACTGTCAACCATTTCAGCTAATGTAGCGCTAATAGCACTATCACTTCCTGTTAATGTTTCAAATACCTTTTCTCTTGCAATAGTAATAGTCTTTGAAGAACCATTATTATCAGTATATGTATATGTAACATAAGCATCATCTGCATTACTGATAACAGGATTCTTTTTATCTCTTGTAGCTACTGTAGCAACAATAGCTATAACAGCGATTACTGCTAATGCAATTATTATAGGTAAAATACGTTTTATAATTTTTTTAGCATCCATAAATAATTCTCTCCTTAATCTAGCTTAACGCATTTTTAACATATCTATTATACACTTTTTAGTATTTTTTTTCAATATCTATTTTAATTATTTTACTATACCAATCCATGTATTTTATATTAATTTTAGTTTTTAATCAATATTTGGCACATAAAATGATTTTCTGTCAAAAGCATTTATTGTATTTGTAAAATTACCTTTATTAGTTTTTAAAACTTCACCCTCTAATGATGCCATTCTAGAATCACTAAAATCCAATAAATGAACAAGTTCAGCTTCAGGTGTTTGAGGTTCTTTTGGTGAACCATATTCCATTTCACCATGATGTGACAAAATTATATGTAGTAAGTTTAATACTTCTTCAGTTTTTTCAATTCCTAAGCTAACTGCAGTAGCATATATTTCATTTGCACCAATTGATATATGACCTAACAACTTACCTTGTAAAGTATATTCAGTACCTTTAACACCGCTCAATTCCATAATCTTGCCTAAATCATGTAAAATGATTCCTGCGTAAACTAAATCCTTATTTAAAAATGGATATAGTTTTAAATATGTATCACTTAAAGTTAACATTGAATATGTATGATATGCAAGTCCACTTATATAATTATGATGCATTGTTACAGCTGCAGGATAATCGAAGAAATCATTAATATATTTCTTTAATAACACACTAGTTATATTTTGTAGATATTCATTATCAATCTTTTTAAAATAATAATTTATTTTTTGTTTTAATTCATCACTACTTAATTTTGCTCTTTCATAAAAAGAATCCAAATCAACATCATCTTTTTCAGTTACAAGTCTAATATCACTAATGTTTAGTTGCAACTTGCCTTGATAATCTTTCATTCTTCCACTAACAAAATATACTTCACCACTTACTAACTTTTCCTTTAATTCATCAGTAAACTTCCACATTTTAGCTTCGATTTTACTCTCACCATCAAATGCTAACATACTAGCATAATCAGCGTTAGTTGTTGTTTTCTTTATTTGAACATCAGAAAGACGTAAAACTAGTTCTACTTCCTCTAATGGCATACATTCACTAATCTTCTTCATTTTCTTTATCCGTCTCTAGATAATCAACAATAAAGCCACGGTATGCAAGTTCAAAGTCATTAATATCTTTAATCATCGAACCAATTTGAGGGTCTTTTTTAATTTGATCAATTGTATTATTAACCATTTTACTTGTTGTCTCTAATATATGTTGCTTTTCTAGTTCTTTTAGCCTTTCGTTCTTTTCTTTTAATTGACGTTCTTGTTCGTCTAATCTTTCTTCTAATTCCTTAATTTTAGAACTAGTTTCATCTTCTTCTACTAATTCTTCTTCCTCTTCTATATTATTGTATGTACCAATTCTGTTAGAATAATCACTATTAATTACTTTTGTAATTACTTCATCGTCGTTTCTAATACCAAAATTTCTACTACTTAACTCTTTAGATAAATCGTAATAAACACCTTTAGAATTTAATACACCCAATACATATTCTTGAATAGATTGGAAGTCATTAGCTAAAGTGCCTTCTAAAACTTGTAAACTTACATCTTCCATAATATCTGATACGATGTTTGCATCAATTATGTTAGTAATTCTTAATATTTCATCACCCTTATAAACCAAGTCACAAGGTTTCTTAATTGATAGTTTTTCGAAATCTTTTTTAATTTGCTTTGTTCTAAGTTTATCTTTTCCTAAACAATAATTAATAAAGTTAGCATCTAGACATACATCTAAACCATTAGCAAATAATGTAAGCTTATCGTATTTGGCTAATCTATTAGTCATAGCTACAGCGTATGTCATTTTAAATCTTTCAAAATCATTTATTACTGAATCATATCTAGTATCTACGCTACCATTAAGTGAATAGCAAAGTAATAAGAATTGATTGATATCCATCTTATGATAGTTTGTTGCAAGTCTTGCTAAACCTTTTGAAAGTAAAGGAAGGTTTTTATGAATCTTTGCTTTAACTAAGTCTTTAATTGCTTTCTTTGCATACTTACCACTTATAATTACATTGATAGATTTAATAATGTCATCACTATTTAAATTATAAAGTAGTTTACTTTTTTTCTTCATTTGTGAGAAGGTTTTTCTTGAAATTCTAAAACCTAATTCACTTCTAAGTTCTAATGCTTCTAATATATCTTGAGGATAACTAGTAAATCTAGCTTTAGGGTTAGCTATAGTTCTAATAACGTGACTAGTTATATCGTCATAGCCTCCATATGCATCAGTTACTTTACCACTATAACTCATAGCAATAGCATTAATTGTAAAATTCTTACTAGCTAGTTCTTCTGCTAATGTATTTGATCTATTCTTTTGCAAAGTGCTCCTATTATCAATACTACCCACATCACTATTTGTTGCAAAAGATTTAAAGAAGAATGAATAATCAAAATAGTCAATTCTAATTGTATAATTTTGCATTTCAAAAATAGAATTAGCTAAAGATGGTGTATTGTATAATCTTTTAATATCATCAATACTAGCACTAGTAACGATATCTACACGTCCGATATTAAGACCTAGAATTGTGTTTCTTACAGACTCCCCCACAAAATATGCTTCATAGCCGTTATTAATTAATATCTTTATTAATTCTTTTCCTTTACTGATGTATGCTTGCATTTTTTCACTTCCATTCTTTAATTCCTTTTATATTATACACCAATTTCGTTTAAATTGCACTAAAAATAATTATATAGTACTTTACTTATATTTTAGTAGCAAAATATTCAATTTTATTATATAATTATGTTAGGTAAAAAATATGGAAAAAGAAATATTTAAGAGTATAAACAAAGTATATACAAATACCATCATCATTAAAAAAAGTGAGTTTATCACTAGCATCTACCCAATTAATAGTGTTGATGACGCAAATAACATTTTAGATGATGTTAGGAAACAATATTATGATGCCAATCATAATTGCTATGCCTACATTTTAAATAATGATGGATGTATTAGTATGAAATTTAGTGATGACGGAGAACCATCAGGTACTGCTGGAATCATTATGCTAGATGTTTTAAAAAAAAATAATTTAGTAAATATCTTAGTAATTGTAACTAGATACTTTGGTGGAATTAAATTAGGTGCTAATGGCCTTGTTAGAGCATATTCTGACTCTACATCTAGTGTTATTAAAACAATCGATAAATTTATTGTTTTAGAAGAAAAGGAAGAATTATGTATATCCTTTGATTATGAATATACTAATGAAATCCTAAACCTTCTTAAAGATTACGAAGAAATAAGTAAAGAGTTTTTTAGTAATGTAAAAATGGTATATAACGTGCCAAAAGATAAAGTTGATGAACTTAAAGCAAAATTAGTCGAAATAACTAAAAACAATATCAAATTTATGTAAATGAGTCCTGTTCTTCTTGAAATAACAGGATTTTTTTAGTATAATAATAACTAATTAAAAGAGGAGAAAAACATGAGTGTTTTAGTTTGCGAAAACTTATCTAAAACAATTGGTGGAGTTGAATTAGTTAGAAACTTCAGCTATAACTTTCTAGAAAATCAAATCTATGCTTTAATGGAAAAGAATGATTTATCTGAACACCACTTACTAAATATGCTTTGTGCAAAAGAAAAAGCTGATGAAGGTAAGGTTTGGATTGATGGTGAATTATTAGAAGGTAATATCGAAATGAACGAACGTATTTGTTACATTTCTAAAGATGTTACATTTCCAAAAAGTTTAACTATTCTAAAGATTTTTAAATTAATGGCTGATTTTTACCCTAAATGGGATAATTCATATGCTTATGAGTTAATCAAGCATTACAAAATTAATTTAAAAACTCATTATGGTGATTTAAAAAAAGATAAGAGATCTATATTTATTGGTATCATTGGTTTAGCTTCGCGTGCAAATATTACAATATTTGAAGATCCTTTAAATGATGCTAACATTAAAGATAGATATGACTATTTTAATTTCTTATACCGTCATCACAAAATATATCCACGTACTTTTATCATAACAAGTATGTTTATTGATGAAATTAGCTACTTAATTGATAAATTATTATTCTTAGATCGTGGTAGAGTTTTTAAGCACTTCACAATTGAAGAAATAAATAACAATTTTAGATATTTAACTGGTAAAACAGAAGTTTTAAAATCATTAATCAGTGGTGTTAAAATTATAGGTGTAGAAGATAGAGATAAGACATTAACAGTATGCGTATGCCAAAGACTATCTAAAGACGAAATTAGAAAATATCAAAAATTCCAAATCAAAATGACTGAGGTACCTATATATAATATATTTATATACTTGATTAACCTTAGAGAAATTAAGGAGAAGCAATAATGAATCATTTACTTCAGCCCTTAAAATTACAACTAGCTTCAAGTTATCTACTTTACATTATTAATTTTGTATTAGTAGGTATTGGAATTGCTTTAATTAAAATAATTGGAAATATCGAATTATATGCTATTTTATATATTTTAGAAATTGCTTTTTCGATAATAATTGGTATTTTAAATTATTCTGTATCAGGTGATACATATTATGCATTAAAACATGATAGACATCATTTTGTTTATGCAAGTTTAATTATCAATGTTTTAAATGCAATTATCATAAGTGCTTTATTCTGTATTATTCCCGTTTTATTTAACGAGAGGATAAAGATTTTAGATGTTTTAGCTATATTATTAGTATTCATAACATCTTATTCATTAGGCAGTGTATACTCATTATATATTTCAAGAATCAAATATATTAATGGCATTTTCTTAATAGCTATATTAATAATATTTATTATTTTTGGCAATTTCTTTAAAGAGTTATTTATAAACAATATGAATCAATTCATATATGGATTTACTAATTTAAAATATACACTTAAAGAAATATGGGAAATAATTATATTTGCTTGCTTAGGCTTTGCTCTTACATTAGCAAGTAGCTTAAAATATCTATATTTAAAAAAATAACAGTACTTTTAAAATACTGTTATTTTTTAATTTGCTATATTTCGAATGATATTGTATATTTCTCTTAAAACCTGTGTGAATGCAAAAGCAAACAAAAAAGCAATAATTACAGACATGATTAAAAATAATATTTTAAACTCTCTTGTTTTACCTTTTTTTAGTACCTTTTCATAATCAAAGCATTGCATACAAGTATACACAATATAAATACCTGGAATAAATATTACAAAAAACCAAATTGAAATTATGATATCTGCCATTTTTTATTCTCCTTTTTAATTATTTATAGTATAATATATTTAATGATTTTTATCAATAGTAGGTTAAATATGGAAACTAAATATATAATAAAGAATTACAAAGAAGCATTAGAATTATTAAAAGAAAATATATTAATATCAATTAGT
>JAZLLM010000069.1:0-23099 GCA_045598145.1 Bacilli bacterium | reverse complement strand
TACTGTGATCAAGATATTTAAAATGACAAAATTCATGAAAAATTACATAATCTATTAATTCAATAGGTACAAATATTAAATATGTACTTAAGCCAATCTTGTTTTGTTTTGGATAACATACTCCCCATCTACTTTTCATTTTGCTAATATATAACTTAGAATCCGGAAAAGCGTGCTTACCTTTTATTTCTTCAAAACGCTTAGATATTATTAGTAAGGCATCTTCAGTCATCTTATTAATTTCATTAACTGAATAAGCTTGCTTATTATATTTTTTACCTAAAATAATAAATTCATCTTCCTTTAGCGTCATTCTTGGTTTATTAATTAATTTTATAATTTTGTCTTCATTCTTTTCAATCAATCTTTTAATATCTTTAATATCATATAAATAATTAACTGTTAAAAACAGTTTATTATCAAGATATTTAAATGTACAATTTTTAACTTTTTTTATACTAACAACGCAATTATATATGTTTGATGCTGTTTGTATAGTACACTCAAATATCCTTTCCTTCATAACCACTCCTTATTAATAATATTTTATATTACCTAAAAATATCTAACTTGTCTTTTCAAAACATATTTTATTATTTCTAAAGCTATAAAAGCATTTTGAACCAATTATTATATGATCTATATATTCTATATCAAGGCTTTTGCACTTAATTATAAAGTCATCAGTTAGTACGATATCCTCAGTTGATGGATTTGGGTCTCCCGATGGATGATTATGTGCAATTATAACACCAATGCACTGATATTTAATTGCCCATTTAAAAGCCGTTTTTAAATCAGCAATTGTTTGTGTATTTGTACCTATTGATATAATTTTATGACTTATTACATTCTTTTTAATATCTAGATATACACACATAAAATTTTCTTGAGATAAATTCACAAGTTCTGATTTGATATAATTATATGCATCTATAGAATTACCGATAAAAGTTTTTTTAGTTTTTTCTAAATAAATCCTTCTACCAAGTTCAATGCAAGCAATTAGTTCTAATGCCTTAGCTTCTCCGATTCCTTTTATTTTTGTTAGCTCTTCTATTATGCATTCATTCAAAGATGTCATCTTTTCAAAATAATTCATGATTTCAATAGATATATCTAAAACAGATTTTTCTTTTATACCTGATTTAATTATTACAGCTAACAATTCATAGTCGCTTAAAGCTCTAACCCCAAACTTTTTAAGTTTTGATCTAGGCAATTCATTTTCACTCATTTCTTTTAATATGTATTTCATTATATATCACCCTATATAATATTTACATATTTTAAAAGAAATTACTTTGAAAATTAATATAAATTTGTTACTGTCCCATATTTATTGAGACTATTGTATATTCTAGATTAGGGTTATAAGACAGTAAAAATTTAATTATCATAATTTTAAAAGCATTACTAATAGGTAATGCTTTAATTTATTTCATTAAATATTTTCTAACTTCACTTGCGAAATACAAGCTTCCTGCGAAAATATTTATAATGTCAGATTTATCAGCAAATACTTTGTTTATAATTTCTTCTAAATCATCAATAAGTAATTTATTTGAATGTTTTGAAAGATTAAATAAATTTAGGCTTTCTTCACTTCGCTTATAATTAAAATGAGTGATAATAAGTTCATCAGCTATATTTTCATCAATAATGTCTAACATATTGCTTTTATCTTTGTTTGCACTAATAGCTAAAATTAAACGAACTTTTTTATCCTTTTTAATTTCTTTTATATATTCAACTAATCTATTAAAAGCATCAACGTTATGAGCTCCATCTAAGATAATTAATGGTTTGTCAGAAATGCGTTCCAACCTTGCAAGCCAGAAAGTTTTATTAAGACCTTGATAAATATCATTATCCATAATATTAAAGCCCATTTTTTGTAAGTACTTAGCACCCTCAATCGCTATACTAGCATTTTCGGTTTGATAGATTCCATTCATATTTAGTTTAATATTTTTAAAATCTTTATAATCAAACTTTGTACCATTCATTGATGTTGATATATTACTAATATCAGTTTTTTTAACAATAGTATATTCACTATTATTTTTTTCACAAATCATTTTAACGATATTGTTAATCTTATCATTTTCAATAGTAACAAGTGGAATACCATTTTTTACAATACCTAATTTTTGTAAAGCAATCTCTTCAATAGTATTTCCTAGTATTTCCATATGGTCATAACTAACATTACTAATAGCAGTTAAAATTGGCTTTACTACGTTAGTATCATCTAACAATCCACCTATTCCTACTTCTACTACCGCAAAATCTACCTTCATTTCTTTAAAGAACATAAAAGCAATTAAAGTAGACAAAGCAAAGAAAGATGGTCTAGGTATTTCTAATTTATCTAATTCATCATACTTAGATATTATAAGATTAGTATATTTAATAATATATTCATCTGGAATATAATTGCCATTTACTTGAATACGCTCATTATAACAATCAATATATGGAGATGTATATGTAGCTACATTATAGCTTGATTGCATTAAAATAGTAGAAAAATATTTAACTAAACTTCCTTTACCATTTGTACCTGCTACATGAATTATATTATAGCTATCTTGAGGGTTACCAAAGAATTCGCACAAAGCACGGAAATTTTCTAAATTTCTAATCTTTGTACCTCTTCTTTGGGTCTCAATAAAGTTGACACAATCACGTATGTTATTAAACATTTAATTCAATTCTCCTAAAAGCTCAATAATCTTATTTAATTTAGCTTCATAATCAGCTAATTTTTGCTTTTCTAAATCAACCTTTTCTTTTGGTGCTTTATTTACAAAGTTTGGATTGTTTAGCATACCATTAGAACGTTTAATTTCAGATAACATTTTTTCCTTTTCAGTTTCTAGTTTCTTCTTTTCTTCACTCATATCTACTAATGTATTTAATGGTACAATTACATTAATACCATTTAATACAACTAATTGACAAAGTTTAGTATCATAATTGTCTAAAGTAATTAATAAATCACTATAATTTGTGAACTTTTGAATATAGTGAGTATTGTCATTTAAGAAGTTTTTTAATTTTTCATCTTCAACATGCAAAACTAAAGAAATAGGTTTAGACATGCTAACGTTCTTATTAGCTCTAATATTTCTTACAGCTGTTATTATTTCAAAGATATCTTCAATTTCTAATGAATCATCAAATTGATATTCATTATTTACTTTAGGCCATGATGAAGTCACAATACTTTCTTCATTAAACATCTTGTAAATATCTTCAGTAACAAATGGCGCAAATGGATGTAATAATTTTAGAATAGCCTTTAAGCAATAGATTAATACTGCACAAGTATTAATTTTTTCTAATTGATTATTTCCTCCCATAACAACCTTTGTCATTTCAAGATACCAACTTGCAAAATCATTCCAAGTAAAATTGTAGATTGCTTTTGCAGCTTCTCCAAATTCGTACTTATCAAAATTATAATTAGCATTTTTAATTACTTCATTTAACTTAGATAAAATCCATTTATCTGCTGTATTAAGTAATTTAGTATCAATTGCTTCTTCTTTATAATTATTAGCTTCTAATTGTAAGCCAATATATCTTGAAATATTCCAGATTTTATTAAAGTAATTCCAAGTTGATTCTAACTTTTCATCACTATATCTTAAATCTTGTCCTGGTGCACCAGTTGTAGTTAAGAAATATCTTACAGTATCTACACCATATTTATCAAATGCAAACATGATGTCTACACCATTACCTAATGATTTAGAAACTTTTCTTCCTAATTCATCTCTAATTATACCATGAATTAAAACGTCTTTAAATGGTCTTTTACCAGTTAAATATTTAGATTGGAATACCATTCTAGCTACCCAGAAGAAAATAATATCATAACCAGTAACTAAAGTATCCCCTGGAAAATATCTATCTAAGTCAGCTGTTTTATCTGGCCAACCTAATGTAGAGAATGGCCATAATGCACTACTAAACCATGTGTCTAATGCATCTTCGTCACGTACCCATCCTTCATCACTAGGTGCGCATGTTCCAACATAAACTTCTTCTTTTCCATTTTCATCCTTTTTATACCAAGCAGGGATTTGATGACCCCACCATAATTGACGGCTAATGCACCAATCTTGAATATTTTCTAACCATTGTAAGAATGTATTTTCAAATCTTTGAGGATAGAAATTAACCTTAGTTTCAGGATTCTTTTGCATTTCAATTACTGCATCAGCTAAAGGCTGCATATTAACGAACCATTGTTTAGAAAGTCTAGGTTCTACAACTACACCAGTTCTTTCGCTATGACCTACTTGATGGATTAATTTTTCAATCTTAACCATATATCCAGCATCAGTTAAATCTTTTGATACTTTTTCTCTACATTCAAGTCTATCTAAGCCTTCATATTTACCAGCAAGCGCATTCATATGGCCATCATCAGTCATACATAGTGGTCTTTTTAAGCCATGTCTATTTCCTACTTCAAAGTCATTAGGATCATGTGCAGGAGTTACTTTTACTACACCTGTACCAAAATCTCTTTCTACATACTCATCACTAATAACAGGAATTATTATATCAGTTAATGGAATATATACTTCTTTACCAATAAATTCTTTATATCTTTCATCATCAGGATGAACCATTAAGGCTTGGTCTGCAAACATTGTTTCAGGTCTTGTAGTAGCAATTTGCAAATAACCAGAACCATCTGTAAAAGGATATTTAATATGATAAAAAGCACCTTCTAATTCTTTATATTCAACTTCGATATTACTTAAAGCAGTCTTTGCTTGAATATCCCAGTTAATAATCTTTTCTCCACGATAAATTAATCCCTCATTATACATTTTAACGAATACTTCATTTACTGCTTTATTTAGTCCAGCATCTAAAGTAAATCTTTCTCTTGTATAATCTAGGCTTAATCCTACCTTTTTCCATTGGTCATGAATAATATCAGCATGATCTTCTTTCCATTTCCAGCACTCATCTAAGAATTTATCTCTTCCTAAATCATATCTAGAAATGCCTTTTTCTCTTAGCATTTGTTCAACCTTAGCTTGAGTTGCTATACTAGCATGATCCATTCCGGGCAAATACAAAGCATCATAGCCCATCATTCTACGTCTTCTTATAATTATATCTTGCAAGCTAGTATCTAAAACATGACCGATGTGTAATTTACCAGTAATGTTTGGTGGAGGAATAACTATAGTATATGGTTTTTTACTAATATCACCAGCAGTAAAATAGCCTTTACTTACCCATTCACTATATTTACCTTCCTCAGTAGCTTTAAAATCATACTTTGTTGATAAATCTTTTAATTTGTTTTCCATATTTTTCTCCTTAAGTTACCTGCAAACATATAAAAAAATCCTATATATTTGCATATTCAAATACATAGGACGAATAATTCGTGGTACCACCTAATTTTTAAAAGAAATAATATTTCTTTTTCTCATCTTGCTATATAACGTTAGCGAAACGGGTTTACTTATTAGAAATTACTTTTATTATAAACCTACTCCGTGACTACTTTCATTTATAACATTATAAAGTATTGCACCAACCTACTTCTCTCTAAAATCAATATTATATACTACTCTTCACATCTAAGTATTTAATTTATAAAAATTATAACACTTTATTTTATATATTTCAATACATTTAAATTTAAAACGTTTTACTTATATAAGTTATGTTTATCAATATATTCTTTTACTTCCTTACTTATTAAACTTGAGTCTTTTGTTTGACGATATAATGATGATGAAATTATTGTTTCTTTAAAGTCATCAACGATTGTAAAGTTATTATAATATTCTTCTAATCTATTCTCTTTTAATACTTGATATATATTAATATTATATCTTGGGAAAATTATAAAATTATTTTCTTTAATTAATAATGCACCATTAGTCCATTCAACCATATTGCATAAAACATCTGCACCTAATACAAAATAAGGATTTTTAAAATGTTTTAATGTATGATATGTACCATTTTGTTCACTTTCATTGCAACCATAATCGCTTAAGCTAACATTTTTTAATCCTTCACACATATAAGCTGACATTGCCATTCTGTCATCAAATGTTTCCATGTTTTTCTTAAAGTTATTACTTGTTGGAAGAACGATAATTTCTTTATCTGGATATTTTTCACTTAAATATTTAGTGATTTTTTGATGAGCTACTGTTGGGGGATTAAATGATCCACCATAAACAATTAAGTTTTTATTCATTCTTTATACCTCGTAATATTATTATACCACTTTTTTGTAAATAATAAAAGTTCAATAGTATTCTCTTTTTACTATTGAACAATTATTTTTATTTTTTACTAAATTCAATATGGTATACATATTGCTTATTTTTACTATTTACTTCTTCTAATCTTGTTCTCATTAAACAAATATTTTTCTTAGTGTCTTCATAGAAACTATTTCTTCTATCTTCTAAGTCCAAGAAATGACTAACACAAATCCAGTTGATATTAGTACTTGTCATGTATGACAATACATTGTACAATGCATCGCAACCTTCATCATAAGCAGTTGATTGGAAGATTTCATTAACAATAATTAATGTATTGTTATCAGCTTCATCTAAAATGTATTTCAAAGCTCTAACTTCAGTCTCAAATCTACCACCATCAAATTCATGGCTTTCTTTTGATGCATAACAAGTAATAATTTGCTTTTGAATCTTAATATTAGCATCATGGGCAGTTACCATTAAACCACTTTGCGCAAATATTTGGTTAATGCCAATACTTCTAGTATATACTGTTTTACCAGTATTGTTTTCACCAATAACTAAAACTCCACCATCTTCTTTTGTTTTTAAGAAATTGTTAGGGCATACTTTTAGAATTATACCTTGCTCAAAATAAGCTTTGATAGCTAAATATGGGTCATACAAATCATTATAATCAATAACTTCAGTATTAAATTTAGGGTATATTGTTTCTAATTTTAATTTCTTAATTAAATTATAATAATTAATTGCGAAATTGATAAATTTAATTTCATTTGCAGTTGAAGAAAAGATGTCATATAAGCTTTCAAATGTGGTAGTTAATAAATCAACTAATTGAATTACAGAAACTGAAATGAAGTAATCCATTTCAAATAATGTTTTTTCATTTACATCTACTAAATTAGTTTCCCAAGCATTCTTTTTCTTAAATAAAGAGAATGATTGTTTAGCTTTTTCAGTTTTATAATCTAAAATTATTGAAGTATCCATTACAGAGAAACGATCGTTCATAGTAACAAGGATATCATATGTTCCCTTCATTCCAATAATCTTTTCCATTAAATCTTCAAGTTCTTTAAAAGCTTTATTATTTACTGTAGAAACAACAATATCTTTAAATTTTTGCAAGCATCCTGAATTAAATTTATATTTATTTAAATATTTATTGATATTTTTATATAAACCTAAAATATCAATAATTACTTGTGCATAACGACGGAATACTGTACCTATAGTATCATAATTATCTGAGTTATATGTACTAAAGAACTTTTGAATTCCTAATTTCTCTTTCTTTAATGCTCTAAAAGTATCTCCAATGAATAATGAAGATTTAAAATAACCACATAAATCATTATATAAAGTTTCATTATCGATGAAGTCTTGAATAACTTCTTGACGATATATAATAGTCTCTTTATCGTTTTCAAAATCTTCTAAGATACCTCTAATATATAATCTACTTTCTTTTTCAGGTTCTAAAATATCAATTAGTTCGTCAATATGTAAATCTTCAATACTATTATGAACGAACCCAGGAGTTTTATCATGCGGATTTAAAAAACTAAACATCCATTTCCTCCTTTCTTCTTCTTAGGTCTTCTTTAGATAGACCATACTTTCTTAAAATATCTTCAGCGAAAGCATGTACTTGATTTTCAACTTTTCTAATCTTAAATAAACGTTTATTTCCATGTTCACTATCTACAATAGGATTTAATAAAGCAATCTTTTCTCTATCAATATTTCTAAGTAAAGTTTGTTGGTGGGTAATAAATATCATATTTACTTGATTTTTAGTAACATCTTCAAATAACTTCATACTTTCTTTAAAAGCAGTTTCTTCATCTGTAGAAGAGAATGTTTCATTAAGCATCAAAATACAATCTTTACAAAAATCAGGTTTCATAAAGCCTAATCTTCTAAGTTCATCTTGTAATCTACCATAACCAACTTGATAGTTTTCATCATTAGGAAAATGAGAATGAATATATTTAACTGGTTTAATTAAAGCATCTTTAGAGAATGTATAACCAATACTAGAGAATATAATCATATTTGCACCAATACTTCTTAAATATGTAGTTTTACCACCACCATTAGTACCAGTAACTATTTGCATATGATGCTCTAAATCATAATGAAAATCATTTGTAGTAATTTGTTCAACTTTATTAATAATGCTAATGTCAGCTAAATCATGAATGTCTGTTACATAATCTTCATTAATTACAGCTTTACTATAAGTGACGTTTTTACTTTCTGCATGAACAAATAATGCCTTTAATTTAATATAATATTGTAAATTAAATGATAGATTGTCATATTCATATTCAATTTCATCTTTATATGTATCAAAGAAAGTTCTAAGTACTTTATAATCTTCTGGATAGATGTATTCTAACCTATTAAAATAATATGGATCTAGCTCATGTCTAATTGTATTACTATTAGTTAAGTTATATTCAATATTTAATTCATCCAATATTCCTTTTAATTTATCAATTAATAAAACTTGTTCAGTTTTAATGTTTGTCTTAATAAATTTATCATTAGTTATGTATGACACAATCATATTTTCCATATTTTTATACGCATTATATGTGCATTCATTATCCTTAACTAATTTTTTAAAGCTATCTGAATTTACTTTGTCGTTAAAATAATTACGCATTTCATTCATTTCTTTAGATTCTAAAGTGATAGCATTTAATTCATCACATCCTAATGTGAAGAACTTAATTAATTTATTTATATATTGTGAATATAAAATATAACTCTTTAAACCACCATCAGTAGATTTATAATTCTTATAAGCACCTCTTAATTCTTCTAAATATCTTTTGAATGTTTTAAGATGATCATCTTTATCATTTAAAAAGTCATTAAATATATCTTGTCTTTTCTTGATTTCAATAGGTTTAGGAATATATTCCATAACTTCTAGTAAATCAGACCAGTTATGATCATAAAAATCATCGAATAAAGTTTTTAAACCAATATCATCAAAAACATATTCATTGATTTTAGATTCATAATCTTTCTTTGAAATTAAATTAAAATGTAAATCAAACATAATTATTTAGCCTTTCTATAGACAGGTTTTGTTGGTCTAATTAAGCATTTATTAGTATAACCAATTAGATCCTCTCTATGACATTTTATAAGTGCTTCTTTTACCAAATCATAATTATTTGGCATTTTATATTGAAGTAATGCTCTTTGCATTGCTTTCTCATGTGGGTTTTTAGGTACATAGACCTCTTCTTTAGTAAAAGGATCAATACCTGTATAGTACATACATGTAGATGCTGTAGAAGGAGTTGGATAGAAATCTTGAACTTGTTCAGGATTTAAATTGTTATCTCTTAAGTAACACGCTAAATTAATAGCTGCATCTAAAGTAGATCCTGGATGTGAAGACATTAAATAAGGCACTAAATATTGGTTCATATTGTTTTTCTTATTTAAGTCATAATATGTTTTTACGAATTTATCATAAAGTTCACGAGATGGTTTTCCCATTCTTACTAAAACTCTATCATCAATATGTTCTGGTGCTACCTTAAGTTGACCAGATACGTGATATTTTACTATTTCCTCTAAGAATGTTTTATCTTTATCATACATTATATAATCATATCTTAAGCCACTTCTTACAAATACCTTCTTTATATTAGGTAATTTTCTTAGATCTCTTAAAATATCAAGATATTCATTATGATCAACTTCTAAATTCTTGCAAGGTTTATAACCAATGCATTGCTTCATTGCACAAACTCCATGTGTAAGCTGTTTTGAGCATGCTGGATTATAGAAGTTAGCTGTTGGTCCCCCAACATCATGAATGTATCCTTTAAAGTCTTTATCCTTAGATATTAATTTTGCTTCTTCAATAATAGATTCTTTGGACCTTGATTGAATTATTCTTCCTTGATGCATAGTTAATGCACAAAAATGACATGATCCAAAACATCCTCTATTTGAAGTAATTGAAAATTTTACCTCATCAATTGCAGGAACGTGACCTTTGCTTTCGATTAATGGATGACATTTTCTCATATATGGTAAGGCATATGTAGCATCCATCTCATCTTTAGTCAAAGGAAATTCAGGTGGATTTTGAATTATATTCCATTCTTTATAATTTTCAACTAAAGCTTTAGCGTTAAATGGGTCTGTATTTTTATATTGTTCGATAAAACTATCTACATAAGCCATTTTATCGTTCTTTACTTCTTCAAATGAAGGTAAATTAATATAAGGGTATGCTAAATTATCTAAAGATTTAGTTTTATATACTGTGTTTCTTATATATATAATGTCTTTAATATCTAATCCACTATTTAATGCATCCGCAACTTCAACAATAGTTTTTTCTCCCATACCATAAAGTAATAAATCTGCTTGAGAATCTAATAAAATACTTGCTCTAACTTTATTATCCCAATAATCATAATGAGAAAGTCTACGCAAAGATGCTTCAATTCCACCAATTATTATATTAGCGTGAGGGTCTAGTTTTCTTACCTTATTAGCATATTTAATTACTGCTCTATCAGGTCTTTTACCCATTTCACCATTTGGAGTGTAAAAGTCTTTGCTTCTTTTTTTTAATGATACAGAATAGTGATTAACCATTGAATCTATATTGCCACTACTAATTAAATAAGCTAGTCTAGGCTTACCTAATTTAGTAAAGTCACTATCATTGTTGATATCAGGTTGCGAAATAATTGCAACTTTATAACCAAAATTTTCTAAAACACGTGAAATTATTGCTACACCAAAACTAGGATGATCAATATAAGCATCCCCAGTAATGTAAATGAAATCAGCTTGACCCCATCCGTATTCATTCATTTCTTCTATAGTAATTGGTAAAAATGGCATATTTCTCACCTTATTATATATATTGTATCAAAAAATAACTTAAAAATAAACATAAAAAAAGATTATATTCAAAAGAACATAATCTTTAAAACAAACAAATATATAAATAATGAATACTATTCTTCTTCATCGCTTTCTGGTTTTGATGGTTTTGGTAATGGTCTAAAAGTCATATTATACCTCCTATAATTTTTCTATTACTCTTAATTTTGCACTATGTGCACGGTTATTTAATTCTAATTCATGTTCACTAGCTACTATTGGTTTATTAGTAATTAGCTTATAATCTCTCTTAATGTCATTATCCTTTATTGCAATACCTTTTGGAATTTTAACTTCCACAACATCTTTAAATGTTTGTTTGCAGATTCTATCTTCTAATGATTGAAAACTAATAACTGCAATTCTTCCACTAGGATTTAATAATTTTAGTGCATCCTTTAAACTTTTCTCAAAAGCATTCAATTCATCATTAACTGCTATTCTTAAAGCTTGGAAAACTTTTTTAGCTGGATGACCACCATTTCTTCTTGCATAAGCTGGATATGATGATTTAATTATTTCAGCTAATTCTAAAGTTGATTGAATTGGTTTAATCTCTCTTTCTCTTACGATTTTTTTAGCAATATTTGCGCTATATTTTTCTTCACCATAAGTATAAAAGATTCTTTTCAATTCATTTAAACTATAAAAATTTACAATGTCATATGCTTTTAAATATTGATTTGTGTCCATTCTCATATCAAGTTCAGCATCTTGATTATAACTAAATCCTCTTTCCTTAATATCGAATTGGAATGAAGATACACCTAAATCATATAAGATACCGTCTACTTTATTAATTCCTAAATTTTCTAATTCTTGTTTAATATTTGAAAAATTGCATTTGATAGCTTTCCAATTATTAGAAATATTAGAAAGTACTTGACTACCTCTGGATAACGCATAATCGTCTTGATCAAAACAAATAAGCATTCCATTTTCTAATCTCCTTAATATTTCTGAAGAATGTCCTCCTCCACCTAATGTACAATCTACATAAATTCCATCAGGTTTAATATTAAGTCCTTCAATTGCTTCATTTAATAAAACAGGTATATGAGAGTACTTTAGTTCATCTATTTCCATATCAAATATCAAGTTCCTCTCCAAGAGTTGCTAATACATTATCATTATCAGAATTGTATTTATCCCATTCTTTCTTATCCCAGATTTCAATACGATTACCGACACCAATAATAACACACTCTTTATCTAAGCCTGCATAATCAAGCAATAGTTGACTTATAAGGATTCTTCCTTTTGCATCTACTTCTGCTTCATAAGCACCGCTGTTTAATCCACGGCTAAATTTTCTATTCAAAGCTTTAGTAATTGACAAATTATTGATTTTTTCGCTTAACACTTGCCAATCACTTACATTGTACAAGTATAAGCATTTTTCGAAACCTTTAGCGATAACTAATGTTTCTTCTAAATATTTCTTAAAGCTTGTTGGAATATTTAAACGATGACTATTATCTAGATTAAAGTTATATTCACCTATAAACATTAGTTATTCACCCCCATTTCGTCCCATATTGTCCCTTTTATTATATAATTCAAAACATTATTTGTCAATAGCTTTTTTAAAAATATTTTTTAAATATTAAAAAAATAAACTCACTAATGAGAAATTCACTAGTGAGTTTAGGTATTTATATATGTAAAATTAAAAGCGCTTCACTTAAGAGCGCTTTAATTAAATTAAATAAATTAATTTTTTAAAGAAAAACATCAATTATTCTTCATCAGCTTTCTTAGCTTTGATAACTTTTACTTGTTTTCCATCATAGTAACCGCAATGTGGGCAAACTGTATGTGATTGAATAACTTCACCACAATTTGAACATACGTTCATACCAGCACAAGTAATTTTGTAATGTGTTCTTCTTTTTCTACCTCTAGTCTTAGAAGACCTTCTTGGTGGACAAATAGGCATATTTGTATACCCCTTTCTAAAGCTTATGCTTTTAATTTATCAAATCTGATGAATCTTCTTCATTATAGAATTCATCAGGCTTTTGATCAACAAATTCAGTGGTGCCTTCTTTAAAGATTCGCATAGGTTTTTCTAAATAGATGTTTTCCCATACAACATTCTTTAAATCAATTGTTGTACCTTCGATAATGTTAACATCATCATTATCAGGATCGCCATCTGTATCAAATCTCTCTATGACATCTAAATTAATTGGGAATGGAACTGGATCTAATGTTCTAGCACATTCCAAAGTAAGAAGACATTCGATGTGTAAACTAAATATATAGCAATCATTTTGTACATTTTTTCCATAGCCTTTTACTTTAGCTATTGATATATCTAAAATATCATCGATATTTTCGATATAATCATGGAAATCATACTCCCCCTCTACTTCGAATTGTTTTCCGTTGTATTTATATAATTGAGCTAATGACCACTTCAACATCTTAATCACCACAACATTAAACATTATAGCATATTATTAATAAATAATCAATTACATTTTAATTTAAATCATTAAATTAAATTAAGTTTAAATGGGTATATAATCCAAAAAACATTTTTTAATTGAATTTTATGTTAAATGAGAGTAGAATATAGTAATAAAAAGTGGACAAGCATTTATAGAGGGTATTATGAATATTTTATTAATTTTAGGAATTTTCATTATAGTAGGACTATTAGTTACAAGAGTAATAAGATATCTAAATCTACCGAATGTAACAGCATACTTAGTAGGTGGTTTACTAATTGGTCCAAGTATGTTTTTATTGATTACTAAATTATTTAATGGTGATGAAACAATTGCTTTAAACTATCAAAATGCAGTAAGTCAACTATCTATCTTATCTGATGTTGCATTAGGTTTTATAGCCTTATCTATAGGCGTAGAATTTAAAGTGTCATCACTTAAGAAAACGGGTGGCAAAATATTTGTTATAACCTTATTTCAAGCATTAATTACCACAATATTAGTTGACATAGCTCTTTTACTTTTAATAAAGCCTTTAAATATAACAATAGGTACAGCCATAACTTTAGGAGCCATTGCAACCGCTACTGCTCCTGCTGCTACCCTTTTAGTAGTAAGACAGTATAATGCTAAGGGACCACTTGTTGATACATTACTTCCAGTTGTTGCATTAGACGATGCCATAGGTTTAATGGTATTCTCAATTTCCTTTGCTATAGCAAAAGTATATGATACTGGAGCTACTATTACTTTAATCGCTATTTTAATTAATCCTTTAGTTGAAATTATTGCATCTTTACTTATCGGTTTAATATGTGGCATTATTATGACTTGGATTTCTAAATTCTTTAAGTCGAGAGCTAATACATTAGGTTTACTTATCGCATTCTCATTGATTTGCGTTGGTTTATCAAAGATAGATTTCAAATTTGGTGAAGTAGAATTTAAATTATCTTCTCTATTAGTATGTATGATGTTAGGCGCTACTTATGCTAATTTAAGAAATGATTGTGAAAGATATTTACATAGAGTCGATGAATTTACTGCACCTTTATTTTTATCTTTCTTTGTAATTTCAGGTGCAAGTATTAATTTCACAGTATTAAATGACTTATTTGTTATTTTAGTTGCACTTATTTACATAATAGTTAGATCAATAGGTAAATATAGTGGAGCTTTATTAGGTTGTAAATTAGTTAAAACTGACCCTAATGTAACTAAATATTTAGGTTTAACTCTTCTTCCTCAAGCAGGTGTTGCGATTGGTATGGCAAGTATAGCAAAAGCAAACTTTGCATCTGGAGAAAAGATATATAACATTATCCTATGTGCTACATTAGTTTATGAATTAGTAGGTCCATTACTTACTAAGATAGCTTTAGAAAAATCACATGAAATTGATCAAAATACAGGAAAAGTTATTGGTAAACACTCACTAGTAAAAGGCAAGAGATTTTCAAGTACTGATGAAGTACAAACTAATAACGCAAAATAATTATACAGTTCACATCTTGTGAACTGTATTTTTTATTTAGATGAAAAGCTTAATTAAAAATGTTACTATATTTTAAGAACATTTTAATGCAAAAAGCAAAAAATGACAGGATTAATAATCTTGTCATTTTGTTTTTATCTTACTGATACTCTACGATCTCTACCATTTGAAGTATAGTATCTTTCTTTATTAGTATACATTGCTTTATCAGCTTTCTTCTCTAATTCATCAATTGTATCATTAGGATTTGAAGAATTGTCAGCTACACCAATAGATAATGTAATAGCAAATACATAATGGCCTTTCCAATTATCTAATAGTTCATTTAATTTTTGCATTTGTCTAATTACTTCTGCTGGAGAAGCAAAAGTTAATATTGCAAATTCATCTCCGCCAATTCTACATACTGCTTTTGCATTGTCAAATGCTTTAGATAAACATTGTGCAGCACCAATAATTAATTCGTCACCAGCTTGATGGCCTAAATTATCATTTGTATATTTTAATGAATTAACGTCAACTGAAATAATAGTTAAGCCTTCAATATTATGTGATTGTGAAATTTCTTGTTTGCAAGTTTCATAATATTTACGATTATGTAAATCAGTTAAAGTATCTTTATTTGACATATCGTCTGCTTTTTTATAATAGAATTGCTTTTGTGCAGTAATAAGAATTGCAGCAGCAAAACTTGTTAAATACAATAATGGAAAACGAAGCATGAATGTAGATGAATAATAATCTACTAAATTATCTCTAATAGGTGTATAAAATATAACCATTAAGAAAATTTGAAAATAAATACCAATTACAGTACCTACTTTAAAGTTTAAAATGCTCATACCAATAGGTGGTACTATTAATATCCAAAGAATAGCAAAACCATCATTTTCACCTGTAATAGCATAAACACTAAAAACTACAGTGACTAAAGCTCCCATTAAAATAGCGGCTGCATCTCTTTTTTTCCATAATTTACATAATAATGCACCAATCGCAAAACCAACAGTTAAAACAATTGTTGTCCACATCATGAACCAAGATTCTTTAACAATATTTAGAATAGTCAATACTAATGATGCTACACACATTATAATTGCAACACCAAACTTCATATTTAAATCTGATTCAATTGCCTCTTTTTTGTTGTTATCATATTTTAATGATTGGACTAGGCTATTAAAGATTGTTTCCTTTTTTCTTTCCATATCATAACTCCATATATTAATATTATAACATAATTTCATTTAAAAATAAAGAATACATTAATAAAAATATTTAAATTTATTAATTGAAATACGTTTTCAATAATTATAAAACTTTGTATTAAAAATTACTATATAGTATGATAATAGAAACGAATTATTTGTTATTTTCTTCTATTAGCTAAAGCTAGAACACGATTCATTTCGTTTCTAACTACCATATAGCCTTCATCAACACCCATACCAGGTTTAGCTAAACATTGGTCTGCCATACATGCAATTGCAATATTTGTAGTTGTTTGTGCTGAAATATTAGTTTCATTACATGTACCACCACAATATGAACCTATATGTTTTTCATTACAATAAATAATAGCTTCAGCTACATTATTAACTCCACCTAAATCAGGTGTCTTAATTTGTAGCATATGTCCAGCTTTATTATCAGCGAAATATTTAATGTCTTCTAATGTGTTACACCATTCATCAGCTACTATTTCAAGTTTGCTTCCATGTTTAATAAGCTCTTTAGTAATATCTCTTAAAGCTATCATTGTATCTTCTCTATTTCCAGCATCAACTGGTCCTTCGATTCTAATACTAAATGGTTTAGCAGCTTCTTCTAATGTTAATAAATAATCAACCATCTTCATAACATCATTATTAAAAGCAATTCCAATAGTTCCATAAGTGTCAATATGCATAATTGGATTATAATTAGGGTCAACTCTACAGCTTAAGATTCTGTTTCTTAGCCATACAACATAATCCTTTAACAATTCGCCATTTTCGCCTAATTTTTCTTTTACATTATTAATTAAAGCATGTGGCAAAACGTCTGCTTCTTTGATAATCATCTTATCAGCGTTAATATAACGGTCATCACCACTTTGAGTAAAAATCGGAACAGCCTTATATTCTTTTTCTTTAATTCCATATTCTGCTCTAATTACTTCAGCCATAGTAATATGCTTCATATTAGCTGTTGCATTTAATAATGCTTGAGTTAAACCATAGCGAATAGCTGTATGTAATCTCTTACCATTAACTTGCATCTTGTCATATTTTTCTGCCAAAGCTCTAAATTCAGTCAAGTCTTCTTTTTTAAGTTCAGGAACAATATTTTCTTCTAAAAAAGGAATAAAATCACTAGCTAAAAATAAAGGATCTCTACCTCCAGCTCCACTATATTGTACAGCAGCACAATCTCCATACCCAATAGTACCATCTTCTAAGATAATTTGGATTGAAATAGCCTCACCAGATTGTCTTACTCTAGTAAATCCTGGTAATACTGGATCACCAGTATAAAAAAATCCATCATGACCTGCTCCTTTCTTAATAGCAGCTTGGTCATCAAAATAGAATCCTGTATATGATTTACTTAAAACAACGTCTTTAATTTTCATTTTATTATTTTTCTCCTTTAAAATATATTGTTTATATTAATCATTATATTTTTTGCGTCCAACTAAATGTCCGTTACTTACAGCATAAATATCATCAATAGTTAATTGGAAAGAAACTTCTCTGTTTTCAGCTTTTGCACGAGTTTCAATTTTCTTTCTATGGAATTCTTTAATTTCATCTGTAAATCCTAATTTACCAAATTCTAAAATACGTATATATCCTTCATTATCTCTAGCAGGCAAAATTAAACCAGCGTTGAATTTACTTGGTGCAAATGGTACGTCAATTAAACCTTGCTCAAAAGCCTTTACAGTACCAACAGCTAAATCGCCATCGCCTACTTTTAATACGCAATCCATTAAACAATTAACTTCTTTTTCAATTTGCGATATTTCATTTCTTAATTCTTCACAATCTGGATAAGATTGATTTTGAAGTAATCTTGTCACTAACTTGCTAGCTTTAATACCACTTGCATTTGCTTCTTTAGTAGGAATACCTACAGATTCATGTGGAGTTTTAGTAATCATTTTAGTTGCTTTTGATAGTGCAGCAACTGTAGAACTCATTGCTATCAATCCTAAAGCTTCATCCTCATCTTGAGGGAATCCACCCATCCATTGATGGAATACTGTGGTAACAATTACATCATCATATCCAAATTTATGTAAATATTCGTCTGTTTGTTTTTGTAATGCCTTGATGGCAGCAACGTCTTGAGTGATATTTCCACCCATTCCATAACCTACAGTAATATTTTTAACACCTTGTTCTGCTGCAAGTAAAGCTTCTATAATACCAATTGTATTTGAAATTGATGGTGGAACTAATGTACCTGTTAATGGGCCAAATGGTTCACGATTAATACTAACACCATGTTCTTCATAATAGCCTACCAAACGGTCACAATATTGCCAATATTTTATAGAATCTTCAATACTAACACTTTTTGCATAAGGAACATTATAACTGATTGCTCCTCCTTCATTACTTGTCCATCCACCAGCATGAATTATTTCAGCTAAAAGTCTTGAATCTGGAGTTCCATGTCTTGCTTGTACTGGTACACCAACTGATTCATATACCATTCTGCATCCACTAACTCCATGATTAACTGCAGGGAACCCATTTAGCATTGCTCTGTTTTCTCTTGCACTTTCTTCAATTCCTCTTTCAGCTTCATTATAACGATTTTGTCTTGTATAACTATCAATAGTTGATGGTACAAAATCAGCGCCTGCTTTTTCTAAGAATTGTAATAATTCAATATGCTTATTAATTAGAGGAACTCCTGCACGTGGTTGAACTAATGTTCTACTACCTTTCTTTTTAGCGTTTGCCATCTTAATAGCGAAGTTTTTAGAATCTGGGACTTTCTTTAAATAAGCTACAGTTTTATTTAGATTAAGTTCTGGATCACTACCTGTTTTCCAAGTAGAAAGGACATGTTTTCTAACTTCTAAAAATTCTTCTTCAGTCCATTTTTTGTTTTTTAGTTCCATATTTATATACCTGTAATTCTATTAAATGTTTTTTCATTATTTTTAAAGCAAGTAAAGGATCGATTTCACTTAAAAGTCCCATAGATGCTAAAATATAGTCTTTATCTATTAAATATTTAGGATTCTCAGGTCTAAGCTCTAAATAATTATTTCTTTTACCTTTTACCTTTTCGAGTACTTTTATTGGATTCTTAGAATTTACCAATACACCACCAGTTGCTACTACATATTCAATCTTAGTTAGATCTTTACCAGTTTGATTATATAATAATCCCATTGGTGAATATACTTCTTCCATTTTACCTGCATGACGAGCCATTGCCTTATCAGTACATATACCGCCAATTATTAAATCAATATTATCCTCTAATTCATCATTAAATACTTTATCTACATGAGATGCTCTATATTTTAATGATTTCTCAATATCAATATTCTCATCTTGATTTATTAGGACCTTTTCTTCTTCACTTAAGCTTTTTAAAACACCTAGTGCAGAATAACGCATTCCTAAATCACCTTCTACAGTTCTTTTTGCGTATGGTTCTTCTAAGCCTTTTATAACAACATCGCTTCTCTTAGCTGAAGCACTGCACATTGAATAAATATCAGTAGTTGCCCCACCAATATCAACTCCAACTAATTCACCTAAGCCACCTTCTCTTAAATATCCTTTTGATAATAAATCAAGAGCTTTTAAAACAGCTTCAGGTGTTGGTAAAACAACCTTATCTATTTCTTTTTCTATTTTACTAATGCCCTTAGCTACAATAATGTTTTTTAAAAAAATTTCTCTAATTTTATCTCTTGCACTATCAATGTTTAATTCATTAATTTTAGGCATAACATTATCACAAATAAAGCCATTTAAATTATATTCTTTAAATAAATCTTCAATATCATCGATTGAACTCTTATTACCAGCATAAATAATAGGGATATTAATGTGTGCTTCACCTAGCATGCGAAGGTTAAAAATTGCACATTCACTATTTCCACCATCAGTTCCACCAGCAAGTAAGATTATGTCAATCTTATTATCAATTATACTTTGAACTTCCTTACGATTAATATGGTGAGAAAAAACCAAATCAACTTTTGCTCCTGCACCTAAGCAAACTCTTTTCGCTGCTTCTACTGTTAGCTCTTCAACTAAACCAATAGCACACATTTTAAGTCCACCAGCTGCGCTTGAGCAAGCAATGATTTTATCGAATTGAATTCTCTCTCCAATTTTTTCATATAATTCTTCTAAAGCATTATGATAACCAATAGTAATATCACTACTAACAGTTGTAAAATGTTTTGATGTAGAAATGATGTCTTCTTTTAAGGTATCTACAGCTGTTAATTTAGTAAATGTAGAACCGAAGTCAATCATCAAATATTTACTCATATTTATTCGCCTAAATCTGCCTTAATATAAGGTAAATCATCTTCGATAGGTGTTCCAGGTGGGAAAACTCTATTAAAGCCCATGTTAATGAAACGTTTTTCAACTTCAGCGAAGTCTTGTTTTCCAACAACTATGTTTCCACCAACATATAATATAATATTACCTATACCTGCCTCTATGCATTTTTCTCTCATACCACGGCAATCAATTTCTCCATGTCCGTATAAAGAAGATACTAAAATCATATCAGCGTTTGTTTCTATAGCAGCATTAATAAAGTCTTCTTGACTTGATAATACACCTACATTAACAACATTATAGCCGTTGCTCTTTAAAACATATTCAATTATTTTGTTACCTACAGCATGAACATCTGCACCTATAACACCAATAACAATTGTTTTCATTTTTGCCTCCTAAGCAAGAACATTTCTTGCACACACAATGTAATATTATATCAAATTATTGCTTTTTTTTCAATCACTTACAAACATTTTAATTTATACTTAATAGACAGTTCGAGTTGGCGAACTTTTTGTAATATATAATTATTTTTAATAGGCGAAAATTTCCTCTAAAATGATATCTAAAAATAAAAAAGTAAATCGCAAAAACATACAGATTAACTTATATGTTTTATACAACTTACTATTTATATTTTTAATATTTAGTTTTGTGATTTCCTACACATAAAATATTTGAATACTCATCATATTGTATTTTAGCACTACCAATATACTCAATTCTTCCATAGCCATCACTATATTTAACACGAGCTCCGCCAATCTTTTCAATAATAAACGAATCTGAGAATTCATAATAAAATACTGTATTATTACCTATTTTTTCAATTTTGTTAGTACGAGCGTCATAATAGATATAACCAATACCTTCAATATATTCAAGTTTTTCAAGACCACCATTATATACAGGTTTTGTTGGTTCTTCATACGTTTTTTGAGTAGTTTTTTTTGTTTCAGCCTCTTTTATTGAATTACCTCTAGTTTTATATCCTTTATTCTTTTTTGCTAATACATTAATTAATATTATTACACCTACAGCAATAGCTATATATAATGCAAATTCTTTTAGAAAATCAATACATGCATCTTGATATACAGCTAATAGAATTATTATACAAGCTATAGGAGCTAATGTTATGCATGTACAAATAGCTTTTGAAACTTTCGATGCTTCAGCTCTACGTTTCATAAATCTAGATAAGCTAAAACCAAATAGCAATAAAACAAGACAAATAGAAATTGTAAACATTCCTACATCACTTGTGTCTCCATCAGCATAAGTACTTACACCAGAATAAAACAATAAACAAACAACAGCTGAAAAAACGAATTCAAAAACAAGACTAATTTTTGCACCTACTGGTGTTTTATTTTTTTCAACGCTTTTATGTGTATTATAATTATTTACTGCATTATCATAATTATTATGCGTATTTTCACTAGATTGTACTTGTAATACAGCAGTTGAAATACCATATAATTCATATAATTTGATTGCTTTTCCAGTTGGATTGTTTAGATGATCAACAATCTTTTCTTTATTTCCTTTATTAAATATAAATAAATTTATAAGAAATTCATCATTTGTTTTAGGAAACTGCTTTTTTATTTCAAATAATACATTACCGTTATCTTTAAGTATTTTAAAATAATGAGACAGGCAAGATAAAAATGCTACAGTTATTAATCCACCCATCATAATAGGTATTAATGGAAGGCCAGTATTATAAATCCTATTATCGATTTCTAATATATATAAGAAAAATCCTATAATATAATATAGCACTCCAATTAAACAATATATATCTAAAATGAGAAATACTATTCTTCTGTTTTTATATTTTTTTACTGTTTTATTAAATTTATTTTCAGTATTTTCATTTAATCCATAATTATTATATTCAAGGTATTTACTTTTATTACTAAAACGGTCAAGTTCAAGTTTCTTCAATGGAGTATTAGTTATTATTGTTTTGGGGACTTCTTCTATTTTTTCCTTTTTTTCTTCTATTGGTTTATTAAACATTTTTGATAGTTCGTATTTTGCATTTTCATAACTTCCATATCTATCTAGTGCATCTACCGCATTCTCTAAACTCAAATTAAATTCGTCTTGTAATTTTTTTGCTTTTTCTAAAATATTTTCCATAAAGGTATCTCCTTATACATTATTATAACAAAATCTATTAAAAATGTCTAACTAAAAATAAAAGCCCACAAATCAATTGATTCATGGGATTATTAATTTTTATTATTCAGTTTCTTTATCAAAACCAAATCTTTCTCTTACATGTTGCTTATAATAAACTCCCCATTCTTTTAGGTTTTCATCACTTGCATCTTTGTAATTTGGTGTACCTTGTTTAAAGATCGAGGCACTACCTTTACTTGTAGAAATATTCCATGCT
>JAZLLM010000068.1:0-5990 GCA_045598145.1 Bacilli bacterium | reverse complement strand
ATTTTGTTAAAGAAATAAAATACTTAATTTGTAATACATATAAGTTGACAGATAAACATATGTATAAGAATTTAAAATTAGATTCAAAAACATTTAAAAATTTGACAGATTTTTATTTGGTATTTGAAAATAAAAAGTATTATATTGTGAAAAATAAAAAAACTAAGTTTTGGTTTGTTGATTATTGGTATAATGTAATATATAATAATCCACTAAACCGTCGTGGTATTGGATATAATCCTCCTACGCATACTTTTCAAACTGGGAAAGTGCTAGATAGACATGGGCCAAGTGTAATAAAGAGAGTGGAAGAAAAAATGATGTAAATTGCGATCTGGTAGAATGATGAATTGGTATGGAAATATAAAAGATGGTAAATGTGTTATAAGTCAATATTAAATATACAATGCCAGATCATGATATAGATGCCGCTTCAATGATTAATGGTTGTGTTGGCGATGAACTGAAGTTGTGTGAAACAATCGGATGGGGTTCAAAAATAACTGACGAAAGTTTAGATTATATCGATGTTCAAAGAATATATCTGGGTGTCGCTCCGGAGAATAGATATGGTTTAGGTGCAAGAATATACAATGAAGGAAATATGATCTCGGAATGGTTTAATCGTACTTTGATACGATAGAAAACAAACGATATTGATGGAGGACAAGGGTATATTGTCTCATTCAATCTAAAAGATAAAACCTCATATGAATTAGAAATCAGGAATAACTATGTTCTAATAAATAATAAAAGTTATTGGTTGTCAACAGGATTACCATATGCAATTACATCCTTAGACATTTAATAATAGTAGTGATTTGATATTGAAATGAAAAAGATTATAAACGAAGAAAAAAATATGAAAAAAAGAAATATTATTTATATAGTAATTTTAGTAGCAATATCCATACTTCCATTTTTAAAAATATATCACGAAGTTGGAGTCCTTCCAGGATTTGATCAAGGTGGTAACTTTATTACAGTAAAGAATGATTATTGGTATAGTTGTTTTGAAAATTTAAGGGATGGTATCAATTTAACTTCATCTATAATAATTACCGCAGTTTTTGAAGCCTTGGTTGTTTTATCGATTATTTTTACAGCCATTGATTTTAAAAAAGAAATAAAAGCAAAAAATATTCTTTTTATTGTTAGTTTGGTTTTATTTTCAATAATGATGTTTTTTGCAGTAACCATAGCTAGAAATTATTAATGATGTAAAAATTTAGAAGATGTTTGAATTTGAAAAAGTGATGAATAATCAATATTAAATAATCCTAGTGATTTGATATTAAAAACAAGCGTAAAGAATATTTTGCCGAAAGTTCCAACGATTTACCGAAAGGTAATACAATTTACCGAAAGGTTGCTAGGGGTATTCAATTTGTATCAAAACAACTCTTCTTTGCCATTTAAGAAGCATAGGTTTGATACTAGTTATCAAGCCTTTTATACTTGAATATAAGTAAATACATTTAAAAAATATAATTAATAGGTGGGTAAAAAAATATGTTAGAATTTAAATTAAAAGACATTAAAGATATGTCATTAAAAGAAAAAATAGGTCAAATTGTCATGTGTGGTTTTTTATCTGATTATTACGACGAAGATATAAAATCAATGGTTGAAGATTATGGGTTGGCTAATGTGATATTATTCACTAGAAATTATAAAAATGCTAACCAAATGAAAAAACTATGTACTGATATTCATAAAAATATTATGGATAATTGTGAAACTATGCCACTTATTGCAATTGACCAAGAAGGTGGAACAGTTACTAGGATGATGAAAGAAGTTACATTTGCTCCTAGTGCAATGAGTATTGGTGCAAGTAGTTTTGAAAATGGCGCATATGAAGCTGGCAAAGTTTTAGGTAGAGATATGATAATGTTAGGAATCAATATGGATTTAGCACCAGTATTAGAAATTAATAATGATTGTACAGATGCTATTCATAATGTAAGATCATTTGGTGCTAATCCTAAAATAGTATCTAAGCATGTTAGTAATTATTGTAAAGGACTTAGTGAATATGGTGTCATAGCTACAGCTAAACATTTTCCTGGTTCTGGTGATGGTAAGAAAGATGCACATTTAGATTTGCCAATCATTGAAACAAGCGTTGATAGAGTTAAAAACTTTACTTTAGTTCCTTTTAGAGATAATATTGATGTGCCTGCTATTATGGCTTGTCATGACTTGTTTTTAGCAATAGATGATAAAGTACCTTCATCTTTATCATACAATTGTTTAACTAAATTATTAAGAGAAGAATTAGGATACAAAGGTTTAGTAATATCCGATTCATTAACAATGAATGCTATTATTGGTCAATATGGATTAGGAGAAGCAGCTGTAATGGGTATTATGGGAGGCCTTGATATAGCTCTAGTTTGCCATAGAAAGCAAGATGCAGTTGACGTTATCACTGCTATTACTAAAGCATATGAAGATGGAAGAATTACTATTGACATGATAGATGCAAAAGTAGAAAAGGTTTTAGCTGCAAAGAAGAAAACTATTCCATTCTTAAATAAATATTTTAATAATGATCTTGTTTATATAGAAGATAAAGAATTCAGCAAAAAAATGCAAGATATTGTAGATCAATCTATTACTTTAATTAAAGGTAATGAACCTAAGATTACTAAAAATACACTTATATTAACTCCAGTAGCAAGTGTTGCAAGTCAAGCTGAGGATGTTTTTGATGAACGTGATATTACATTGGAATTACAAAAACATTATAAAAATGATATAGTAAAATTAACAAAAGAAGATTTTAATAGTGATGATATTCTAAGTCAAATTGATAAATATGATGATTGTATTATAATTACTTATGATGCACAAAATTATAAAAAGCAAATCAATTTGTTTAATGAGATCATAAACAAAAAAGATACTTATGTAATTTCATTAAAAGGCCCTATTGATTTAAAACATTATGAAAATATTAAAAATTATTTGTGCTTATATGAATATACACCAAACTCAATTAGATCACTAATTAAGTATTTGAATGGTGATATAAAAGCTATTGGCAAGTTGCCATTATAAATAATTGGTAGTATATTATAATATCATAAGTTAAGATTATTGTAATTGAAATAATAAGTGAATAGAAGTATAATTAATGAGAAATAAGAAATATTATTTCTCATTATTTTTATGGTTTATAAATATGGAAGAGAAAATTAAGAGTAACAAAGATTTAACAGAAGGTGTAGTTTGGAAAAAATTAATACTTTTCTTTTTCCCTATAGCATTAGGTACTATTATTCAACAACTGTATAATACAGTTGATGGCTTAATAGTAAGTAAATTTGTGGGGACAGTTGCATTAGCTGCAGTAGGTGGTAGTTCTGCCCAAATTATTAATTTATTAATAGGTATATTTGTGGCTGTTACGGCTGGAGCAAGTGTTGTAATTGCGCAACTCTATGGGGCTAAGCAATATGATGATACAAAGAAAGCTATAGGAACATCGATATTAATAAGTATTATTGTAGGTGTAATATTAGGTTTTGTGGGAATTTTAATCGCAAGACCAATGCTAATTCTTTTCAAAACGCCAAGTGATACTATTGAAGATTCATTGACTTATTTAAAAATATATTTTTTAGGTGTGCCATTTGTTGTGGGAATAAATATGGAATCAAATGCCTTAAGGTCTGTTGGTGATTCTAAAAACCCATTTATATATATGTTAATTTCTTGTATAACAAATATTATATTAGACTCATTATTTGTAATTGTATTTCATTTAGATGTAGCTGGCGTTGCTATTGCTACTGTTATAGCACAAGTAATTAATTTTGTATTATTAACATATAAATTGTTTTCCACAAAAAATATATATCGCATTGGTTTAAAAGATTTAAAGATTAGAAATAGACATTTTGGAAGTATGATAAAGTTTGGTATTCCTAATGGCGTTCAATCATTAATGTATTCAATTAGTAATACAATAGTTCAAGTAGCTGTAAACAAATTAGGTACTATAGGAGTTGCCTCTTGGAATATGACTTCAAAAGTTGATGGTATATTTTGGGCGATTAGTTCAGCTTTAGGTGTTGCTATTACTTCTTTTATAGGTCAAAATGTTGGGGCTAAAAAAGAAGAAAGAGTTACAACTTGTGTAAAACAAGGTTCTATAATTGGTTTTTCTTTAACTATTTTTACTAGTTTATGTATTATGATTGTATCAAAACCATTACTTCATGTATTTACTGACGATTTAGAAGTTCAAAAACTAACTTATGAAATGCTTTGGTATTTTGTACCATTTTATTTTACATGGACTTTAATTGAATTATTATCAGCTGTTTTAAGAGGTGCAGGAGATGTTATTAGACCTGTTATAATTTTAGGCTTATGCATTTGTTTATTTAGAGTGATTTGGATATATACTGTACATGCATATTTTAATACTGTAGCTTCTTTATGCTTAGTATATATTTCATCTTGGGCATTTACTAGTATTGTATTATATTTATATTATAAATTTAGTAATTGGAAAGATAGATCTAGTTTAGCTAAAGCTTCTTTATAAGTTATGAAATATTGCAATTTATATAAAAAAGTAGTATAATAACTCGTAGAAAAATAAGGAGGAAAATATGAACGGACATACAATAGGATTAATATTTACAGGATTATTACTATTAATGCTAGGCTTGGGATTATTTATAGGCTTTAAGAGAGCAATGGGTAAATCAATTTTTTAGAGTTATTTTGATTGTAATTGCTTTAGTTGCCTCATTTATATTCTCAGGAATGGTAAGTGGTATAATAGGTAAGTTCTTTAATGTTGAAGATTTTGTTAATAATTTGCTTGGTGAGGATTTAAAGAGTTTATCTACATATATAATGCCTATAATTGAGATGCTAATTAAATTATTAGGTTTTATTATTGCATTTGTAGTGCTAAGAGTTATTACTTTCTTGATTTTCAAGATTTTTAAGAATATCGGTAAGAAAGATGAAAAACCTGCTGTTACATCAAGATTAATCGGTGGTGCTTTAGGTGTAGTTAGTGGAATTATATTTGTGCTATTTATTCTTTGCCCTTTAAATGGAACTTTAAGAATCGCTGGTACTTTATTAGAAACTGTAAATGATGTACAAGCATCAGGTGACTCATCTTCTGAAAATGAATTAATGTCTAAACTTTCATTCTTAACTGAATTTAAAGAAGAAAATATTTCAGTTACACTTGATAAAATTGGTGGAAAGATTGTTGCTAAGATTTCAAGTGTTAAAGATGAAAATGGAAAAGAATTAACATTAACTGGACAAGTAGAAGCAATTCAAGCTACTGGAAAAATGGCAGCTGCTATGTCTGAGGTTAGTAAAATAGATTTTAGTAATCCAGAAGATATTAAGCCTGAAGATATTAAAGATTTATTTAATAGCTTAAATAATATAAAAGATGGTTTAAGTGACGAGGCTTTAGATACAGTTAATGGCTTAATTAAGGATGTTGCTGGAGATTTATTAAAAGATGTAAATATTGATTTAAGCGGATTTGATATGAGTGAAATCGATTTTAGCGCTGAAGGTGAAATCATAGCTGATTTATTGAGTGAAGATACAGATTTAGCTGATGTTGCAAAAGCAATGGCTGACTCTGAATTAATCACAGATTTACTTTCTGGTGTTGATGCTACATTTGAAACAAGTGAAGAAGAAAAAGCTGAAATTATTGCTTCATTAAATGAAGTTGAAAACTTAGATGCTGAAAAGAAAAATCAAATCTATGCTTTATTTGGTATAAAATAAATATTAAAGTGCTAAATTATTGAAATAGTAAAGTATTTGTAGACACAAAAAAACTATTGATTACTAGAATCCCCGTTCAGTTCTATATTGGACGGGGTTCTTATACCCTAGGGTATAAGAAAGACGCTCATTATTAAAATAATGAATGTAATTTTTTATGGTTTCATAAACATCATTTGAACTATATAATTTGAAATCTT
>JAZLLM010000067.1:0-13354 GCA_045598145.1 Bacilli bacterium | reverse complement strand
TGTAGTCCAACAATATTATACCAAAAAGCGTATCCGGGTTCGACTCCCTGAACGCTTTTTCGTTTTAAATAATAAAAAAAAGGGCTTTTACCCCAAAAACTTAATTTTTTAAAAGTTAAGTTTTTTTACAGCCCCTTTTTTTAATTAAATATTATAAAAATAATATAATTATTAATATATTAATGATATAATATTACTAATAAGAATAAAATTGTTGTAGGAGACTAAATACATGAAAGATGAAAAAATTTTAAAGGATGCATCATTTATAGGTGTATGTGAAAATGTGAATACATTTGTATTAACGAAAGAATTTGAACTAAGTGCAAAACAAACAAAGGTAGTTATAAATGCTAGTGCATTAGGTTTGTATTTTATCAAAATAAACGGTAAGCGTTTAGACGATAGATATTTAGCTCCTGGCTGGACATCTTACAATAAGATGTTACAATACCAAACATATGATGCCACTAATTATTTACAAAAAGGTATTAATAAAATAGAGATGGTAGTTAATGTTGGGTGGTATAGCGGAAGACTAGCGTGGGAAAACAATTATAATGTTTATGGTAAAGTTCACGCTGGAATAATGGAACTTATTTTTGATAATCAAATTATATCTACTGACCTAAGTTGGAAGGCATATACTTCAAATATTGTATCATCAAGTATATATGATGGTGAAGTAATTGATTTTAATAATGAAATTAAAGAATTAAAACCAATAATTGTTAATTATAATAAATCATTATTAGTAAAACAAATTAATGAACCAGTAAGAGATACTGCTGTTTTAGAAGTCAAAGAAGTAATTAAAACACCTAGTAATGATATTGTTTATGATTTTGGTCAAAATATGGCTGGTGTAGTAAAAGTTAATGTACCTGCTGATTGTTATGATGATATAACATTAAAGTTCGCTGAGATATTAATTGATGGTGAATTCTATACTGAAAATTTACGTAGTGCTAAGGCTACTGATGTAATAAAGAACGCTAATGGTAAAGAAGTTAATTTTGAATTTACTTTCCATGGATTTAGATATTTACATGTTGAATCTAAATATAAATTTGATAAATCCGCATTTAAAGCTATAGTTCGTCATACAGATATGGAAAGAACAGGTTATATTCATTCTAGTGATTATTCATTTAATAAATTAATGGAAAATATAACTTGGGGAGAACGTAGTAATTTCGTTGATATTCCTACTGATTGTCCTCAAAGAGATGAGCGTTTAGGTTGGACTGGAGATATTAATGTATTTGCAAGAACAGCTGCTTATAATTATGATGTAAGAAAGATAATAGAAAAGTTTTTATGTGATTTACGTAATGATCAACTAGAAAGTGGGGAAATCCCTCATGTGGCTCCTAATTGCTTATACAATGGTTCTGAACCTAGTGCTATATGGACAGATGTAATTTGTATGCTACCTTATACAATGTATGAAATGTATGGTGATAAATCATTTTTATCTAACAATATAGATGCTATGAAAAAATATGTAGCATGTTTAGAAAAAAGAATGGAAGATGGTTTGATTGTACGTGGACAAGTATATGGTGATTGGTTAGCTTTAGATAATGAAGTTGTATTTAGTGAAGAGGCAATAGGAAGAACAAATAAACATTATTTAGGTAATGTTTTCTATTTAGAAGATGTAAGAATTATTTCTATTGCTTCAAAAATATTAGGAAATGAAAAGGATTATTTTGAATATAAAGCAAAATATAATTATACTTTAAAACGTGTAAGAGAAGAATATTTTAGTAAAAGTGGTAAGTTTTTAATGGATACTTTAACTTCTGAGCTTCTTGCTTTAAGATTTAATATTGTGGAAAAGAAAAACAGAAAAGCTTTAGAGGATGCTTTTGCTTTAAATATAAAACGTCATAAGTTCCACGTAACAACAGGCTTTATTGGTACCGCCTACATTTTATTTGTATTAGCAGACATAAATCACTTTGATTATGCTAATAAATTGATGATGAACCATGAATATCCAGGCTGGTTATATGAGGTTGATATGGGTGCTACCACAACTTGGGAAAGATGGAGTAGTTTAATGCCTAATGGTAAACCAGATTCTAAAGGTATGAATTCATACAACCATTATGCTTATGGGGCTATGAAGGAATTTGTATATCGCAAAGTATTAGGAATAGAGGCTAGTCTTCCTGGATTTAAAAAAGTAAGAATAGAACCTCATGTAGTTGATGGCCTAAATGATATTGAGGGCGCATACAATAGTGTTAATGGCTTAATTAAATCAGCTTATAAAATTGTAAATGATGAAGTAATTTATAACATTTCAATCCCTAAGACAATTAAAGGTGATATTTATATTGAAGGCAAATGCTTAGCTAAAAACACTAATGGTGAATTTGAATTTAAATTAAAAAGAAATACAAAATAATTATGAAATATATATTAGCTATAGACATAGGTGCATCTTCTGGTAGACATATTATTGGCTATTTAGAAGATGGACAAATTAAAACAAAAGAAATATTTCGTTTTAAAAATGATATAACAATAGAAAATAATCATTTAGTTTGGGATATTAACTACCTATTTGATGAAGTGAAAAAAGGTATTAAGATAGCATTTAGCTTATATCAAGAAATTGAATCATTATCAATTGATACATGGGGAGTTGACTATGTATTGTTAGATGAAAATGATGAAGTTATATATCCAGTTTATGCTTACCGTGACCTTAGAACAAATGAAATAATTGATGAAGTTAATAAAATATTATCAAAAGAAGAATTATATAATATTACTGGTAGCCAATTTCAAACTTTTAATACGATATATCAAATGTATTATGATAAAACCTATAATCGTTTAGATAAAGCTAGTTCATATTTAATGATTCCAGAATATTTGATGTATAAATTAACCGGTAAGAAAGTACATGAATATACTAATGCATCCACAACTGGTATCCTAGATTTAAAAACTAAAACATTTAGTGATGAAATAATTACATCTTTAGGCTTAAAGAAATCACTTTTTACTAATTTAGTTAAACCTGGACACGTTATAGGTGATTTTACGGAAGAAGTTAAAAATGAAGTGGGTGGGAATACTAAGGTTAAGCTTTGCGCAACTCATGATACTGCAAGTGCAATTGAAGCTCTAGATATCAGTGATGATAGTATTTATATATCTAGTGGTACTTGGAGCTTGTTAGGAGTAAAGCTAAATCAAGGTATAAATAATATTGATGCATATAAAGCTAATTATTCTAATGAATATGGCCCTAATTATATTAGATTTTTAAAGAATATAATGGGCTTATGGATTATTCAAGGTTTAAATAAAGAGCTTAATATAAGCTTTGAAGAAATGAGCTTATTAGCTAAAGAATCAAATTATAATTATATATTTGATTGTAATGATGAGAGCTTTTTATCAAGCCTAAATATAAAAGAAAGCATTATAAATTGGTATAAGAAGCATAATATGCCTATACCAAAAGAAGACAAGGACTTTATTTTTGCTAGCTATAATTCTTTAGCCTATTCATATAAAGAAGCTATTATTGAATTAGAAAAGATAACAAACAAAACATATAATAGCATTTATATTGTGGGTGGAGGAGCAAAATCATTAATATTAAATGAATTAACTAAAAAATACACTAATAAAAATGTTTATGCTTTACCAATAGAAGCAACTTCAATTGGTAATATTAAATGTCAAATGAGGAAATACAATGAATCAAAAAGTAATAGAGACTTATAAAAAATATGGTATAGATGTATATAAAGCAATTGATATATTAAAAGATGTACCAATTAGCTTACAATGCTGGCAACTTGATGATGTAGGTGGTTTTGAAGGGGAAGGCACTTTATCTGGAGGAATTCAAGCAACAGGAAGCTATCCATATAAGGCAAGATGCTTTGATGAATTAAAGCAAGATTTACTTGAATCGTTTAAGCATATTCCAGGAACTAAAAAAGTTAACATTCATGCGTCATACCAAACTGATAATGTGGTAGAGCGTAGTGATATTAGTATTTCTAATTATCAAAAGTGGCTTGATTTCGCAAAAGAGGAAGGTATTGGCTTAGATTTTAATCCAACTGTTTTTAGTAGTCCTATGCTTGTTAATGGACTTAGTTTATCTAGCCCTGATAAAGATGTACGTAATTATTGGATTAAGCATTGTATTAATTCTATTAAAGTAACAGAGGAAATCGCAAAAGCATTAGGGAAAAAAGCTTTATGTAATATTTGGATTCCTGATGGACTTAAAGATCAAGCAATGGATAGAATTGGTATGCGTAAAAGACTACTTGCCTCACTAGACGAAATATTAAGTTGTCCATATGATAAAGAAGTAATGGATGTAAGTGTTGAATCGAAAGTGTTTGGTATAGGAGTTGAGTCATTTACTACCGGCTCAAATGAATTCTATATTAATTATGCTTTATCAAGAAACATATTATGTTTACTAGATACTGGCCATTTCCATCCAACTGAAAATGTGGCTGATAAAATAAGTTCTATGGTTCTTTTCAATAAAAAGTTAGCATTCCATGTATCTCGTCCTGTAAGGTGGGATTCAGATCATGTACTTAGACTAAACGATGATTTGCAAGAAGTTGCAGATGAATTAGTTAAATGTGATTGTTTGAATAACGCATATATTGGTTTAGATTATTTTGACGCTTCAATTAATAGAGTAGCTGCTTTAATAATTGGTGCAAGAAATATGCAAAAAGCTCTACTTAAAGCTTTACTTACACCTTGGAAAATATTAAAAAAAGCTCAAGATGAATGTGATTTTACTAAAGTACTTGCTTTAAGTGAAGAATTTAAATCTTTACCATGGCAAGAAGTATGGAATGAATATTTAGAAAAGTGCAAAGTTAGTAAAGATGATGAATGGTTTGATGAAATTTTAAAATACGAAAAAGAAGTTTTATCTAAGAGAGGTTGGAAATGTTTTTAGATGAAGTATGTGATATATTAGATTTATTATATAAACATAATTGGGATGAACGTAATGGTGGTAATCTTTCATATATTTTAAATGAAGAGGAAGTAAGCGAAATATGCGATATAAACAATATTATTCGCACATTCACTTATGACTTTGATATGAGTGAAATAGTAGGTAGATATTTCATTATTACTGGTACTGGTTCATATTTTAAAAATATGAAAAAGGACCCAGAAGCTAATTTGGGAATTCTAAAAGTAATAGATAAAAACACATTAGCTTTGGTGTGGGGATATAATAAAGGAGGACGCCCAACTAGTGAGGCACCTACTCATTTAAAATGCCATATTGAAAGACTAAAAAAAGATCCAAATCAAAGAGTTATCATTCATTCACATCCAACTAATGTGGTATGTTTAACTCATGTAGCTCCAATAGATAGCAACTTTATAACTGAAAAGTTATGGAAGATGCAAACAGAATCTATTGTGGTATTTCCTGAAGGAGTTGGTATACTTCCATGGATTTTATGTGGAGGCAACTTGATAGGCGAAAAGACAGCTGAATTAATGAAGGAATATCGTGCTTGTATTTGGGCTCAACACGGAATTTTTTGCGCAGGTACTAATTTAGATGAAGTCTTTGGTTTAATCGAAACAATTGAAAAAGCTTCAGAAATATATTTAAAAGTAATGGATAAAAAGATATATCAATCTATTACTAATGAAAATTTAAAAGAAATAGCAGAAGCGTTTAAACTAGATTATAAAAAGGGTATAATCGATTAATCTAAATTAAATTTTGAAACTATAATGCTTATAGCTTTGTATTATTAGTTAGAGGTGGAATATGAAAAAGATATTCACATGTATGTTATTAATACTTTCATTAATGTTGATTTGTTGCGGTGAAACAGAAGAACAAGTAAATAAATCATATTTTATAAAAGATGCTTATTATCAAGGAGAGTGTTTTTATAATAATCCACTAAGCAGTACTTTAAAATTTGCAATTGAGTTTGATATAAAAGATAAAAAATTAGTCTTACCAGGTTCAGTATCATTTGATTTAATTGAGACTACAGTAGATGAAGAGTTTTTTAACGATAATTATATGCGTCCAGCTGTAGATATATCAAAATTTAAAAATGATGATGAAGATAAAATGAATTGTTTATTTTCTAAGATTGGTAATAATGAAAAAAGTGGCTATTATTTTTTTATTACAAAAGATAATCAATTATACATGTTTAGAGCAAATTATTCAGAAGAAAGAAATATTTATACAATATGGGAAGGCTACACATTAACTAAGTCATCTTTGATTTATTTAGACAGTAAAACATATTGCTCTACAAACTGTGATTCTTATTATAATGTATTTATTTATAATGATATTTCAAGAATAGATAGTGCATTTGAAACACTTAAATTTGATCCTAGCACTGATAAATATTTAATTATCAATAATTTACAGGATTATTATTTATTAGCTAGTGCAATAGAAAATGCTAAGCTAGAACTAGATAATAATTTTTTTGAAGAATATTTTAAAGAAAACTCATTTTTAGTATATAGTAGAGTGGAAGAATCTCTAAAAATGATTAAAGCAGAATATCAATACGATAAAGTAATCAAAAAAATTACAGTATCATATCCGTACGAAAGAACACTTACTGAAGCTTTAACTGTAAGATGTATTGATATTGTTCAAATTAATAATAATTTATTAAAAGATTTAAATAAATAAAACTCTTAAGAATAAGCTATAATATTTTAGCTTATTCTTTTTTAATCATTATATTAAATATTGTTTTTAGTACTTTATAAAATTGATAAATTATGCTATAATTAATTAAATAAAATATTATAAATGGAGTGTTTATGCAAGATATTATTTTTGCGCTTGTATCCTTTCTTATAGCAGCTTTTGCTTTTGGGTTTGGTGCATATAAATTATTTAGAAAGAAGAAGCCTTTATATTTTCAGCTTTTTATTTGTGCAGCTGGATGCTTTGCATTAAAGCAATTATCTACTGTCATAAATTTATGGTGTGATGTAAGCCAAGATGTTAGTATTGGTATGTTAGGTATTTTCGGTTGTAATTTCTTTTTACTTTCTGCTAATTATGGTACATTAGATAAAATAGTAGATGATGGTAAAGATTCTAAAAAAGCAAAGATTATGGCTTTAATTGCCCCTGTAATTATGGCTATATTTACAGTGTTTGCTTTTTTATCTTGGAAGGACAGAGATATGTTCTGTGCAATAGTGTGGATAATAATGTTACTTCCATCATTATTAGCTTCGTATTTCAATTTAAAGCATATATTGCTTCCTATGGATCCTTTTGAATTCTTAAGGGCTACTAAGCCATGCAATATAGCTTCATTATGTTTTTATACTATTACAGCTACTTATGTTATTACATTAGCTATTGCTAATAGCTTAATATCAGGTATTTTGTCAATATTAATGTCATTATCTGTATTAGGTCTTACAATCGGTGCAGTAAAGGGGTTAAATAAATGGGGAATCTAAATTTAATACTCTTTATTAGTTTTGCGGCACCTTTACTTATGACATTATTTGTATGTAAAGGAAAAGCAAGAACATTACTTATGTTTTTGTTTATTGGAACACTTGTTTGTTTGTTTTGTGGTGAATTTAGTGCATTAATAATGCAAATGTTACCTTTTGATACAAAGTATTATACATCTAATTTTACTCCATTATTTGAAGAAGTATTTAAAGCATTACCTATATTAGTATATGCATTCTTATATAAACCTAAGAAAAGAACATTATTAGAGTGTTCAATATTAGTAGGTGTTGGCTTTTCAATGTTGGAGAATGCCTTTATATTAGCAGGATCAGTTGGTGCAATATCGATACCTTATGCTTTAATAAGAGGTTTTGGTGCTGGCATGATGCACGGTGTATGTACTTTAGCTGTAGGTTATGGTATGACATTTGTTCATACAAGACGTAAATTATTTTACACAGGTACTATAGCTTTATTATCAGTAGCTACAATTTACCATTCTGTATATAATACATTAGTACAATCAAATTACCAAATTGTTGGATTTTTACTTCCAACTATCACATTTATTCCTGTTCTTATTTTATTAAATAAAACAGTAAAAACTAAAACTGAATAAATTATAGGGAGATAGAATATGAAAAAAATATTTACATTTTTATTAACATTAGCATTTGTTATACTTTTTGGATTTAGTTTAAATACAGTTAGTGCATCAGGCAGATTAACAATAAATGAAAATGATACTGTTACACTTACTGAATCAAATGAATATGATATGTTAGACGTAATTGGTAATCTAATAATTTCTAATAATGCAACTATAGAAGCTAAAAGAGTTAGAATATATAACACTGGTTCAATTACAATTGAAGAAGGTGCAACTTTAAAATTAACTAAAGATGACTTTTTTTGTTCAGGTAAAATTGATATAAAAGGTTTTTTAATTGGTAATTGTTCAGAATTCAATTATGATTCAAAAATTACACTTCATGACACTGGCGTTATTTATTTTATAGGAGACGACCATTCATATTTTTCATATGCAGTGTATTTATTAAAAAAAGAAGGTTATGATGCTAATACAGACGGAAATTATTTCTGTGCATTTGGAAAATCACATGTGCATAATTATGATGATAATGGTGTATGTACAAATTGCTTAGTTCCTGGATGCGTAATTGGTTATATGTCTCATAATAAAGTTGATAATGCATGTCTACGCTGTGGATTAAAAGGCCCTGAAACATTTATTTCTAGAGATCAAACAAGTTCCACTTTATATGTTGATGGTCATTGTATAATTAAGTCTGGCGCAACTGTCACTGTTAACAATCTTGAAATTAGAAATGGTTGTATATTAACAATCGAAGATGGTGCAACTATAATAATAAATAATGGAAATCTTATGATTCAGGGTAAACTTATATTAAATGGTTGCTTAAAAGGCTCTTCTAAGTATTTTTCAATATCTGGTAATGTGGTAGCATCAGAGGATTGCATTATTGACCTAGAATTTAGTGATGAATATTTTGCAAATAATGCACATTTTATTTTTCTAAACGCTGGAATTAATGCAAAAACACAAAATAATAAGTTAATTTATACTAGTCCAAATCATGTACATACTTTCGAAAATTATATTTGTACAAAATGTGGTGCTATAGATCAATATCACCCTCATACATATGTTATGGGTAAATGTACAATTTGTGATTATGGATGCCCTCATGATTATAACCAAAATAGAGTTTGTAGAATGTGTGGTGCATGCTATTGTGATTTACATGGAGGACATAGATTTGTAGATGGTAAATGTTCAGAATGTGGATATAAGTGTAATAATCCATTCCATAATAACAAATATTCATGCCCTGATTGCAATATGACATTTGACCCTAAAGTAGCTGGTTCTATTATTTCTAAAGGAAGTGTCACTATAATTGTTGGGCTAGTATTATCAGCTGCCTTTTTTACTATTGGTTTATTTATTGGTAAAAGTAAAAAAACTAAAACAGAAGAAGAATAAAACAAATCATGAAAGAATGTAATATGTTATTTACATTCTTTTTTGCATTTCTTATACTAATTTTAGTTTTATATGATATAATCATTTAGATAAATATATTAAACTTAGATAAATTTTTAGTTAATTAGTAGGAGATATAAAATGAAAAAATTATTTACTTTTATTTTGATTACATTAGTATTTATATTCTTAGGATTTTCATTCAATAAAAATGTAAATGCTAGCAATACATATATTGTAAAAAATCCAACAACATTAACTCAGTCAGCTGAATATGAATTAATAATTATATTAGATGATTTAGTTATATCAAATAATTCTACTTTAATGGTTAATAACATTAATATCAGTAAGGGATGTTCTATTACAATTGAAGAGGGTTCTACGCTAAATATAAATGATGGATATATTAAATCTGATGGTGAAATAAATGTTAAAGGGACTTTTTACGGAAAAGTAGGATTCTTTCAAATGGAAAGTGGAATAAATATTTTAGATGATGGTGTAGTAAATCTATATTTTGATATTAAAAGTAGCTTTAATGATGCATTCAAAATGCTTGAAAAAAATGGTAATGCTGTATACCAAATAGAAAATACTATTTATGCAGTTTCAGATGCTCATGTTCATGAATATAATACTGACGGAATATGTACAAAGTGTCATTTTGCTAGTTGTGTTATAGGCGATAGTGATCATAATATGGTGGGTAATATGTGTACTCGTTGTAGATTAGGAGCACCAGATGTCACTATAATCAAGAGTGAATATAAACAAATTTTTGACGTTATAGGTTATGTTACAATTAAATCAGGTGTTACCATTACCACAAATACTGTACTTATTTATCCTAATGGTAAATTAATAATTGAAGAAGGTGCTACTTTAATTGTGAATGGTGATTTTGACAATGGTGGAACCTTAGATTTAAAAGGCTTTTTAAGGGGAAATATTGATAACTTCATGAGTTATGGTGAGATTATAACTAGTAAAAATTGCTTAATTAGTCTTACTTTCCCATCATATATTAACGCTATTATGGCTAGATATATGATTGAGCAATCAGGAATTGAACTTACTATTAACGACTCTATCATTTTTTATAGTAATGGTACTCATACACATAATTATGTCAATGGAGTATGTAGCGATTGTGGATTAATTGACCCTTCACATCGACATACATATAATCTTGGTGTGTGCACAATTTGTGGTTATGAGTGTCATCATAATTTTGATAATAATAATATTTGTAAGACATGTAAATCATCTTATTGTGATTTAAATGGTGGACATAATTTTATAAATGGTAAATGTATAGTTTGTGAACAAAAATGTGAAAATGAATTCCATAATCATCAATATGCATGTCCAGATTGTGGTATGTCTTTTGATACTAAAGTGACAGGATCAGTTATTTCTGGTGGTAGTCTTGCTTTAATTATTGGTATTTCAGCGGCTGCTATATTCTTTGTATTAGGTATATTCTTTGAGAAAAAAAGAAAACAAAATATTGAAAGTGGAAATGATGAATAAAATTATAAAAGAATGTAAACACTTTTTTTGCATTCTTTTTTTGTTTTTTATATAGATTTTTTTAATTTTATGTTATAATTAATTATAATTAATTATTTGAGGCAACGCTTATGAACACTCAACCTAAGATTAATAATAAAAGAACAGTTTTAATTATTGAAGACAATGATTTAAATAGAGAATTATTAAAAGAAATTTTAGAGGAAGACTATAATGTTTTAGAAGCAGTCAATGGTAAAGAAGGCCTAGATTTAGTAGCTTTAAATTATAGAGACATTTCTTTAATAATGTTAGATATTCAAATGCCTATAATGAATGGTTATGAATTCTTAACTAATTTCACTACTTTTGAGCAATATTCTTCTATACCTATCATTGTTATTTCTGGTAGTTCTTTATCAGAAGAGACAAAATGCCTTGAACTAGGTGCTAATGATTTTATCACTAAACCTTATGTACCAGACGTAATTTTAAAAAGAGTTGCATCTTTGATTAGATTAAAGGAATCTATTACTTTATTAGAGGCTACAAAATATGATTCTTTAACTAAGATTTATTCAAAGAACATGTTTTTATATCATGCCACAAATTTAATTAAGAATATTAATAATACATATAATATGTTATTAATAAAACTTAATGATTTTGATTATATTAATCATTTATATGGTGAAGAAATAAGCGATAATGAATTAAAATCTATTGCGAAATCATTAGTAGATAATTTTGATGGCAAACATTTATATGGTAAAGTATCTGCAGATATGTTTGCAATAATGTATGAAGAAGATAAAGATGCAGTAAAAGAAATGATTAATTTGTTTGAATTATCAGCTAATAAATATTCATACATTAAGAACATTAAATTTAGTTATGCTATATATAATAGAATTGATAAAGAATTAAGCGCAAATTCAGTATTATTTAGATTAATTAGCACAATTGCAAAGGTAAATAATAAATATAAAGATAATATTATTGAATTTGATAAAGCATCTATTGAAACTCTTGATTTCAACCATTATGTTTTAGAAAATATGGAAGCTGCTTTAGAAAATAATGAATTTAAAGTCTTTTATCAACCAAAGCATGACGCAAGTAGTCATAAATTAATAGGTGCTGAAGCCTTAATTCGTTGGTTTTCACCAATTAAAGGAGTCATTCCGCCATTTAAATTTATTGATATATTTGAAGATACTGGTTTTATTACAAATGTGGACCTTTTTGTATTAGAAACAGTATGCAAGAACTTAAGAGGATGGATTGATAATAACACTAGGGTAGTTCCTGTAAGTGTTAACTTATCAAGAAAAGACTTAATTAATATTAAAGATGTTAAGATATTAAGTGATATTGTTGATAAATATAATATTCCATATGATTTAATTCATTTTGAAATTACTGAATCACTATGTGATAAGGGAGAAGATGTATTAGAGAAGGCTAGACAAATTAAAGATACCGGCTTTAAGATTGAAATTGATGACTTCGGCTCGGGATATTCTTCATTAGGTATCTTAAAAGATATTCCAATGGATTATATTAAGCTTGACATGCAATTTGCAAGGACAATTGAAAAACAAAAAGAAGTTACTGATATGATTATTGCCTTAGGCCATAAACTCGGAGTAAAGATTATCGCTGAAGGTGTAGAAGATATTAATCAATTAAATACTTTAAGAGATATTAATTGTGATTATATCCAAGGCTATTATTTCTCTAAACCAATTTGTTTTGATGATTTTTGTAATTATTTAGTAAAGGAAAAATAAAAATGACAATTGAAGAATTATATAGTGAAATTGGTGGCTCTTACGAAACTGTAATGAACCAACTTAGAAAAGAGACTTTAGTAGCTAGATTTATCGTTAAATTTCTAGATGATCAAACCTTTAATAATTTAACTAAATACATTGAAGAAAAGAATTATGATGAAGCTTTTAGAGAATCTCATACTTTAAAAGGCGTAAGTTTAAATTTAGCTTTTAAGAAATTATCGGAAGTAGCAATTATATTAACTGATGAATTAAGAGAAAATAATAAAGCTAATCGTAATGATGGAGTAATTTACAGAATGTATACTGATGTCAAATTTGAATATGACAAGGTATGTAATTTAATTAAAGAATATCAAGCAAGTTTATAAAAAAACTAAAAACAGGACAATATATGTTCTGTTTTTTTGTTTTTTGTGGTATAATATTTATATATTTTTGGGTAGGAAAATGGAAACTAAACTTTATATATGTAATGCAAAAGTATTAGATGATAATAATTTATAT
>JAZLLM010000066.1:0-11796 GCA_045598145.1 Bacilli bacterium | reverse complement strand
GAGGACCTATATGAAAAGGCAAGAAAAGAATATTCAATAAGTGAAAGAAATCAAAGAAGAATAAGAGTATTAGATAAATACTTAATAGAAACATTCCATATAACATTTGGTAACCGTATTATGAAACAAATCAAAGCATACGTACCAGTAGTAGTAGCATGTGGAGGAACTGAATTAGAAGCTTTAGATGATATCTTAAGTAAGAAGGTATTAAGAAACTTAGAAGCAAAGAATCCAGTATATGTAAAGAATGCATCAAATGGTTTAATAGCATTTATAGATGATTTATTTGGCATGGATAAAATGCCTTTATGTAAAGAATATATAATCAACTTTGAACAAAATGCATAATAAATAATCCCAATAATCGGATAGAAAGGGGGTAGTTATGATAAAGAAAAATAAAGGATTAGCAATAATAGGCTCAGTTATTATAGGCGTATTGGCTTTATTCTCTGTTTATATCATACTTATCTCAACAGGCGTAATAGTAGCAAAAGAATATGTTTTAGTATTTGAAGCGATAGATAAAACCAAGGATTATGATGGTACTCCATTAACCCTTCTTCCTGGTGATTATAGAATCGTTGAAGGTGAAGAATACTTAACAAAGCACAATCACCAAGCGGTTGTCCATTTTAATGGTAATCAAACAGATGCAGGATCAAGTGTCGCTACATTAGAAGTAACAATCTTTGACGAAAATGGTGCTGATGTTTCTTCCAATTATAAGATAGTAACAAATGAAGCTACCCTTACTGTTAACCCAAGAAAGCTAATATTTAAAACATATACATCTACAAAGATGTATGATGGCTCTTCTTTAGAAGCTAATGATACTAATTATAGCTTTGTATCTGGTGAAATGGTAGATGGTGAAAAGTTTAGTGCTCATGTTACTGGAAAGATGACAGAAATAGGATCTTGTTATGTTGATGTTACTTTAGACATTTCAGATAAATATGGTAATCCAATTAACCCAAATAATTATGAAGTATCTTATGAGGGTGACCGTGGAGAGATTGTTGTTAGACCAAGATATATCTTTGTAAATACAGGAAATATAGCTCCTAGATATTATAATGGTACTGAACAACATTTAGCTTCAACTACTTATGAATTATCTAAGAGTGAACTAATGCCAGGTCATACAATTCAATATGTAAATTGTGATGTCAGTGGCGTAAATGTTGGGGAATACTTATTAGACAAATTTGTAATAAAGGTTGTTGATGGATCAGGTAATGATGTAAGTAATATGTATGCAATTGATCCTAATTCAATTATTGGCTCATTAATCATTCAACCATTACCAATTACTTTAAATACAAGTAAATTTGTGGTAGAAAAGACATATGATGGTAAATACTTAGATCCTCAAAATGATGAACAATATAAAAATTGTTATGAAGTTATTGGTTGGGATGCAGCTCCATCTACTGATAAGTATAAAGTTGAATTTAATAATAAATTATTAAACGCTGGAAGTATTGAAAACTCAGCTACAATTGTTATTACAAATAACAAGAATATTGATGTAACTAGTAATTATGATATTAAAACAGATTTTGGAAATATTGTAATTAATAAACGTGAAATCACAATTAAGACATACAGTGAAACAAAACCTTTTGATACTACACCTATTTATGGTGAGGAAGTATTAGGCGTTGATGGAAAGAACTATGAAATATCTACAGGTTCAATAGCTAAGAATCAAAAGATATTAATAGTTTTAAATTCTAAGATTACTGATGTTGGAAAGATAAAAAATGAAATAGCAAGTTATACTATTACTGATAAAGAAGGAAATAATGTAAATGACAATTATTTAGTAATTCCTGATTTAGGGGATTTGGAAGTTACTAAACTTTCAATCAAAATCACTACAGCATCTAACACTTGGGATTATGATGGCACTGCTCATAGTATGAAAACAAGTAATGACTATAGTGTTGAAGGCTTACCTAATGATTTTAAGATTGAGTTCTATGATTGGCCTGAAATTACTGATGCTACATATAACCATATTACAAATGAATTAGAACCAGTTCAAAATTCTCCGAGATATATTATTTATGATAAGAATTATAATAATGTATTTGATTCATCTAAAGAAAATTCAGAAAACTTTAGTGTAGATAGTATTGTGTGGGGAACATTATGTGTTAAGCCATTAAATATGACTATCACTACTGGTGATAAGATTAAGACTTATGATGGAACTATTTGTAGAAATGAAATGGTTGAAAGCGTTGAAGGTAAACGTGATAATGACAGAATAGTATATTCTTGGAATCATGAATTTACAGACGTTTTATATGATGAATTTGGAAATGTTACCCAAATTGAAAATAAACCAGAAGTTAGTGTTTTTGATAGAAAAGGCTTTGATATTACAAAGAATTATATTATTAAATGGAACTGTGGTGTATTAAGAGTTGAACCAGTAACAATTTATGTCACAACAGAAACTGTTGAAAAGACTTATGATGGTAACCCTATTAACCCAGGTACTTTTAGAATTACAAATGGTCATGATGAAGAAATCACACTTCCTAATGGAGATAAATTAACTAATATTCATCAAATTACTGATTGCATCAATGTTACAAAAGTAAATGGTGTTGTAACTGGAATTGATAATGAAGTATCATTTGGTATCGTTACTAAAGATGGAAAAGATAATTTAAAGAATTATAAGATTGCATCTAATTTAGAAGGAAGTCAATTTGGTAAATTAATTATTTACCCTATTGGTGTAATAGTTACCACAAACAATTATGAATTTACTTATGATGGTAATGTTCATAAATATAACCAACCAGGTGATGTAAAGTTTGAACTATCAAATGGTAATGATAAGCAATTACCATCTTGCATCACTTATGAGATTATTAATTATAAGGAATTTAGAGATGTAGAAAGTGGTGGAGATAATATTTGTGAAGTTGTATTCTCTAATACTTTACAAACAGCTGTCTCTATGAAAGACAATTTTGATGTTGATTATCGTTTTGGTAAAGTTACTATTAACCCTATTTATATTGAAGTAGAAACAAAGAATTTTGAAAAAGAATATGATGCTTTACCAATTAAGTATGAAGGTAATGATGCTGAATGGTATTCAATAACTAGTATTCATGATAAAGATTATAATGATTTAAGTTTACCTACTGGACATAATATTAGTTTAGTAAAGAGTAAAGAATTCATTGATGCTGGTGAATATAAGAATGTATTAGAACTAATAGTTAGTTATAATGGTTCAAATGTAAGTAAGAATTATCATTTTAATTACACTGAAGGTAATGTAAGTATTAAACCTATAAGTGTATGTTTATATACACCTGATACATTAACAGATCCTACATATATCAAGAGCAAAGATTTTGATAATGAAGATTTATTTAGTAATGTTATAGTATTAACTAGTGATGATCAAACTAAACTTGATGCTATGGGTGTTGAGATTGTATTAATAGATTATACAAAGATTAAGGATGTTAAACTAAATAAGAGCGTTGTTCAAGCAGTTGATAACAAGCTTACATACAAGTTTATGCTTGATGGAAAAGATGTAAGTGGTGGATTTAATGTTACCGAATTCTTTGGGAAGTTAAGAATCAACCAAATACCTTTAGTTTTAGAAAGTGAGTTAACTAGAAATAAAGTTGGTAGATTGTATGAAAAACCATATGATGGTACAGAAATTTATGACTATAACATCATATTAAGTGATGAGTCAAAAGCAAGATTAGATGGAATTAATGCTACATTAACAAGCACTGGAGTATATACACATTTTAGTGATGTACAATTAGGTAATAACAATCAAGTAAAGAGTGTTGCTAATGAAATTTCATACATTATTACTATTGGTGGAAATGAAGTTAAAAAAGATAACTTTTCAATATTAGAAAACTTTGGACTTTTAAGAATAAATCCTATTGAAATTACTTTAGAAAGTGCTATAACTAGAACTAAAGATAACAAGATTTATTTTAAGACTTATGATGGAACATATTTATATGATAATGAAATATATGTTCCTATAGAAACACAAACTATATTAGATTCTATGAATGTAAATGTATTCGCTGATGGTAATACATATACAAAGATTAAAGACGTTTTAAGAGATAAATCAAACAATGTTTTATATACAAAGAATGAAATTAGTTATGCATTTACTATGAATGGTAATTCAATTTCTAATGATAACTTTAAAGTTACTGAAAACTTTGGATATTTACGAATTGATCCTATTGGACTTACAATTTCAACTACTGAATATGTAAATTTTGCTGGTGGAATTGTAAAGAAATTCTATGATGGTGAGTTCTTATTCGATAATCAAGTTATAGCTGATACAGCTAACCAAGCTATATTAGATAGTTTTAATGCTCATATAGTTGTTACAGATTACAATAAGATTAAAGAAGTAGAAGTGTCAAATGCTGGTGATCCAGTGGCTCATGATAACTGGATTAAGTATATAGTGCAAAACAATTTAGGCGATGATATAACTACCGATTTTAATGTAACAGTTAATACTGGTAAGTTAATGATTGACATTATTCCAATTACAGTTAGAACTGCAAAAACAGCAGGCGCCGGTGCTTCAAAGACTTATGAAGTTACTTATAATGGTGAGGCTGTATATGATTCAGAAATTGTATTAACTAATGAAGATAAGACTCAATTAGCTAAATATAACGCTGAAGTAAGAGTAATTGATGAAGGTAGCGGATTCATTGATGTTAAGAGAATAAGTGGTGGAATTGGAACTTACGATAATGATGTTAAAGTAGGTATTTTTGATACAATAACTGGTAAAGAAATTACCAATATCTTTAGAGTTAAATATGATACTGGTAAGATTAAGATTAATCCTGTAAATATTACAGTTCGTACAAAGAAATACAGAGAAAATGGAAATATAGATTTATATAAAGACTACGATGGTATTCCTATGTATGATAATGAAGTAGTATTTACTAGTGCTGACCAAGATAAATTAGATAGTTTAGGTGCAACATGTAAAGTAGATAGTTATACAACTGTTACTAATGTTGTATGGAATGGTGCTCATACAAATGCGATACCTGTTAAGAATGATATAAGCGTTATATTCTTAATTAATGGTATAGATAAGACAGATAACTTTAATATAACATATGCAACTGGTAACTTTATTATTAACCCTATACCAGTAACTATTAAGACAGGTAGTGATACTTGGTCTTATGATGGTTTAGAACATACTAATGAAAGCATTGAATTAACTAATGGTTTAATTACGTTAAGTAATGCTGGTTATACATATGATTTAATAAAGACTGGTACATATACATATATATCAAAGGCAGAAACAAAGAACAACATTATAGGTTATGATTTCCATGTTTATGATAATGATAATAATGATATTACTGCTAATATTAAAGTTACAGATCAATACGGAACATTAAAGATTACTAATGAATTAATTAGAATTGAAGTTCGTGGTGCTAAGAAAGAATATGATGGAACTCCATTATTTAGTGCTTATGATGATTTCAAGTTCTTCTCAAGTGCTGATGAAAACATTTTAAAGTCAAAAGGTTTAACTTTACATGTTGAATTTATAGCTTCTATAACAGAACCTGGAAGTATTAATAATGCATTTATTTGTCATATTGTAGATGAAGATGGAAATGATTATACTGATAACTATACAATTAAGAATGTAATAACAGGGGAAGAATTAAAACTAACTATTAATACATTATCAATTGAAGCACAATCTCCATCACTTACTAAATTATATGACGGTACACCACTTACTTGTCCTGAGGATAGAGATTTAGTTAATAAAGAAGCATTTGAAGAAAGACTTCCTTCTGGATTTACTTATAATGTAAAATACATAGGAAGTAGAACTGAAATAGGTTATGATTACAATGATTTCACTGTCACTATTTATGATGGTGATGGTAATGTAGTTTCTCCTAAAGCTATAGAAGTAATTTATAAGAGTGGTAAGTTAGAAGTATTACCATATATAACAGGTACAGGAAACATCTTAAATCAAGATGCAACTCCAGACCCTGATATTACAGTATTTAAGATTAATGCTAGTAAAGAAGGTACTATATATTTAAGAGACCGTTCTTATGGTGATTATATTAAAACTGGTTGGGATTATGGTAAAACTTATAGAGAAAGTGAATATTACATTAACGGCTTATCATTGCTTTCTAAAGTTCTAGAAGATAATAATTATACAAATACTGCAAATGTTACTGTTAAGGGATTAAGTAGTGATTATCCTTATTTAGTTCCTTATTCAGCAACACAATTATTTACCGCAACTAATCGTGATGATACACATATTGGTAGAGGTAATGATTTAAGTGATACATATTCATATTCTTATTATTTATATAATTATAATTATGAAAATTATGCTCTTTTAGATGATGATTATATTGCATTTGAAGATGAATATTATAACTATGTAATTAACAATTATCTAAGTATTGATAAGACTTTAGCTAGTACAATCAAAGGTATTGGTGCTACTAATGGTATTAAATTAGAGGATAAATCATTGATTTATGAAATAGCTAAATATATTCATGATACTTATGATTATGGTATGGCTGAGGGCAGAAGTGATGCAAACGATATTGTAAAGTTCTTCTTACAAACAAGCAAGAAGGGAACTTGTCAAGATTTTGCATCTGCAGCAGTTATGATGTATCGTGCTTATAATATCCCTGCTAGATATGTAACTGGTTACATGTATGATGTAAGTAGTTTAGAAGCTGGTAAAGATATTAATATTAAACAAACTGATGCTCATGCATGGGTTGAAGTTTATGTAAAAGGAATTGGTTGGATTACTGTAGAAGTTACTAAAGGAAATAAGTTAACAGTTCTTGATGGAGAAGAAGTAGATTCTGAAAAGAAAGGAACTGATGCTAATGGTGACCTTAGTAATAATGGTGATGAACCAACTGGAGAAGTATTATTTACAATTAACTCTAATCAAGCTGGTACATTCTATTTAAGAAATAAATCATTTGGTAATTATAATGGTAAAGGTTTTGATGAAGCAAAAGCTTATGAAGGCTTAACATATAATCCATTAGAATTTGTTGGTAAGACATTAAGTCAATATCAAACATCAAGTATGACAATAAATCTTACAAGTGGAAGAGTAAAAGGATACTTAGTACCTTATTATTCAGTTGATGATTTAAAAGCATACAATGATATTTATATTGATGAAAATTATGGAAGTAAATATACTGTTAATTTCAAAAACGTAACTATACCAACTGATGCTGATTGTCCTAAATTAGCTCAAAAGAATGCTTTATATTCTTCATATGAAACTGAGTATAGAAATTACGTTTATGAGAATTATCTAAGTATGGATGGTGCAAGTGATGATTTAAAAGCATTATTTGCAAGTACTGGTTATAAAAAGACTGATTTAGATATCGTAGGTAAAGTCGCAAAATATATTAAGAACGCTGCTACATATTCGTTTATATATTCAATCCCTGATGATTGTGAGGATATGGTATATTACTTCTTAACTGAAGGTAAGAAGGGTGTTTGTCAACAATACGCAGCATCAGCTGTAATGTTCTATCGTTATTTAGGTATTCCTGCACGTTATACTGTAGGATATAAAACAACAGTAAAAGGTAGTTATGTAAATACACCTATTGAAGTAAAAGATGGCGATGGTCATGCTTGGGTTGAAGTATATTTTGATAATTTAGGTTGGGTTCCAGTTGAAGTTACTGGCACTATGAGTAGTGGTTCTGGTGATGATGAAAAAGTAACTATTACTCCAAAATCAGTTTATGTAAAATATAGCGAAGGAATGGATGTAGTTGATTTAACTGAAGTAACATATGATTCTTATTTGACTAAAGCTGGATTCCATGTAGAGGCTACTATTAGTGGCTCAAGCAATGAGATAGGTACATATGTAACTCAAATTGAAAGCTTTAGAATATTAGATGGAAATGATGAAGATGTAACTTATTTATTTAATGTAACATTAAAAACAGGTACTTTAAAGATATACTTAGAAAGAATAAATATTGTTGTAGCATCAGATGAAAAAGAATATGATGGAACACCATTAACAAATCACAGTATTTCTAGTATTAACGATGAGGTACTAGCTAATAATCATCATATTAATTACAGTGCAATCAAATATGAAAACCCTGGAATTATCACACCAGGAAGTAGTTCAAATAAGATTTCTGGTTATGGTTCTAATTTAATCTTAGACGAACATGGAAATGATGTAACAAGTATGTATTATGTAGTTGTATCATCAGGTAAATTAACTATTACAAAACCTGTATTAAATATTTATGCATCAACATTATACATTGATGAAGATGATTTCTTGGATTTAGAAATTGAAAAATTATATTCAAGTGAATATACATATGATGGTTTAAAACCTGGTCATGTGATTAGTAAACTTGAAATGAGTGATGAATGTTTCGTTACTATTGATGAAACATATGTAGAAAATATTATTGATGAATCAAGTATCAAAATTTTAGATGAAAATGGAAATGACATCACAAAGAATTATGATATCAACCTATATCCAGGTGAAATTGAAATTCAATAAATAAACAAATTATATAGAAAGGAGGAAGACCTAGTCATTAGGTTTATACGCCATATGTCATATAGTTCTTATGTAAAGAGGATAAAGATATTTAGAAAAATAAGAAACTTTATCATTAAGTATAAACTAGCAATTATTATTGCTACTGCAACTGTAGCTGTAGCTACTGGTGCTTTTATGGGGACTAAAGGTGTGGTAACTAGTGTAGATTTTGAATCTACTAATGGAATTACTGTAAACGATGAAGGCAATTTTTCATTAATTTATGGTGAAGAGTTATCAGCTAGTGCTAATGCATTATTTAGCGAAAGTGAAGTTCAGTACTTAATTAATGGTGAATGGATAAATGAAACACCTAAAACTCCAGGTGAATATTCAGTTCGTGTTGCCACTAAGAATAGTTTTGGAAATGAATCCTATAGTAAAGAACAAATAATCGAAATAGCGCCTAAGACAGTAGATGTAAGTTTAGACCAAAATACTGTAACATATGGAGATTTACCAAGTGTAAATAATGTCAAAGCTGATTTAGTTGGTGATGATAAGATCGTTGATGCTACTTTTACTTTTGCTAGTTTCAACGAATCAGATGTAACTAAGACTGTAGCTACTATTTCATCAGTTAAAGTTGTTGATAAAGATGGTAATGATGTAACAAACTTTTATAACTATAATTTTATAGATAAAGACATGACTTATCTTCCTCATTCTATATCTATTAAAATTAATAACCAAACAAAGATTTATGATGGCTTAGTTCTTACAAATAATGATTATACTTTAAATAATTGTTCATTAGTTGATGATAAGACTGTATTGAGTTTACAATATAGTGGTGAGCAAACTGAGGTAGGAACAAGCAAGAGTTATGGTGTTGTAATAAAAGCTGAACTCGATGGTGTAAATATTACTCCATTATATAATTTCACTTACGTAGATGGTGAATTATCTGTTATTCAAAGAGATATTACTATTACTAGTGAAACAGCAATACAAATATTTAACGGTGAATATTTAGTAGGAAAAGGCTTTGAATTAACACAAGGTGAATTAGTAGAAGGACATATAATTGTAGTAAAAGAATCTACAAAGATTAGAAATGTTAGTTCAGGAACTGTTAATAACGTCCAAGAATATGCAATCTATGATAATAATGGTAATGATGTTACTAAGAATTATCATATTACTTCAATATATGGTACTTTAACTGTTAATCCATTTGATGTAACAATCAAAGCAACAGATCTTACAGAAGTATATAATGGCACTACAATCACTTCGGAAGGATTCGAATATAGTGAATTAATAAGTGGATTTACTGCCAAAGCTATTTTATCATCTGGTCAAAAAGAGGTAGGAACAAGCGAAATAAAGGTAGCTTCTTGGAATTTCTATGATAAAGATGGTAATTTAGATGAAAATACAAACTTTAATGTAAGCACAGTATCTGCTACACTTACTGTAGTTAAGAGAACAATATCTATTTATACTGAAGACGTTACAAAAGTTTATGATGGAACTCCATTAACAAATACTAATTACAAAGTAGCAAGTGGAGAAGGATTATATCAATTAGCCAATAGTCATAAGATTAATGCCATAAATAATTCAAGTATAACTGATGTATTATTTGATGATGTAGGTAATATCATAAGCATTAATAATGATGTTAATGTAAGTGATATAAAGATTATGGATGGTACTAATGATGTTACAAGTAATTATGCAATTACTTATACAGCAGGTACATTAAAGATTGAAAAGAGAAATATTACTATTACTTCTAATAGTGATTCTAAGATTTATGATGCTTTAGTATTAGCAAATAATGGTTATACATTATCATTTGATGATGATGATACTAAGAGTGCATTAGGAAATGGCGATACAATTGAAGTTAGTATACTTAGCGAAATTACTAATGTAGGTAAGGCATCTAACGTAATTAGTGCACACACAATCGTAAAAGCTGATGGAACTGATGCTAACACTAACTATGAAGTTACATATGTGGCTGGAGAATTAGAAGTATTAAAGAGAAATATTGAATTCTATACTGAAAATAGTGAAAAGATTTATGATGCAACAGCTTTAATAAATCATGATTATAAGATTAACATTACTGAAACTAAGTTAGACATAGTTGATACACATAGATATGAAATTATTAACAACTCTACTATAACTAATGTATTGTTTGATGAAAATGATAATATCATTGCAATTAATAATGATGTTAATATTAGTGATATTAAGATTTATGATGAAAATGATAATGATGTTACAAGTAACTATGAAGTTACATATGTAGCTGGTACATTAAAGGTATTAAAGCGTGATATTGAATTCTATACTAATGATACTTCATGGGTATATGATGCAACCGATCATGTAAATTATGATTATAAGATTAGTGAGTCTAAATTTGATTTAGTTAGTGGACATACTTACAATATTGTAAATAACAATGTTATTAAAAATGTTGGAGTAATAGCTAACGATATTAATATAAGTGATATTAAGATTTATGATAATGATGTGGAAGTAACTAAGAACTATAATATTTCATATATAAGTTCTAATATGGAAGTTACTAAGAGACCAATCATCGTTACGTCAGCAAGTGAAGTTAAGATTTATGATGCAAAAGCATTAATTAATGATAACTACACAATTATTTATGCAGATAATCCTGAATTAAATGCATTAGCTGTAGGTGAAATAGAAGACATTAATATTGCTGGTACAATTACTGATGTTTTATATGACGAAGATGGAAATATAATTAGCTTAGCTAATACAATTGCAAGCTTCAAAGTATTAAATAATGGTAATGATGTAAGTCCTAACTATGAAATTACTTTAGTTGAAGGTTCATTAAAGATTAATCCAAGACATATTAGAGTTACATCTGCTAGTGAAGATAAGATCTATGATGCTACACCATTAACTAACACAAATTATGTATTAGAATACATTAATGAAAATGGTGATGTTGATAATTCAATTAGTGCAATTAATGAAGGCGAAATTGAATCAATTACAATTATTGGTACTATTACTAATGTATTATATGATGAAGAAAATAATGTAATAGGTACTAATAACACAATTTCTTCACATGAAATATTAAATAA
>JAZLLM010000065.1:0-7109 GCA_045598145.1 Bacilli bacterium | reverse complement strand
AGGCTCGCATTCTTTCTACCCTACGCTTAAACCTTGCTTCACAGCTAAAGCTCCAAGGACTCGATACTAGATGACTTGCTAGGTCTTTCTAGGTTGGATTCCCACCAACTACATTATATACACCGAACTGGCGCACCCTTAAAATATTATACCACAAATTATAATAATAGTTAATAAAAATATAAAAAGCCAGTTTAAAACTGACTTAATTTTTATACAAACATATTATTCATCTTTTTCTTTATTAGTATAACGATATGTTTTCCAAACCTCAAAACCAAACTTTTGATAGAATTCTAATAGACCAGTCCAATCAATTAAAATATCACTTACGTTTAGTTTATTTAATTCATTAATTGCACTAGCTACAATATCATATCCTAAGTGCTTTTTACGGTATTCACTTGCTACACCAAGAGGACCAATAGAGCCTAATTTAGGAAATCTATCCTTCCACATCATATTATAGCTCACTTCATGCTCATCTGGATGGTTTATTTTCGCAAATGACACAATTTTGCCATCTATTTTGCCCACTAGATATCCTGTATTAGTCTTATGCGCATTAAAATAATTAATCGCCTCATAAGCCCATCTTTTCCACTTATTTTGGTCAATAAAAGCGATTAAATCGTCTTTTTCAGCGTAATCTATAAATTCATACCTTACTTCTTTGTTTTTTATCTCAAAATTTTTAGGGTTATGACAAATCATATCGTGAGTGTAACCACCACATACAAAGCCTTTTCTTTGCATAAAAGAATCGGTTAGATTATCAAAATCCGAAGGAATTCCAGGGAAGAAATTACCTATTTCTCTACCTACATAAATGCATCTTCCTTTAGCTTCTTTTTTAACTTCATTAATTAGATAATTACCTATACCATTCTTGCGGTATTTTTTAGATACATAGAATAACGAAAGTTGTAAGCTATCATTAAAAAATGTATAAAAGTCATCAATAAGTTCTTTAATTATTGCAAATCCAACAACTGAACCTTCAAAATATGCAAGAATAACTTTTCTTATTTTAAAGTTAATTACATTATTATCAAATGCTTCCTTATATATAGGAAAGATATAACCAACCTCTTCATTCCAAAGTTCTAAGCATTTATATAATTCATCATTATCACAACTAATTTTATATTCAATATTCATAATAACCACCTATGCATATATTTTAGCACTTGTAATCTTTATTTTCAATAAAAAAAGGAGCTTCTAAAAGAAGCTTCTTATATAGTTAATCAAATTATTTAATGATTTGAGTAACGTTACCAGCACCTACTGTTCTTCCACCTTCACGAATAGAGAACTTAGTTCCTAATTCGATAGCGATTGGGTGAATTAAGCTTACTGATAATTCTGCGTTATCGCCAGGCATAACCATTTCTGTGCCTTCAGCTAATTGAATAACGCCTGTAACGTCTGTAGTTCTGAAATAGAATTGAGGACGATAGTTAGAGAAGAATGGAGTATGTCTTCCACCTTCTTCTTTAGTTAATACGTAAACTTGAGCTTTGAATTCAGTATGTGGAGTAACTGATTTTGGTTTAGCTAATACTTGTCCACGTTCTACTTGGTCACGTGTAATACCACGTAATAATGTACCAATGTTATCACCAGCTTCAGCTTTGTCTAATAACTTACGGAACATTTCAACACCAGTAACAACTGTAGATTGAGTAGGTCTAATACCAATGATTTCAACTGGATCACCAACGATAACTGTACCACGTTCAACACGTCCTGTAGCAACAGTTCCACGACCAGTGATTGAGAATACGTCTTCAACTGGCATTAAGAATGGTTTTTCAGTTTCACGAATTGGAGTAGGGATGTATTCATCAACGATACCCATTAATTCTGCAACTTTTGCTTCATAAGCTGGATCGCCTTCCATAGCTTTTAATGCAGATCCTCTAACGATTGGAATTTCATCTCCTGGGAATCCGTATTCATCTAATAATTCACGAACTTCCATTTCAACTAATTCTAATAATTCATCATCATCAACCATATCGCATTTGTTTAAGAAAACGATAATTTTTGGAACACCTACTTGACGAGCAAGTAAGATATGTTCTCTAGTTTGAGCCATAGGTCCATCTGTTGCAGCGATAACTAGGATAGCACCATCCATTTGAGCAGCACCAGTGATCATGTTCTTAACGTAGTCAGCATGTCCTGGACAGTCTACATGTGCGTAGTGACGAGTTTCAGTTTCATATTCAACGTGAGCAGTATTAATAGTTATACCACGTGCCTTTTCTTCTGGAGCACCATCGATTTGGTCATAAGCCATTTCTTTAGCATGTCCTTGTTTAGCTAATACTTTAGTAATAGCAGATGTTAATGTAGTTTTTCCATGGTCTACATGTCCGATTGTACCAATGTTTACATGTGGTTTAGAACGAACGTACTTCTCTTTTGCCATTTTTAATCTTCCTCCTTAAATAGCATAATTTTATAAATATATTTTACTTGATTTATAACAAAAAATCAATAGATTTTAATAATTTAAAGATAAAAATTTATAAATCAATTATTAATTTTTGGTTTTTATAAAGTCAATATAAATTAACTTCTACGTTTGATAATTTCTTCAGTAATACTTCTTGGGCATTCTTCGTATGAATCAAATTGCATAGTGTAGTTACCTCTACCTTGAGTTGCACTTCTTAGTGCAGTAGCATAACCAAACATTTCAGAAAGTGGAACAATACCTTTAATAGCTTGTTGCTTTCCATGTCCTTCTTGACCTACAATTCTACCTCTTCTACTTGTAATATCACCAATTACATTACCAACATATTCTTCAGGCACTCTTACATCAACGTTCATTAGAGGTTCTAATAATACTGGTTGACATTTGTCTTTACTAGCTTTGAATGCCATACTTGCTGCTACTTCGAATGCAACTTGACTTGAGTCTACTTCATGGTAACTACCATCAAATAATGTAGCCTTAATGTCAATTGTAGGGTATGCAGCTAAATTTCCTGATACAAGTGATGCTTCTAATCCTTTTTGAACAGCAGGGATGAATTCTTTTGGAACTACACCACCAACGATTGCGTCAACGAATTCGAATCCTTTACCTGGGTTAGGTTCAAATCTAAGCCATACATCACCATATTGTCCGTGACCACCTGATTGACGTACAAATTTACCTTGTACTTCTGCAGTTTTCTTAATAGTTTCACGATATGAAACTTGTGGTGCACCAACGTTTGCTTCAACTTTAAATTCTCTCTTCATTCTATCAACAATGATATCTAAGTGTAATTCACCCATACCAGAGATGATAGTTTGTCCAGTTTCATGATCAGTATATGTTCTAAATGTTGGATCCTCTTCTGCTAACTTAGATAAAGCAATGCCCATCTTATCTTGGTCACCTTTAGTTTTAGGTTCAATAGCTAGAGAAATAACTGGTTCTGGGAATACCATCTTTTCTAAGATGATCTTTCTCTTTTCGTCACATAATGTGTCACCAGTAGTTGTATCTTTAAAGCCTATAGCAGCAGCGATATCACCAGCTCTAGCTTCTGATATTTCTGTACGATTGTTTGCATGCATTAATAGGATACGACCTAATCTTTCTTTAGTACCTTTTGTTGAGTTATATACATAACTACCTGAAGAAACAACTCCAGAATATACTCTAAAGAAAGTTAATTTACCAACAAATGGGTCAGTCATAACCTTAAATGCTAAAGCAGCTAAAGGTTCATCATCTGATGAATGAACGTCAATTTCATTATCTTGCTTATCAAATCCAATGATAGCTGGAACATCTAATGGTGATGGTAAATAGTCTAAGATTGCGTCTAATACTAAAATTACACCTTTGTTCTTAAATGCTGTACCGCAAAGTACTGGGAAGAATTTAACACTTAATGTTGCCTTTCTGATTACTTGTTTAATGTAATCAACTGGAATTTCTTCTCCTTCTAAGTACATCATAGCTAAATCGTCATCAAAGTTAGCTAATTCTTCTAATAATTCAGTTCTCTTTAATTCTACTTCATCTTTTAAATCTTCTGGGATATCTCTTAATTCATAAGATTCATCAATATCACCTTTGAAGTAATATGCTTTCATGCTTACAATATCAACTACACCCTCAAAGAATGTTTCTGAACCAATTGGAACTTGAATTGCATGAGCATTAGCGCCTAATCTTGATTTTAATGTATCACATGAATAATTAAAATCAGCGCCTGTCTTATCCATTTTATTTACAAATACGATACGTGGAACATGATAGTCAGTAGCTTGATGCCAAACTGTTTCAGTTTGAGGTTCTACGCCTGCTTGAGCATCTAATACAGTAACTGCTCCATCCAAAACCCTTAAAGATCTACTTACCTCAACAGTAAAATCTACATGTCCTGGAGTATCTATAATATTTAAACGATGTCCTTTCCAGAAAGCTGTAGTAGCTGCTGAAGTAATTGTTATACCTCTTTCCTTTTCTTGTTCCATCCAGTCCATAGAAGCTCCACCATCATGTGTTTCTCCCATTTTGTGAATTTTACCAGTGTGGTATAGAATTCTTTCAGATACTGTAGTTTTACCGGCATCAATGTGAGCCATTATACCGATATTTCTGGTGTTTTCAAGTGATGTTTCACGAGCCATTTTACTAACTTATCCTCTAATTACCATTGATAATGTGCGAAAGCCTTGTTAGCTTCAGCCATTCTATGAGTATCATCACGTTTCTTAACTGATGCACCTAAGCCATTTGAAGCATCGATGATTTCGTTAGCTAAACGTTCTTCCATTGTCTTTTCTTTTCTTAATCTAGAATATTGTGTTAACCATCTTAAACACAAAGTCATTTTTCTTTCTGGTCTAACTTCAGTTGGTACTTGATAGTTTGCACCACCAATACGACGAGCTCTAACTTCTAATTGAGGCATAATATTGTTTAATGCTTCATTGAATACATCTAAAGCAGGGCGACCAGTTTGTTTTTCAATTCTTTCAAAAGCTCCATAAATAATTTGTTGAGCTGTACCTTTTTTACCATCCAACATAATGTTATTGATTAATCTTGTAATAATTGGACTATTGTATATTGGATCTGGTAATACTTTTCTATGTGGAACATGTCCTTTACGTGGCATGATATTTCCTCCTTTCAATTACCTAATATTTTAATAATTAATTTTCTTTTTTAGCACCATATTTTGATCTTCCTTGGTTACGTTTTTCTACACCTGTAGCATCTAATGTACCACGAACGATATGATAACGAACACCTGGTAAATCCTTTACACGTCCGCCACGGATTAAAACAACACTATGTTCTTGTAAACGATGGCCAATTCCTGGGATATAAGCAGTAACTTCAATTCCGTTAGATAATCTAACACGGGCATACTTTCTAATAGCTGAGTTAGGTTTCTTAGGAGTCATAGTAGTTACACGAGTACAAACACCACGCTTTTGTGGAGAGTTAACAGTTGTATATTCTTTCTTTAAACTGTTATAACCAATAGCTAAATGAGGTGATTTTGACTTCTTAATCTTAGATTCACGTGATTTTCTTACTAATTGATTAATAGTAGGCATTAAATTTCTCCTTTCACTGAATAGTAATTTCAAATCGATATTTTATCCACACTTCCTGGTGTTTCAAAAAACCATAAAATATAGTATAGGCAAACCTATACTTATTCTCAAAATCCTATAATATTTTACTACAATCGCTCTTAAATGTCAAGTTATATTTTAATTCAACTTATTTTCAAACTTAAAAATGGATTAAGATTACTTAATCCATGTTAGCTAATATCTTTTCTCTTATTTCATTTATACCAATGTTTTTTTCAGTTGACGTCATAATAACATCATCATTTTGCATTTTCATCTTAATATTTTTTATAGCACCGAATCTTAAAGTTGTACCTAATTTATCACACTTAGTTGCAATAATTACTATTTCCTTATTTAAATGCAATAAATAATTATACATTAGGATATCATCTTCAGTTGGTCCTACCTTAGTATCAATAAGTAAAAAGATTAGTTTTAAGTTCTTATTTTTATCTAAGAAGTTTTCGATAGATTTACCAAAGCCTTGTCTTTGATCTTTGCTTCTACTTGCATAACCATATCCTGGAATATCAACTAAATAAATTGAATCGTCTATTAGAAAATAATTTAAAGTTATTGTTTTACCAGGTTTTGATGATGTTCTAGCTAAATCTTTTCTTCTTGTAATTGCATTGATCAAACTACTTTTCCCAACATTACTTCTTCCGCAAAAAACAAATTCAGGAAGATTAGTTCTATTAGGACTCATACTTTGATCAGTTGTGGATGTTATAAATTGACATTTATCAAACATATATTCACCTATTTATGGATAATGTATTCTGTAAGCCTCGTTCTGTAAAACAAATTAATGTTTTGATAATCATTTATCTTAAAAAAGTATAAACTTTTTTACTGTCATTGAATTCTTAATTATCTTTGACAACTCCCCTACCATATTTTGGGTTTCTAGCTTATGGAGTTTACCCGTTCCACCTTACACGTTTCCATGTAATATCGTCTCTGTGGCACTTTATGAAGATTAACCATTTTAAAGGTGTTTCTTCGTCGTCACTAATCCCTTAGTGCCATGGTTTATCACCATGCATAAACACTACAGCATCACAGCTGTGCTAGCAAGGACTTTCCTAACCAAATTGGCTCGATTATCCGAATACGTTAAGTATTATAACACAATTTTATAGGATTTGCAAAAAAAGATTTACAATGTTTAAAAAACAACCACAAAATGTACTTTTGCAGTTGTCTTACCATTTACAAAATATTTAGAATATTTTTTTCTTCCATTCTAGCATAGGGTGAATAATAATCTTATCATTTATCTTTTCGTCTATAAATAATTTTGTTACAAAAGGAAAATCAGAGATAAATTCTTTTTCTTCATATGTAATACTTTCATCTTCTTCAATAATTGCTGCACATACAACAACAGGGCCAAAAACATCACCTGTTCCTACTTCATCAGATCCTGCTTGTCTATTCTTTTTTATATCAATAAAACTTTGTGCATAGTAGAAAGCATCATTTCCTTGAAA
>JAZLLM010000064.1:0-2350 GCA_045598145.1 Bacilli bacterium | reverse complement strand
CAGTAGAACTTTCATTATATCTCGCAGTAACGATATAACCATTATTGTCTGCTACCTAAAGGAGGGCATCGACTTCTACTATTTATATTTAATGAGGCTCAATCACTTCACGCTTGCGCATTTAGGCTCGCATTCTTTCTATCCTACGCTTAAACCTTGCTTCACAGCTAAGGCTCCAAGGACTCGATACTAGATGGCTTGCTAGGCCTTTCTAGGTTGGATTCCCACCAACTACATTATATACACCGAACTGGCGCACCCTTTTAACTTATTATAATATTTTATTATTAAAAAATACATAACAAAAAAAGTGTAATATGTAATGCTTGTTGGATCAAGATAATCCACACTATCAGGACTTATGAATCTTCCTATCTCTGGGTCATAATATCGTGAGGATAACCAGTAGAGGCCTGTCTCGACATACCTTACTTATACAACCGCCCTGATACAAGCATATTTTATCACATTTATTTATATTTTTGTGCTATTTGGATGAATAATTATTCGTGAACAAGATAAGAGTGGCATCAATCTGCATCATCAGCTTGTACCATCGCATGTTTAGTAACTGTGATACCCACTCTCCTTTAAAAAGGAATTATATTAAATTTGGGCGCCTGTCAAATATAATAGCATTTTAATATTGTAATAATTTTAAACCATTGAAATCCGTTGAATAGTAATTACAACATTTTCTAATATTGAAGTTCTATTTTAATTTCTTCGATTTAACATCAAATATGAACCAAATACTAATAGCAATTACACTAGGTAATATAATCAACCACGGATTAAATTGGACACTTTCTTTAGTTATAGCAACATATAACGATATACTTACAATTTCTACAATAGGCAAACTTAAACTAATCCATGAAATCGAGGAATATATCTTTTTCTTTTTTTCTATTAAAGATATATCCTTTAATTTTGGATGGTTTTTAATTTTTATATCTATTTCTTTTATTAATTGTTCTAAACAGAAGTCATTTAAATACTTATAATCGATAATAGATTTCTCTAAGTCATTTGAATTTATGCCAATGTGATATAAACAAACACTATACTTATCATCGAAAAAATCTATAATGACGCAAATATTGTTATAATTATAATGTAATTGGATTGTTTTGCCAAATTTATTTATAGAAGGATAAACCATTACATCTTTATATTTAGCTAACAACTTTTTAACATCTCCGCTCAAATATAATTCAAAGATTTTATCTAAGAAACTATATTCATTTTTATTTTTTGAATTTAAATAATTTTTTATTTTTATTTTCATATTGAAAAATTGTTATGTAAGTCCCTTTCATTTGCTTTGACAGATAATAATACTGTTTTTATCTATTATTGTAATGGCACAAATGTCTAAATCTAGTAACTTATTGCAAATTCTCTCAACTTTTCTCTTGGTTATTGTATACATAGACATAGCCAATTTTTTATTTTTCATATTTCTAAATTGTTTTGAATAATCTTTGCAAAAACTTTTGCCATTTGTATATCTGAATTTTACCATTACTGAATACTTGTTATTTTCCCATTCAGTGAATACTATTGAAATATTCTCCAAATCTTTTACATTAAATTTCTTCAATCTAATATCACATAAAAATAAGATGTTTCCTTTTTTAGTAATAAGTAGTCCATTTAATGGTGTACTTATTATTCCTATAAAGGTAACAACCATTAAAATCGGCCAAAATATCTTTATAAGTATTGGCATCTCGGACCAATATGTAAATACCAAGCAAGAACAAGGAACAAGCACAATCAATAACAACAATTCTGATAAGGTAATTTTTGTTTTTTCAATAAAAGTTAACCTTATGTTTTTATAAATCATTAATCCATTGTTTGACATCATCTAACCAACTCCATTTTTCATTTGTCCTATCAATAAGCCATGTAACTCCAGCGGCCGCAAATGGGGCAATAAATACTCCTACGCCTGGAATCCATGATACTAATGCTCCACCTCTAGAAGTAGATTGATAGTTAGTTTTCATTTGGACGCTTAATATAGTATTAGAACTATTAAAACTTAAATTTAAATATGTATTAGTTTTAATTACTGGATACAATGTATAATCATATGAAATAGGAATTGATTTTGTGTTAGCACCAGTTAGTTCTATGGTAAATAATTCATCATCAATCACAATACCAAATACTTCTTTATAATAAAAATGCAAAAACTTATTACGATTTAAATCTTCAAATGCATTATTTAAATTAGTTGCATTTAATTTTGTGCCTTCAACTGTCACATCTCCTTCATTGTTTGTTTCAGTAACTATTAATTGTGATATTTCGCCAGTTGTTTGATTATAACTTACAT
>JAZLLM010000063.1:0-27028 GCA_045598145.1 Bacilli bacterium | reverse complement strand
ATATCTTTTTCATAGATCTCATTAATTAGATTTTGCACATATTCTCTTTTATCATTGATTGAATCTAATCTTAATGCATAAGGGAATCCACCTTCATAAATATAATTATTTAATTCTTCCAAATCATTATATGAAATATTTTTACCTAAAAATTTTTTAACATTTAGATATTCTTCAAAAGATAATGGTAAAATATTAAATTCAATATATCTTCCAGTTAATTTAGTTGCCAATTCTCCTGATAGTAAATATGAATTAGAACCTGTTATAAAAATGGAATAATCTAATTCCTCTCTTAAAGCATTAATACTTTTTTCAAACCCTGTTACATTTTGAATTTCGTCAATGAACAAATATTTTTTACCAGATGCATATGAATATTTGTCAATTAGTTCTTCAAGTTCTTTTGTGGTTTTAATTTTATGATATGGTTTCTTATCAAGATTAAAATATAAAATATTATCTTCTTTAACACCGGAATCTAGTAATTCTTGTATAACAAGATTCATTATAGAGGATTTCCCACATCGTCTTACGCCTGTTAAAACTTTTATTATCTCACACTCATGATAGAATCCTCGTATTTTTTTTAAATACTTTTCTCTCTTATATAAATCTTTTCTAATTTCTATAGTCATTATTGCCTCCACATTGTGCTTCCATTATACTATATATGTTCCTTTTTTGCAAGTTAAAGGGGTATGTTTATTGTTTTTTGCAAAACATACCCCTTTAAATTGATAAAATTTAATATTTATAATATGTTTTTATTGCTTCTATTATTTTGTTTAACTAAATACACATGAATCATTAGTCATACAAGCTATACCATTTAACATAGTTTCTTTACATATTCGTTGATGAAACTGACTAAGTTTAATTTTCTTATCAGGTGAACTAAAGGAAATAGTTTCTTTTTCCAACGTTAGAAATTTAAGAATGCAAATCATTTTCAAATACAACTAGAAGCAAACTCTCTAAAATTATGGCGACTCTAGCTAGATTTGAACAACCGTTTATCGATATGTTTAGTCTACTAATGTTTTGCTTATCTTCAACCCTACGTTGAATACATATAAAGTCTCGACAAATTTTCAAAACAAAAAAGACCACTTTTAAGCTGCTCACTCGAAAATGATCTATTTTTCTTTATTTTTTGCTTATTTTTGGCCTAAAATGCCTATTTTCTCTCGAGACAAACTACAGTTTCGACGTGCCGTTAGACCATTTAAATGCAGATAAATGGCATTTTTTCTGGATGTGTAACGGCTTAAATGCGGAAATACTATAACCCAATAATATCTATTGGACAATAATATACTTCATCATTAATAGGATATACTTTATCAGTTGTATTAATTATTAATCCAATATTTATTTTTTTATTATATTTTTTTAAAACTGTAAACTTTTTATTTGAACTGACTGGATTAATACCTTTTTTTATTTCTATAGGACATATTGAATCAAATAAATCAATAATTACATCAACCTCATATTGATCTTTATCTCTATAATAATAAATATCATCTATATTTTTATATGAATTATAAAAAGATTTAATTATTTCACTCACGACATATGTTTCATAAAATTGCCCAGCGAAAGCACTTCTTTCTAGAATATCAGGCGTAGGAATTCCACAAAGATAAGAACATAACCCAGTATCCATAAAATATATTTTATTACTTTTAATTATTCGATCAGAAATATTAGCACAATAAGGATGCAATAATTTAATTATTCCAGAAGTTTCTAAAATTGAAATCCAATCTTTTGCAGTTCTAGCGTCAATTCCAACATTTCTAGAAATATCATTGTAATCAACTTGACAAGCTGTTCTTAGAGCTATGTATTTCATAAAGTTCATAAAAGTTATTTCTTTAGTAGATGAAATTACTTTTTTAACATCTTTTTCAATATATGTAACTATATACGACTTAAAAAACATTTCTCTATTAATATTATTTAAAACGTATTCTGGCATTCCACCCTTAAAAATATCCTCAAATACTTCTTTTCTAGATCTATAATTTTGCAAATATTTTTCTTTAGTTCTTAATATATCAATATTAGTATCAAAAAAAGAATTGATTTTTCTTTCTTTAATTTCATTAAACGATACTGATGCAAGATTGAAAATACAAGTTCTACCAGCTAAAGACTCTGTAACTGCTTGTTGAAGTTCAAATTGATTTGATCCAGAAAGCACATAAAGTAATTTTGTTTTACCTGAGTCTATTAGCCATTCTTCCTTTTTCTTATCTATTATCTCTTTAATATATTCCAAAAGACTTGGAGCTTTTTGAATTTCATCAATTATTAAAGGATATGAATAATATTTTAAAAACCCCTTTGGGTCTTTATTAGCATATTCTCTTATTTCAATATCATCTAATGTAACTTTATTAAATTGTGGAAATAAATGAGCTATAAGCGTTGATTTGCCAACTTGTCTTGAACCATAAATTGTTATTGAAGCAAATTGTTTCGAAGCTTCTAGTATTTTATTTTCAATATCTCTTTTTATATACATATTAATTACCACCCATACGTATACATTATACATTATTTTATAATATTTGTCAACTATTAATACATCGCATTGTTGTTTTAGTCGATATATTAGTTGTGTACTGTTTTATAAAAATAATAAAATTTTGTGTATTTTATTTTTTCTTTGATTTTTGATTTCGCGACTTTTTGCACAAATTTATCATCAATTGTGATAACTAATGCGCCCATTGAATTTGTTCCTGCTGAACATAATAATTCAGGTTCTTTTCAGCCATCGATAATAGTACTTTAACAATTCCTAGTGTTATTCTATTGTTATCATCACTGAAAATAACATAACCAATTCCTGTGTTATCATCAACCTCAATTCGATAAATATAATTTTCATTAGTTACTATAGTAATTCATATATTAGTCAAATAAGTTTTTACTTAGTAATTTAAATCATATATTATGTTAATTATAATCAAAAAAACTTTGGCTACTATCTAAATCATTTGCTAAATCACATAAATATTATCAACTATAATATTTATTGGTCTATATTCAGAATAACGAAGATAGAAATAAACCATAATCTCATCACCTATTTTTAAATCTTGAATAGTGATATAGTTATCTGATGAAATAATTGACAACTTTCAGTTTTTCTTCTTTAGACCATTCTCTATTCTTTCCACCTTTAGGTCTTCGCATTGTTTTCTCCTTCCCGGCGAACCCATAGGGGTTCTACCTCTCTAATAGTATAACATAATAAAAAACTATTAATAAACACTAATACTTTTTTAGTGTCTACTAATAGTTTATCATTTCAGTTTGTTTTGATTATCAATATCGTAACACATAAATACATGTGTTGACCCATCGTATTTAGCTATATTTTTATTAATCTCTTCCTTTTTCTTTTTCTTATTATAATTTCCTTTGCCATCTAAATAAACAGGCGTTAGCTTATGCCCTAAAACATTATAATATTTCTTACTGTTTCCGAAATATATAAATAATCGCTTTGTGAATCATTATTTGCTTCTACAATAAATATCAGTTGCATAACTATTCCTCCAAACCGAATGATTTAAAGAAATCAAATGAATTGATATTAAATGGTGAGTCTTCTATAAAACCTTCATAGAATAAATTAACTGGTTGGTAATGTCCATTCTTTACAATATTAACAACTTTTCCTGTTTCTCCAAAAACAGTTATTGTATTCTTATATTGTTTTAATATATTCATTGATAATATATTATGTGATGTAAAGCATAATTGACCTTTGCCGTTTTCCGCAAAAAACTCTAAAAGTTTATCCAAAAAAACTCCTGATATGTTAGCATCAAGTTCATCAATAAACACTTTTGAACCTTTTATTGCTAGATTAATATATGCATACATTTTTATGATTCGCTTAATACCTGTAGATTCACAATCTTCATCAACTTCATAATCATCATATACAAACACCTTATTGCATCGATAATAATCACCATCGATTTTTTCATCAATTCTAATGTCTTTTAGATTAGGATTTAATATTTGAATGAACTCTTTTAATTTGCTTACTTGTTTCTTATATGATTCAAATTTATCTTTTTTTACAATATCATCCATAATTTTAAATGATATTATATACTTATCATCATTTCTAAATAGATCGAGTGATTTATCGTTTTTCTTAATGATAACATCATCAAGAACATAGTTTTCTTGTAAATCTTCATTATCAATAAATACTTTAGTAGTAAATGAATTGTAATATGAAACAAACAAATACCACAATAGTTTTTTATTATTCAAATCTTCTTCTTGATTTTTGGAAAGTGAATTTAAAGTATAAGAAACAAGTGATGATTGTTCTAGTCTATTTGAATATTCATAAAAGTACCAATCATTATTTGGAAACTTATCATTGATTACAAGTTGTCCACCATTTACTCTATATATTTCTTCATATTCTGAATTAATAGTATTACCAATTAATCTTTCTAACTTTTCATTCACCGAAAAAGTTTTTTGATTGAAATCATTTAAAAAATAATTGATTATAATAGTATGTTTTAATACTTCATATACTTTATATTCGTCATCTTCTTTTGATACAGCAAAAATGTTTTCTAAAAATAATTCTTTTGTGGATTTGTTGATTAACTTTTCAAGTTTGTTTTTAATAACATCTTGAACTAAATAATCACTTTTTATAGTCATGGTGTTATAAATATCCATTGCGAGCATGTATGCTGATTTACCCGCACCATTAATGCCAAAAATACCTTTAACATTTTTCTTATCAAGATTAATTGCTTTACCTTTTGAAATTGAATTATTGTAGAAATCAACAGATGTTAGCTTATCAATGTTTTTAATACCTTTTGTTGTAAATCTTAAAACATAAGTATTCATATAATCCTCCGTATAAGAAATATTCTTTTTGTATATTTATTATATATTATTTTTTAATTTAATTGCAAGTATTTTTAGTACATTTTGAAAAAAAAGTAAAAATTGAAGTCAGACTTTTTAAGCACATAAAATATGCCCTGTAAATCGAACAACTTACAGGGCATATTTAAAATTGTGAAAAGTCATTTAAAAAACATTCGAAAAAAATCTTGATCTAATTTTTTGATAGCGTTCATTTGTTGCCTATTAAGATTTTCAAAAATTCATAAACAGTCAAAAATTAATCCTGTCAAAATAAAATCCATCATTTTACTTTTTTTCTTCCTTGGTATTATTCTTTTAAATTTAGTGTGATTATCTAACTCTTCTTTTAATTATTCTAAATACGATTGTTCCAATGGCTATTACTGTTATCACTAATGTAAAAACATTTGTAAATGGTAATATAACATTTACATCATTTTTTGTAGATACTTAGTATCTGTTAATCTTTGTCCTTAAATCACTAGTATTATTTATGGATAGATAAATTCTACTTTTTTCAAATATGTTTACAGTCGAGCATTAACAGTTATTAAACGTATGACAACTGTTGCTTTTTATTAATTAAATTAAAATCCGCTTATATTGTATCATATCAATAATCACGGATATATCATCAATATTACTTTTTAAGTGATAAAACAACGACATTTTCAACATGTTTGTTTTATCTAAGCATACTTTGTTCATATTTATCTTCTCTCATCATTTCTATATCAGCTTTTGGAATATATCGCATTTTATTATTTTGCTTTAATTCCAAGCTTACTACAGATTCTATATGTTTAGTAAAACAGAACATATCAACGACACTTACATACTTTATTAAATAATCATTTATTAATAATTTCAAGTCCCTAGCTAATGTGTCTGGTCCACAAGATACATAAATTATCTTTTTAGGTTTTAATTTAAGTAAAGATTTTAAGAATAAAGGTGTTGAACCTGTTCTTGGCGGGTCCATTACTACTAAATCTATCTTCTCACTTTTATCTAAGTCATTAATAAATTTAGTGGCATCATCATTGATAAAGTATGTATTATGTATGTTATTAGCTTTAGCGTTTATGATAGCAGCTTTATGAGCTTGTGCATTATTTTCAACGCTAATTACTTCTTTTACGTTTTTGCTTAATATTAAACCAATTGTACCAATACCACTATATGCATCTATTATAACCTCATTACCATTTGTATTTGCGTTATTTACAACTTCACCATATAGCTTTTCTACTTGTATAGGATTAACTTGATAAAAAGATTTAGATGTGATATTAAAGTCTAAACCCATTAGTTTATCTTTAATAAAACCTTTGCCAAATAATATTTGTTCTTTATCACCTAATACTATACTAGTTTTTCTACTATTAACATTTTGTACAATTGTTTTAATTTCTTTAAACTCACTAGTTAATTTTTTAATTATTTCATTTCTTGATGGAAATTCTAATGCACTAGTTACAAAAGTAATTAAGACCTCATTAGTATGTATAGCTTCTCTAATTAGGACATAACGAAGTAAACCTATTTGCCTATCTTCATCATACACTCTAATATGGAAATCATTAACTAAATCCTTAATATATTTAGCTATTTTGTTTTGAAGTTCACTATGCATTATACAATAATCTAAATCAATTACTTTATGTGAATTTTCTTCATAAAAACCACTTATTACTTTACCATTTTTAAAAGTAAATGCAATAATCATTTTATTACGGTAATTAAATGGTGAACTAGCAGGAATAACTTTATTAATATTTACTTTTATTCCTTCGTTTTTGAAGCATTCCATTACGTAATTCTTTTTATAATTAATTGTATCATTGTAAGGTAGGTGTAGTAACTGACAACCACCACACTTACCAATTAAAGGACAAATCTTTTTATCCATCTTATTTACTAGCTTTAATAATTAATTCACACATCTTGTTAGAGAAAGCAATTGGATCCTTGATTGGGAAGCCTTCAATTAATAATGCTTGTGAATATAATAATTCTGCGTATGAAGAAATTTCATTAGGATTATTTAAATATACATTTTCTAAAGCTTTAAAGATATCATGGTTAGGATTTAATTCTAAAATCTTAGTTGCTTTGATTTCTTCGTTAGCATTAGGCATACTTTGTAATACCTTTTCCATTTCAAAGCTTACACCATCACCACTAACTAAACATACTGCAGAGTCAGTTAAACGTTTAGAAATCTTAACATCACTAACTTCATCCTTAAGTGCTTCCTTAATAGCATCAAGCATAGGCTTCTTTTGTTCGTTTAATTCATTTATCTTCTTTTCTTCATTCTTATCAAGTAAGTCTAAATCACCTTGATTTACACTTTGGAATTTATGTCCATCATATTCCATTAAGATATTAATTAAGAATTCATCAACATCATCAGGAAGTATTAATACATCATAGCCATGTTTCTTGATTAAATCCATTTGAGGCATAGCTAGGACTTGCTCTTTAGTCTTAGCAGATGCATAATAAATGAACTTTTGATCTTCTTTCATATTACTTACATAATCTTTTAATCCAAGCATCTTATCTGAATTAATAGTATTATAAATAATTAAATCCTTAAGTAAATCTTTCTTAGCACCAAAGTCATCATAAACACCAAACTTTAAGTTAACACCAAAGCACTTAAAGAATTCTAAGTATTTATCAAACTCATTATCTTTCATCTTTTCAAGTCTAGATACAATCTTCTTTTCTACGTTAGATGCAATGTCAGTAAGCTCCTTACTCTTTTGTAGCATCTCTCTACTAATATTTAAACTAATATCACTTGAATCAACTAAGCCCTTTACAAATCTTAAATAGTCAGGAATAAGTTCTTTGCACTTATCCATAATAAATACACCCTTAGAATATAGTTGTAATCCCTTTTCATATTTTTCTGAATATAAGTTATATGGAGCTTGTGCTGGGATATAAAGCAAAGCTGTGTAATTAACTTTACCTTCAACGTTAATAACTAAATGTTCTAGTGGGTCTTTATAATCATAATACTTGTTAGTATAGAACTTGTTATATTCTTCATCACTAACTTCATTCTTGTTCTTTTTCCATATAGGAGTCATTGCATTAAGTGTTTCTAATTCTAAAGTATCTTCGTATTTATCTTTAGTACCTTCTTTTAAAACACTCTTAGTAACTAACATCTTAATAGGATAACGTACATAATCTGAATATTGCTTAACTAATGATTTGATAGTCCATTCATCTAAGAACTTATCAAAATCATAATCATCATTATTATCTCTTAAATATAAAGTGATTTCAGTACCACAATCATCTTTACTAATTTCATCAATAGTGTATGTATCTTCACCACTAGAAATGAATAAATATGCTTTATCGTCATATAAACTTCTAGTCTTAACTTCTACTTTATTTGCAACCATAAAAGCTGAATAGAAGCCTACACCAAATTCAGCGATAATATCTATATCTGCTTTACTTACTTCCTTGTCTTCTTCGCTCTTATTTAGTTCTTTAATCTTTTCCATAAATTCTAAAGAGCCACTTTTAGCTATTGTACCTAATGAATTAACTAATTCATCATAAGTCATACCAATACCATTATCTTTAATAGTCAAAGTTCTATTCTTACTATCAATTGATAGATTAATTTCATAATCATTCTTTCTAGGTAATTTATCTTCACTTAAAGATAAATAATGATATTTATCAATTGCATCACTAGCATTAGATATTAATTCTCTTAAAAAGATTTCTTTGTTAGTATAAATTGAATTGATCATTAAATCTAATAATCTTTTTGATTCTGTTTTAAACTCTCTTACTTCACTCATTTTTTTAAGTCTCCTTATCTTTTAAGATTTTTTATACCTCTATTATACCACAATATTTAGCACTGTCAATAGAAGAGTGCTAAAATTATTAATTTTTTTGAAGTTTCTTTTAAGATTTGTTTATTAAAAAAGTCAGCAAGCTTATCACCTGTTGACTTTTCTCTATAAAATTTTTAATAATTCTTTTATATCATTAATAATATAGGTAAGATTTTTACCTCCACTATCTTTATTATTAGGATTAAACCATATAGTATCTGCATTAGTGTTTATTCCTAATTGCATATCATTAGTTAAGCTATCTCCCACAATTACACAATCACCTTTTTCATAACGCGCGGGAAATAGACAAATAGTTTATTTTGTGTCTAAATCCTTTGACAAAAAATGTGCTTTATTATATAATTATTATATAAAATTAAAGGAGATGATGCAATTGACTTTTACTATTGGAAACACATATTCAGAAAATGAAATTTTTGAAATAATTAGATCACAAAATACTGGCATTTCAGAACAGCGTTTAAAATGGGTTCTTTATGAAATGATTCAAAAAAAACAAATATTACGAATTGGAACTCAAAAATATATTTTTGGCGGAAAAAATTATACTGCTGAATACACACGTCAAATTTCTAAAAATATTTCTAAATTTCTATTATTAAAATTCCCACTTGTGAAAAAAGTCGTATGGGAAATTGGTCAACTAAATGAGTGGCTTAACTTTCTTATTCAAAAGAACTTTATCTTAGTCGAAATTGAGTCCTCTTTAATAAACCTAATATTTGAAGAACTTCAATCAGAATTTGGAAATGACTATCTCATTCTTCTTAATCCATCTAATGATGAAATATTAAGATATATGAGAGATAATCTTATTATAGTAAAAACTCTTTATTCAAAAAGTCCGATTAACAAAAATAACACACAAATCAAACTAGAAAAGCTTATAGTAGATGTGTTATCTGATAAATCATTTTTGAATTTTTTCGATACAAGAGCGATTAATGAAGTTGTTAGTGGCATTATAAACAATTATGATATAAATATTGAAAAAATGAATGCCTATGCAAATAGAAGGCGATGTAAAGAAAAGCTAGATGCAGTAATTGAGGAGAATAAACATGCTTGATAAAAGTATCTTTTCTATAGAATATATAACCAAAAAAAGAGAGGAGCTCAAATGTAATCCAATTCTTTTAGAAAGAGCTATATTTGCATTTGGATTATTAGAAGCTTTAACAATAGCAGGAGCAAAATTTATTTTTAAGGGTGGTTCTTCTTTAATGCTATTACTTGACAAGCCACTTAGACTATCTACTGATATTGATATTATAGTAGAACCTGGAACTAATATTTCTCAATATGTTGAAAAAGCCAGTAAAATCTATCCCTTTATTCATTATGAAGAACAGACTAGAAGAGGCATAAACAAGATAGAAAAACGCCATTTCCGTTTTTATTATCAATCATTACAAGATAAAAATAAAGAGATTGCGATTTTACTTGATGTTTTATTTGAAGAAAACCATTATAGCAAATTAATACAAAAAGAAATTAATAACAATTTTCTCAAAACAATCGGAGACCCTATTTTCGTTACATTACCTAGTCCAGAATCTCTTCTTGGCGATAAATTAACAGCATTTGCACCTAAAACTATTGGTGTAAAACCTGTAATTTTTAAAGATGACGGAGCATTAATAAATAAAAAGACCGAAACAATAAAACAGTTTTTTGATGTTGCGTCATTATTTGATATTGTAGAGAATTTTGATGAAGTTAAAGAATCCTATATTATGACAGCAAAATCCGAGCTAGGATATAGAGGACTTTCTATATCATTTAACGATTGCTTAATGGATACATTTAAAGCAGCCGCTAGTATTATGAGTCGAGGTGCAATTGAAAAAACGGATTTTGAAGAATTATATTTACCAGGAATAAAAAACATTTCTGCTTTTATTATAAATACAAAATGGAATGGTGAAACAAGTTATGTTCAAGCATCAAAAATTATGCTATTATCAGCTTGCTTCATTAAAAATGTATCAGTGCCAAAAAACATTGAAAATCAAGAACTTTTAACAGGAGAATATTCAAAATTAAATTACATTAGAAAATATAATCAAAATTATTTTAATATGGCAGCATATGCTGTTCACTTATTAAATAGCTATTTCTAATATTTAAAAATCTTAGTACTTTTTTATGATATATTCTTGACTTTACTGCATGGCTTTCGTTTTCACTAATACAATAATTAATTTAACTGTTATTATTAATATATATATTTATTAAAAAAGTCAGCAAGCTTATCACCTGTTGACTTTTCACTATAAAATATTTAATAATTCTTTTATATCATTAATAATATAGGTAAGATTTTTACCTCCACTATCTTTGTTATTAGGATTAAACCATATAGTATCTGCATTAGTGTTTATTCCTAATTGCATATCACTAGTTAAGCTATCTCCCACAATTACACAATCATCTTTACATAAGTTATTATCTTCTAATACCTTACTCAAAAATCTTGGATCTGGCTTCTCATAACCTACAACCTCAGAAATATAGATTTTATCACTTACTTCAAAGATTTCAGGAATTAGCTTAAGTCTTCTGTCTTGAACTTTCTTTACTCCATTAGTAATTATAAAGATCTTATATCTTTTCTTTAATTCTCTTAATGTATCTATTGAATCAGGAAGTGGGAATACTACACTAGTTAGATAATCAAAATATAAGTCATTTACTTTGATTCCTTCTTCATAACTAATATCTATACCCTTTAATCTAAAGAATTCCACAAATCTAAGGATAAGTAAATCAGCTTTTAGGATTTCTTTTCTTTCTAATTTTTCCCAATATGATATATTCACATTTGAATATAAACTAACATTTTCACTATTTTCTTCTATTCCGTAATGATTAAACACTTTTCTTATAGCGTAATCCTCACCTTTTTTAAAAGATAATATAGTGTCATCTAAGTCAATTAATATAGCTTTATAATTATTCACTTCTTAAAGCCTCTACTGGATCTTTGTTAGCTGCAATTCTAGATGGAATTAGTCCAGCAATAAATGTTAACAATACACTTACAAATACTAACACAATACCACCAACTACTGGCAATTTTGCGATATTACCAATATCTGCTAAAGTATTAATAATTAGGTTAATTGGGATACATAATACAATAGTAAGTGCAATACCTAAAACACCTGATGTGAAACCAATAATTACTGTTTCAGCGTTAAATACTCTAGATATATCTTTCTTACTAGCACCAATACTTCTTAGGATACCAATTTCCTTAATTCTTTCTAATACACTAATATAAGTAATTACACCAATCATAATTGATGATACTACTAATGATATAGCTACAAAAGCTATTAATACATAACTAATAGCATCAATGATAGTTGATACTGAAGATAATAATATACCAATATAATCTGTGTATCTAATTTCATTACCTTCATCAATTTCAACTGCTTCTTCATTATATCTCTTGATGAATTCTTCTAAATATTCTTTACTTTCAAAATCAACTGGATAGAAACTAATTGTTTGAGGGTCATTTAAATCAACTGAGCTTAACTTTCTTAAGTTACCTTCATATGATGCATTTTGACTCTTTAATAACTCTATCAATTTTTCTTCACCATATTGAGCAAGATATAATTGCATTTCAGTTCTTTCGGTAGGTTCTAATGTATCAATCCACTCATATACATCAACCATCTCAATATCATCATCCATGAAAAGTACACCATTAAATACATTTACGTTTGGATTTTCTTTTTGTTTTTTAACGATTTCACTTTCATTAGTTTTATTAATTACATATTCAACTAAGTCATGGCGATAACCGATAGTACCGCTAATACTTGTAGCACTAACGCCACTTCTTGGTCTTACAATACCTGTAATTGATAATTCTAAACCATTATCTACTTTAACTTTTAATTTTTCTTCATCTTCACTAATATCATTGTAAATATTAGTTTCATCTTTTTCATATAAATCACAGCCTAATACTAATTTGTATTTATAGCTTAAGATTTCATCATAGGTATATGATGTAGGCGTAGTTTTAACTTCTTCACCTTGAGCCATCTTTCTGATGATTCCTTCTAATTCTTTTTGATCTTTAAATCCTAAAGCATATAGAGTGTAATCATTGATTTCATTATCTTTATCTACTACAATTACAACTTCATCATATTTTGTAGGCCATTTACCAGCGATACAATCATATTGGCTTTCTAATAATTCAGGATTATCAAGCATCTCACTCCATGCATTCATTGAATATGATCCGCCCATCATAGCGCCAAAGATATTGCTTGGGCTTACTTGAACTACACTACTACTTGTATCAGCTAAATATATATTTAAGTTAACACTATAAGTATATTTAATAGCTGTCATCTTTTCTTTTAACTCATCATCTTCTTCAACGCTCTTTTTAAAGTCTTTTAAATTATTTACATGTGTTTGACTATTAACACTTTCTAATAATTCAACCATTATATCGTTAGAATAGATTTTGTCTTTATCGTGTGGAATACTATCAGTACTTACACCTGCGATGTTTTCAAGTAAACTTGATACATCCATTGTGTTCTTCTCCACAGTTAAAGGATACGTTGATAAGGTATCTTCTTGCACTTTATCAATATAATTTTGGAAACCTGAGGATACTGATAATATTAAGGCAATACCAATAATACCAATACTTCCCGCAAATGCAACCATTAAAGTTCTTGTCTTCTTAGTAAATAAGTTATTTAAAGATAAAGATAAAGCAGTTAAGAAAGACATAGATACTTTCTTTTTCTTCTTTTCTTTTTTCTTTTCTTGTTTAGTAAATACCTTCTTTTCAAAATTAGGGATAGTGTAAGGATTTGAATCATCAACCACTTTACCATCTAATACTCTAATAATTCTATTTGCGTATTTATCAGCAAGTTCAGGATTATGTGTAACCATGATAACTAATCTATCCTTAGCTACTTCCTTTAATATTTCCATAACTTGAATTGATGTTTCAGTATCTAGTGCACCAGTAGGCTCATCAGCTAGTAAGATTTCTGGATCATTAACTAAACTTCTTGCAATAGCAACTCTTTGCATTTGACCACCAGACATTTGGTTTGGTTTCTTATTTAAGTGATCAGCTAGGCCAACCTTAGTTAAAGCTTCAATTGCTTTCTTTCTTCTTTCTAATTTGTTTACACCTGATAATGTTAATGCAAGTTCTACATTTTTTAATACTGTTTGGTGAGGAATTAAGTTATAGCTCTGGAATACAAAACCTACAGAATGATTTCTGTATGAATCCCAATCATTATCAGTAAAGTCTTTTGTAGATTTTGAGTTAATGATTAAGTCTCCACTTGTATAATGGTCTAATCCACCAATAATATTCAGCATTGTTGTTTTACCACATCCTGAATGGCCTAGAATAGCAACGAATTCGCTTTTTCTAAAATCTAGGCTAACACCCTTTAGTGCAGCTACTGAATTTCCATATGTGTTGTAAACTTTTACGATATTTTCTAATCTTAACATAATTTTTCACCTATTTACTATATTATACTATATTTTAATATAATATAACCTAAATGTAAATTAAAATAATATTTAGTTAATAAATAAAAATGTTTTCAAAATATATATTTACAAAAAAATACGTAAATACTTTTTTGTTTAGTACTTACGCATATTTTTATTTTAATTTATAGCCTAATAAATGTGATACCTTTTCAGATATAATCTTTAATTCATTAATCTCATTATTTAATTCATCACTATCTACTAACCTATGAATTCTACAAGAAGATATTACACCAACCATTCTTTCATCAAAATCATAGATTGGGAAAGCTAAAGCAAATACAAAGTTTTCAGTTATTCCAGCGTCATAAATATATCCACGACCTCTTGCATCTAAAACAACCTTCATTAATAATTCATATTCTTCATTTACTTTACCTTTATAGAAGGTATTTAAAATATAATCCTTTAATTCTTCGTCAGTTTTTTTATCTTCAAAAGCTAAATAGCATTTACCATCAGGGCATTCACACACAGGAATTTGTACACCAATACCATCAGTTTTAAGTCTTATTTCAGGGCCCATTGCTTTATAAGTATATACAATTTGATCCTTCATTCTGTTTGACGCAAATACTGTTAATTTATATTTTTGGGCATAACTCTCTAAATCATGCTTAACTGGGTCTATAAAGTTTGTGGTATTTGCAAATGCTTGTCCAATAGAGAACATCTTAGGACCAATTGCATATTTCTTCAAATGGTAGTCTCTATAATATACTGCTTCTTGTTGATACAATCTTTTCAAGATATCGTATACTGTAACTTTAGGCAAATCTAAAGCTTTATAGATTTCTGTTAATGTCATACCGTTTGGGTTTTTAGATATTAGTTGTAATATTTCCATAGTCTTTTCAACTGTTTTTGCTGACGCCATTTTTATTTACCTCTTTTACTAGTTCGTATTTCTAAACTCAGTTTATTATATCATACTTCATATAATAAAGCAAGGTTAACTATACAAACCTTGCTAATAAATCATAAAACATAGAGTCTACTATTTCTACCTTCATCATTTTACCAATGATGTCTTTTTTATAACCATTGTTAGTTATAATTACCTCGCCATCAATATCATCAGGAGCAAAAGCATAAGTTCTACCAATGAATTTATCTTCTATTTCGTCATAGCTTTCAATAATGCAATCATAAGTTTTACCTACCATCTTTTTGTTTTGAGATAGTGATAACCACTTTTGTTTGTCCATTAATATATTTAATCTTTCTTTTTTTACTTTCTCACTTACTTGAGAGCCCATTTTATATGATTCAGTATCTTCTTCTTTTGAATATGTAAAAGCACCTAAATGATTGAATTCCATCTCAGTTACAAAATCGATTAATTCATTAAAATCTTTTAAAGTTTCGTGAGGGAATCCAACTATCATAGTAGTTCTGATAATAGCATCAGGGATTTCTTTTCTAATGTAATTAATTAAGTCTCTAACCTCTTCTTTAGTTCCTCTTCTATGCATATATTTAAGTAATTTATTAGAAGCATGTTGAAGAGGGATATCAAAATAAGGTAGGATACATTTATTCTCTTTTACAGTTTGAATAAATTCTTTAGTAATTTCATCTGGATATAGATACAATAATCTTAACCACTTAAGGCCTTCAATTTTAACTAAGTCCTTAAGTAAACAATCTAGTGTAGTATTTAGATCATAACCATAATTAGATAAGTCTTGGCTGATTAAGCAAATCTCTATATAACCTTTTTTTACTAAATCACATACTTCATTATGTATATCTTCAATAGTCCTACTATGCATATTACCTCTAATTAAAGGTATTGCACAATAAGTACATCTATTATTACAACCATCACTAATTCTAACATATGCTAAATGAGATGGTGTAGATATAATTCTTTTATCAAATTCTAAGCACTTAGCTTTATAGCTAGTATCATGTAATAAACTATATACTAAATCACCAAATCTAAAATAATCTTTAATAGGTACCCATAAATCTACTTCAGGGATTTCTTCCTTTAATTCATCTAAATATCTTTGGACTAAGCATCCTGTTACTATTAATTTAGCACCTTCCTTTTTATCATTAATACAATCAAATATTGTATTAATTGCTTCTTCCTTAGCACTCTTAATAAAACCACAAGTATTTACAATAATAACATCAGCTTTCTTAACATTATCTATTATTTCAATGTTATCGCGTTTTAATAAACCTAATATCATTTCACTATCTACTAAGTTCTTTTCACAACCCAATGAAATTAAAACGAGTTTCGTTTTAACAAGCTTGGTTTTAGCTATTTTTGTTAGCTTATTTTCATTCATATTATTCACCTTTCATATTTATAAATAACACTTAATATTCTTTTTTTATATAAACATAATCATATATATAGACAAAGTAATTAATTCCATAGCACAAGCAGTTTCATAAACAGAGCCTAAATTAAATCCACTGTCATTAGATAGTATTGCCATAATATTATTTTAAATAAAAGTTTGTTTATGTATAAAATCTATAACGTTAGTTCTTTTTTAAAACAAACTCTCAAATATTCTATTACTTCTTTAGATACATTATTAGCCCACATAAATTCTTCAAAATCCATTGGGTACATTTTAATTTCATCAATAGAACCCATAGGGATAAATACATGTTATAATGTAACACCGAGTAAAGAACCTATCGCTAAACAAAAAAGTTTTAGTGCCTCTTAAATCTTTAATTAAAATTGTAGCACATTTTCACGGGTTTTCCAATGCTTTTTTGTGTTAAAATACCGGTTTTTCTAATTATTAACAAAAACAACGATAGAAAATTCTCCTATCGTTGCTTATTGTTTTACTTAATCTTTTTGATTATGTGCTTTATTAATTGCTTTTATTGATAAATCCTTAAGTTTAGTGCTTAATTCATTTCTTTCTTCTTCACTTATGCCTTCAAATAAAGAATTTTCCCATTCATCTATTTTGCTTATTAATAAATCATATACTTCTTTTAACTTATCAGTTGGGTATAGCATACATATTCTTTTATCATTTTCTTTTTCTTGCTTTGTGATAAAATCATTGTCTGATAAATAATCTATGCATCTTGTAGTATTACTAGGATGAACATGAGCTCTAACTTTGATTTGATCTCTAGTTATTCCTGGCTCTTCTACAATTATCTTAATAAAGATTCTATATGCACTATTTAGTCCATATTTACTTAATGCATTGTCAATAAATAAATTAGCATGTTTATTTATTAGATGAAAGTATTTAAATTCATCATAATAATTACTCATCAGCTAACTCCTGCATTAAATATTTAGTATCTCCACTTCTAAATTGAAGTTGATATAAAGTTGAATAGATACCTTTAGCTTTGAATAATTCTTCATGAGTTCCTTGTTCTTTAATTTCACCATTAGAAATTACAACAATCTCACTTGCATTTTTAATTGTGGATAATCTATGAGCTACTACTAATGTAGTTCTACCCTTACATAATTCATCTAAAGCTTCTTGAATTAAGATTTCTGTAGTGTTATCTAAAGCTGAAGTAGCTTCATCTAGGATTAGTATTTGTGGATTCTTTAAGAACACTCTTGCAATTGATAATCTTTGCTTTTGACCACCAGATAATTTAACACCTCTTTCACCAATTTCAGTATCATATTTATCTGGAAGAGTCATAATATAATCATGAATGTTAGCTTTCTTAGCAGCATCAATTACTTCTTCATCACTTGCATCTAATTTACCATAAAGAATGTTATCTTTAATTGTGCCATTAAACAAAAATACATCTTGTTGGACAATACCAATATTTTTTCTTAAGCTTCTTAAACTTACATCTTTAATATTTACACCGTCAATATAAATATCTCCTTCACCAATTTCATAGAATCTTGGGATAAGGTGACAAATAGTAGTCTTACCACCACCTGATGGTCCAACTAAGGCTAACTTCTCTCCTGACTCTATATGTAGGTTAATATGGTCTAATACACCTTTTTCTTCAATGTATCTAAAGCTTACATTCTTAAAGTCAATAACACCATTAGTTACTACTAATTCTTCTGCGTCTTCATTTTCAATTTCTTCAGGTTCTGCCATAATTTCCATAAAACGTTTAAATCCTGTAGAACCATCTTGTAATTGCTCAATGAAACCAATTAATGTTTGTACTGGAGATAAGAATAAAGAAATACTAATAACAAAAGTTGAATAGTCAGCTACATCAATATGACCTCTAGTAATAAACATACCACCAGCTACTAATACCACAACATTAAATACATCGGTAATAAATGATGTAGTAGAGTGGAATAAGCCCATTGCCTTATAGCTTTTCTTTCTTGCCTCTACATATTGCTTATTACCATTTTCAAACTTTTCTAATTCTTTCTTATCATTAGTATACGCTTTAGTTACTCTAATACCTGTTATACTACTTTCTAATGCAGCGTTAACTACAGCTATACTTTTTCTACTTTCCATGAAAGCTTCTCTCATTCTTCTTCTTAAAATAGCTGATGTCACAATTAAGAAAGGAACACAAGCAAAGATAATCAAAGTAAGTTTCCAGTCAATAGTACATAAATATATAAATGAACCAATAATCATAATTCCGCAAATAAAGATATTTTCTGGTCCATGATGAGCAAGTTCACTAACGTCTTGTAAGTCGTTAGTCATTCTACTCATAATCTTACCTGTTTCATTATTATCATAAAATGTATATGGCAAGTTTTGAAGTTTAGTGAATAAATCATTACGCATTGTAGCTTGCATTCTAACACCAATTACATGTCCGTAATATTGTACAAAGAATCTAAGTAGCATTCTAAGTAAATATAATCCTAATAGACCTAATCCACAATATATAATTAACTTAGTATTTTGTTCATCACTAGTCCATTCACCTAGCATAAGTCTAGTTACGATTGGGTATACTAAACCAATCACAGAAACTAATAATGATGCTAGCATATCTAAGATAAACAATTTTTTGTGTGGTCCGTAATAACTAATAAATTTCTTTAACATTCTTCTTCTCCTTTATATGTTAATTATTATATCAAAAAAAGATTGCACTCGCAATCTTTTGTTTTTATACTTAATATACATTTAAGAAAAAAGTGAGTAGGTTAATAAACACTACTCACTAATTTATTTTATTTTACATAATAATTAAATTTTCCGCCATTCCATACTTGGCTTGATGGATATCTACCATTCCATTGATCCCAAGTACATGCGCCTGGTACTACACTATATAATGTCATACTCTTAGACTCTCCACCTAAGCTTACTGTTACAGTATAAGATACTGTAGTAGTTACTTCTGGTGCAGCCTTAATTGTACCATTGTCAGCTAAAATATCAGGATTATTTGATTCACATGTAATTGTAACATCATTGTAGTTCTTCATAATTTCATAATTTACTTTAACCATGTCAATGAATTCCCACCAATTTCCACCTGAAATTAAGCATTGTGGACAATATTTACCAGTCCATGTATTATGTTGTTTAATTCTAGATAATGGTAAATTATTTCTAACACAGATATCAGCTACTAACTTAGCAGTTCTAAGCCATGTATCATATTGATTGCCACCTGTATTTACTTCCATTTCAATACCTATAGAATTGTTATTTCCACCTTTAGAACCAATGTATCCATAATCTGATGAATACCATAATGGGCCAATCCAATAAGTGCCATTCTTTACAGTGTATACTGGTCCTAAATGAGTAAGTTCCATATTAGAACCAATTGGAAGCTTAATTGATGTAGTTACACCATTGATTGATAAGTATGCAACACCTTCAACGTTAACAATAGCATATTCCGGTTGAGAATCATCAGTAGCAGGAACTAAAGTATCAGTCCAGCTAAATGCATAGCTTGTACCATCACCAGCATGGAACGCTACATATTCTTCTGGAATTACTGAAAATACTTCATAATTTCCAACAACATAATGAATACTTGTACCATCAATAGCCATCATATCAGCTGTACCTCTAGCATCACCAGTTAATGTAGCTGTATCATGAACAGTTACAAATTCAATTGTGTCAGCTGGGTCACGGAAGTGACTATCTTTAGGATCTTTAGCGATTGCAGCTTGAACAGCTTTTCTACCTTGTTCTAAGAATGTATTATTAACAGTGAAATCTTCAAATAAGAAATTATTAACACTACCATAAGTAGCTTTATAATATCTTTCGTTATAATCATCATATAGACAAGCATTACCTACAGGAGTAACTGCGAAGTTATTATTTGCAATCAATGCTAATACTTGATCTAATTTAGTAGCTATTGGTAAAGCACTAACTGTTACACCAATTTCTAATGTGTGGACAGTACCTCTATTATCAGTAATGATAATAGTTGCAGTACCTTCTTTTAAAGCTTTAACTAAACCATCAGCACTAACACTTAAAATACTTTCATCACTTGATTTATAAGTAAACTTAATACCACTTACATCTTTACCTAAAGCTCTAGGAGTAAGCATAACAGTTTCATTAACATTTAATACACCATTGTAATTATCACTAAAACTAATATTGATTGAATCAATTGGATATACCTTAATAGTCTTAGTTACTGGTGCTTTCTTCATATAGTCATAAATTGTAATTGTGACTTCACCACAATTCTTTGCAACTAATTTACCTTTTTCATCAACACTAACAATATCTTTATTTGAACTTAAGAAATAAACATCTTGGAAGTATGCATCTGTTGGAGTAACTTTTGCATCAATTTGGAATGTTTCACCACTTATCATATCTTCAGGTATATCATTTATTAAAATTCCAGTAACTGGAGTCTTTTCAACCCAATTAGCTTTTAATTTTGCGTTATTATATAATTCTTGACAAGATTCAATCTTAATACCATTAGCATCATACCAGCCTTCTAAATCATAGCCTAATTTTGTTGCTACTGGTAATTTAGATCTTACCTTTAATTCTTGTTGAAGTGTTTGAGCTTTTGCATCTCCACTAAAGAAATAAGCCTTTACACCCTTAGTACTTGTTTTAGTGATAACAGTTGTGAAATCTTCTTCAAACACCACAATATCACCAACTTGAAGTTTCATTACAACCTCATGACTTACATTATGATTCTTATAAGTTTCTGAGAATGTAATAACATAATCAGCACCTTTAGGCCAACTAGATGGGCCTGATGTTAAAACGCTTAAAACTTCGTATAAACCAGTTTCATCATTTAAACCTACATATACTCTATCAGAGAATGTAGCTGCAGGGTCAGAGCTTTGATTTGTGATGTATAGATAATTATCATATCCACCACTCCAATATGAACCCTTAACTGTATTGTAGTTATCTAAAGTAAGAACTAAACCATATGATGGATCTGCTAAATATTGTTCATTAGAATTACCACCATTAAAGTCAAATGTAACTTTAAAGTTTTTAGCTTCTTCATAATTTGCGTACAATACTAAATCTCCTTCCATATCTTTCTTGATAGATTTAATATAATCAGTTCCACCTTCAGTAGATGACCAACCTAAAAAATCAGTTTGTGCCTTATTTGGAGTTGGAAGTTCAAAATTATCACCTTTCTTATATGACTTAGGTGCATTATCACCAATTATACCACCATTAGGATTATAAGTAATGTAATATAACTTTTCATATTTAGCGTTAATTACTAAATCTTCATTTACCTTATCAAATGATTTATCCCATCCCACAAATTCATAACCTTCTCTACCTAAAGGTTCAGGTGCTATAGCACTACTTCCTTTATCTATCTTTTCACTAGATAATACAGTATCACCATCTTTAAAAGTAACTAAAACTTTAGTTTGAACGACTGTCACTTTTACAGTCTTCTCTAAATCACCACAAGTAAAAGTAATTGTAGCTTCTCCTTCTTTTAATCCTTTAACTATATATATGTTATCTTCACTACTTACGATTTTAATAACATCTTCAAGATTTAGACTATAATTAACAGGATCTAAAGCGTTAGTTAAAGTGCATTCAATAATTTCTTCTTCGCCTACTAAAATATTAACCTCTTCAGGTTGAACATCAAAAGCAGGTTTTGGTGGATCTTCTTTTCCACCATTATTTCCACCATTACCACCACAAGCGCCTAAGATTAATGTTAAAACAAAAATAATAAAAAACAACAATAAATTTCTTTTAGTTTTCACTTTTGTTCATCTCCTTTTTTATAATTATAGCATTCTTTAACCTTTTTTACAATTATAAATTTCATTTAAAAATAATAGTAGAATTTATATAAAGTTAAATATTCAAAAAAGAAGCACTTAAAAAGTGTTTTTTCGACTTTTAATACCTAACAATAGCACATTTAATTTTTATTTTCTACGCTTGATTTTCACCAGAATTTTTGACAGACCCTAAATAAATAAAAAAGTCTATAGCGTTTAACTATAGACTTATATTGTTTTTATTTAGCGTTTAAATCAAACTTTCCATTATTCCAAATTTGGCTAGATGGATAGCTACCATTCCATTGTTCCCAAGTACATGTTCCAGGTACTACACTATATAATGTAATACTCTTAGACTCACTTCCTAAACTTACTTTTACAGTATAAGATACTGTAGTAGTTACAGTTGGGAATGCTTTAATAGTTCCGTTGTCATCTAAAATATCAGTATTATTTGATTCAAATTCAATTTTAACGTCACTGTAATTCTTCATGATTTCATAATTAACTTTAACCATATCCATGAAATCCCACCAATTTCCACCAGAGATTAAACATTGTGGACAGTTCTTACCAGTCCATGTGTTATGTTGTTTAACTCTAGATAAAGCAAGATTATTTCTAATACAGATATCAGCTACTAACTTAGCAGTACGCAACCATGTATCATACATATTGCCTGAAATATTAACTTGCATTTCAATACCAATTGAGTTATTGTTTCCACCTTTAGAACCAATATATGCATAATCACTAGAATACCATAATGGTGCAATCCAAATTGTGCCATTCTTAACTGTGTATGCAGGTCCTAAATGAGTAAGTCTCATATTTGATCCAGTAGGAAGTTTAATAGAAGTCTTTGTGCCATTAATACCTAAATATGCAACACCTTCAACGTTTTCAATTGTGAATTCAGGTTGAGAGTCATCAGTAGCAGGAACTTTAGTATCAGTCCAACTGAATGAGTAACCAGTACTATCACCAGCATGGTACGCTACATATTCTTCTGGAATTGCTGAATAAATTTCATTATTACCTACAGTGTAGTGGATACTTGTACCAGAAACAGCCATACTAGATGCTGTATTCTTTACATTACCTGTTAATGTAGCTGTATCATGAACAGTTACAAATTCAATTGTGTCAGCTGGATCACGGAAGTGACCATCAGATGGATCCTTATCAATTTCACCTTGAGCAGCTTTTCTACCTTGTTCTAAATATGTATTATTTACTACGAAATCTTCGAATAAGAAATTATTAACACTACCATAAGTAGCCTTATAATATCTTTCAGTACCATCGTTATATAAGCAAGCATTACCAGCTTGAACAACTGCGAAGTTGTTGTTTGCAATTAATGCTAATACTTGATCTAACTTAGTAGCTACTGGTAAAGCATTTACTGTAACACCAATTTCTAATGTATGAGCTGTACCTGCATTATCAGTAATGATAATAGTTGCAACACCTTCTTTTAATGCCTTAACTAATCCATCAGCACTAACGCTTAATACACTTTCATCACTTGATTTATAAGTAAACTTAATACCACTTACATCTTTACCAAATGCTTTAGGAGTAAGTTGTAATGTGTCATTAACATTTAATACACCATTATAATCATCGCTAAAGCTAATATCGATTGAATCAACTGGATATACTTTAATAGTCTTAATAACTGGAGCTTTCTTCATGTAATCATAAATTGTAATTACAACTTCACCACAACTATTAGCTACTAATTTACCATTAGCATCAACACTAACGATATCTTTGTTTGCTGTTTGGAAATATACGTTTTGGAAGTATGCATCACTAGGTTTAACCTTTGCATTGATTTGGAATACTTCTCCACATATCATTTCTTCAGGGATATTATTAAGTTCAATGCTTGTAACTGGAGTTTTTTCAATCCAGTTAGCTTTTAAAGTAGCATTGTTATATAAATCTTCACTAGATTCAATCTTAACACCATTAGCATCATACCAACCATCAAAAGTGTAACCTAGTCTAGCTGGTGAAGGCATCTTAGATTTAACTTTTAATTCTTGTTGTAAAGTTTGTGTCTTAGCATCGCCTTTAAAGAAATATGCCTTAACGGTTTTTGTGCCAGTCTTTGTAATTGCAGTTGTGAAATCATCATCAAATACTACAATATCACCAACTTCAAGTTGCATAACAATTTCATGGTTTGGAGCATGATTCTTATATGAGCTTGAAAATACAATAACATAATTAGCACCTTTAGGCCAACTAGATGCACCAGATACTAAAATACTCATGATTTCATATAAACCAGTTTCAGTATTTTGACCGATATAAATTCTATCAGAGAAAGTAGCTGCTGGGTCAGAACTTTGGTTAGTTATGAAAAGATAATTTGCATAAGCTCCTCCCCAATATGAACCTTTTACGCCATTATAATTATCGATTGTAAGTGATAATGCATCACTTGTATCTTGTAAATATTGATCACTTGAATTACCACCATTAAAGTCAAAATTTACTTTAAAGTTTGTAGCTTCTTCATAATTTGCGTACAATGTTAAATCTCCTTCTGTATCTGGACTAATCTTTTTAATATAATCAGTTCCATCTTTAGTAGATGACCAACCTAAGAAATTAGTTTGTGCTTTTCCAGGAATTGGAAGATCAAAGCTATCACCTTTCTTATAAGTTGTAGGAACATCTTCTCCTAATGCACCACCATTAGGATTATAAGAAATCTTAAATAATTGTTCAAACTTAGCAGTAACTACTAAATCTTCAGTTACGTTATCAAATGATTTATCCCATCCAACAAATTCATAGCCTTCTTTTACTGGGTCGCTTGGAGCAGTAGCACTAGCGCCTTTAGCTATTTCTTGAGTAGATAAAACTTTATTACCATCTTTAAAAGTTACTACTACTGTATTTTTAATAACTGTAACTGTAACTGTAGCATATAAATCACCACATGTAATTTTAACGTTTACTTCACCTTCTTTTAAACCTTTTACTGTAAATGCACTTTCATTCTTAGGTGCAATTTCAATTACATCTTGAGGTGTACAAGAAAAACCTACAGGGTCTAAAGCATCAACTAAAGTAAATTCTAAATCAGCTTGTTCGCCAACTAAAATACTTATTTCTTTTGTCTTGATTTCTAATTTTGGTTGTCTTGATGGTTCTTTAGTACCACATGCAATCAAAACTAATGCAAATACAAAAAGCATAAAAAATACTAATAAACATTTTTTAGTTTTCATTTACCTATTCTCCTTTTTTGTTTATTTATACGCTTTTATTATAGCATATTTAGAAAAGGTTTTCAATTATTTGATAAAAAAATTTAAAAGCCCAAAGACAATCTACTAGTTCATCTTTAGGCTTTAAATAAATAAATTTACTATTATTTCCTTATTTAAAATAGAAGAGATTTGTTAGTTAGGAGAGACTATACAAATGTTTAAATAAGGATTACTTTCTTTAAATTACACATATATTATACAATTTTTAAATTAAAGATAAGTTAAATATTGGCTTATTTAATATTCATTTTATATTTGATATTTTCCTAACTTCTAAATTAATCTATTCTTTTATTTATTCAAATAATTTTATAATTGCTTTTGTTACATCTTTAATGTTTTTGTTTGTTGTGTTAATACAAACATCATAATTCTTTATATCTCCCCATTTATTTGAGGTATAGAATTCATAATATTTTCTTCTTTGTTTATCAATATTTAAAATCATCTTAGTGATTTTTTTATCAGTTAAATCCGGGCTGATTTCACCTTTTTCTTTACATCTCTTAATTTTAGATTCAATATCTGAATATACAAAGATTCTAAAAGGATTCATATCTCTTAAAATATAGTCAGCACATCTTCCAACTATTACACAATCACCTTTACTTGCTAATTCTCTAATTACCTTAGTTTGTTCTTGTCTAATACTTGTAGTATTATCAAAAATAACATCATTATGGTATATATTAAAAGAATTACCAATTGTGATTGGGAAGTGAGCACTTGGTGCTTTCTCAATAACATTTGATACATATTCATAAGCTAATTTGGTATTTTTAGCTACTTCCTCTACGATTTCTCTATCGTAATATGCAATACCTAATTCTTCTGCTAATCTCTTTCCAAGTTCTCTTCCGCCACTACCAAATTCTCTACCTATTGTAATTATTATACTCATTATTGTTCTCCTTCTAAAAAATTAAATAAATCTATACAGCCCATCTTTATATCATAAAAGCACTCATCAAATCTTCTTGTATACCAAGGATCAGATACATCTTTATTACTTCCGCTAAAATATAATAATTTATATACTTTATTAGAAGTATCTTTAAAGATGCGATTTAAAGAATATAGATTTTCACTATCCATAATAATGATATAAT
>JAZLLM010000062.1:0-5464 GCA_045598145.1 Bacilli bacterium | reverse complement strand
ATTTTGTGCATTTAACTTTGTGCCTTCTTCCGTAACTACTCCTTCATTATTTTGTTCATTAACTGTTAATGCGGAAATTTCACCTGTATTTGCATTATAAGTTATATTAGTTATATTTAAAATTTTACTATTAGGGTTTGTAACTTATTCTTTCTTAAATTCCATAATTTCCTTCTTCCTTTTCAACTTCAGTATACATAAAGTAAAAAAAGAATGCAAGAAAAATTAAAAAAATTATGATTTTTTATTTAGCTAGTTCTTCTATTAATTCTTTTCTCTTATCACTTCCGAAAATAAAAGAACCAGCCACTAATACTTCAACTCCATTATCCTTACATAATTTTGCAGTATCCAAATTAATTCCACCATCAACCTCAATTAAATAATTATAATTTCCTTTTTCCTTTTTATCACTTAAATATTTAATCTTACCTAAAGCGCTTGGCATAAACTTTTGCCCACCAAATCCTGGTTCTACTGACATTACTAGTACTAAATCTAATTTATCTAAAAATTCGTCTAATACATTTACATTAGTATTTGGTTTTATTGATATACCTGCTTTAACTCCATATGAATGAATTAAATCTATACACTTATATATATCTTCCTTACTATTTAAGGCTTCATAATGAAAAGTAACAATATCTGCTCCAGCCTTAATAAATTCAGGACTATATTTAATTGGATCAGTAATCATTAAATGTACATCTTTAATATTCTTTATATTTTTAATAGCCTTTACTACTAATGGCCCTATAGTAATATTAGGTACAAAATGTCCATCCATAACATCTATATGGATAAATTCAGCATTACCTACACTTTCTATTTCGCTTGCTAATTTTGAAAAATCAGCTGATAAAATTGATGGAGCTATTATCATAATAAAATACCTACGATTCTTTTAATATTTTTTGCCATTTCTTAGGCTTATCTTGTATTTCTTTTAAAAAAATTAAATAATTATCATATCTAGACTTTAATATTTCACCAGATTCAACTTTAGCTTTTATTATACAACCTGGTTCATTTTGATGAAGACAACCATTGTATTTACATTTATTAATAAAGAATTCTTTAAAGCATTGTCCTAAAGTTACTTCATCCATATCAAAATCTAATGAACCAAAACCTGGTGTATCAGCTAACCAACCACCGTTAATACTTACTAATTCAGTATGTCTTGTTGTATGTTTACCTCTACCTAAAGCTTTACTTATTTCGTCAGTTCTTACATTAAGATTAGTAAGTAAATTTACGAATGTGCTTTTACCTACTCCACTTTGTCCAACTAAAACACATATATTATTATTAATCTCATCTGCTATTTTAGATGCCTCATCTGGAAGTAAGTATACTTTGTAACCTATTTTTTTATAATAATTAAAAATATTTTCATAATCTTTATAATTATCATTATTTTTAATTAAATCAACTTTACTAAAAGCAATTACTATTTCAATATCACAATATTCAATATTAGCAATCAATCTGTCTAATAAATTTAAATTTAAATCTGGTTCTATAACTGATGTTATTAAAATAGCTTTATCAACGTTAGATACAAATGGCCTAACTAATTCATTCTTTCTTTTAATAATTTCAATAATTGTGTTATCTTCAATTTTAACTCTATCACCAACTTTTGGTGTTATTTTTTTTAGCCTAAACAACCCAATTGGCTTACAAGTTATTATTTTACCATCAGAATAGCAATCATATTCACCACTGATTGATTTAATTATTAGTCCTTCCATTCATTCTTCTCTTTCATTGTTTTTATTCTTAATTGTCCGCAGGCTGCATCAATATCATGCCCTTGCTCTTTTCTCATAGTAGCATTAATACCATTCTTGTGTAATATTTCAAAAAATGCTTTTGCATTTTCTTGTTTACTTCTTCTAAATAGTGTATTTGTTTCATTCATAGGAATTAAATTTATATAACAATTCATTCCCCTAACTAAATTAGTAAGTTCATATGCGCATTTAGTTGTATCATTAATTCCATCTATTAAAATATATTCAAAAGTAACTCTTCTACCAGTTATATTAAAATAATCATTTACTGCCTGTATCAAATCGCCTAATGGATATGCTTTATTAACTGGCATGTATTTACTTCTAAGTTCATCATTTGGAAAATGTAAGCTAATAGCTAAATTAATTTGTAAAGGGAAATTTGCAAATTCATAAATCTTAGGAATTATTCCAGATGTAGATACAGTAATGTGTCTTGAACCAATTTCTATACCTTTAGCGTAATTAATTATACTTAAGAATTTAAGTAAATTATCATAATTATCGAAAGGTTCACCAATTCCCATAACTACTACATGGCTTAGTCTTAAATTATCTTTTCTAAGTTCATCATTTACTTGTTTAACTTGACAAACCATTTCCCAAGTTTCTAAATTTCTTACCTTTTTATGTTGACCGCTAGCACAAAATGCACAAGCCATATTGCAACCAACTTGACTAGAGACACATAAACTATAACCATAATCTTGCTTCATCAAGACACTTTCTATATAATTATCATCTCGAAGTTTAAATAAAAATTTCCTAGTTCCATCGCTTGAAACTTGCATTTTTTCTATTTTTAATTCTTCTAAAGAATAATTTAAAGCGAAATATTCGATGTTATCTTTACCTATATTAGTCATTAAATTAAAGTCTTTAACACCTTTACGATATAACCATTCAAATATTTGTGTTGCTCTATATTTTTTTCCACCATCATTTACTATTTTTTCTTCTAATTCAGTAATAGTAAAATCAAAAATATTACGCATTTATAGTCTCCTTTTGTAATTTGCAAATAAAGAAACCATCAGTATTATATTCATAAGGTAATATGCATCTTTCGTATAAGACTTTCATATCCTTATGATTCCTTATAAATTCTTTGATATTTTCTTCATTTTCTGATTTATTAATTGTGCAAGTAGATATTACAATGTATCCCCCTTTTTTAATTAAAGGATATGCTGATTCAATTAATTCTTTTTGCAACTTAATAATTTCTTCAATTGATTCATAAGTAATGTTATATTTTAAATCAACCTTATGACCCATTACTCCTAATCCACTACACGGCATATCTAAAAGCACATAATCAAAACTTTCTTTTTTAACTACATCTTTTACTTTTCTTGCATCTATTTGCTGTGTCTTAACATTAGTTACACCTAAGCGTTTAAAACCTTTTTCCATTAGTTTTAATTTATGTGCATATATATCACAAGCAAATATTCTACCTGTATTTTCCATAATACTAGCAAGATGCGCTGTTTTACTACCTGGCGCACTACACATGTCAATTACATTACTTTCATGACTAGGATTCAATATTTCCGATGTCATTTGACTAGCAACATCTTGTATAGTAATTTTACCACTTATAAATAGATCATGGTTTACCATTGGATAATCTACTATTAAACCGTTATCACTTATCAAACTCTTTTTATATGTAATATTTTCACTTTCTAAAATATCACATACTTCTTTCAAACTAGCCTTTAATGTGTTTACTCTAATGGTAGTTCCTCTAATCTCATCATTTTCTTTAAATATATCTTCTACTACTTTATAATCATAATCCTTAAGTAAATATGATACTAACCAAGTAGGATATGAGTACTTAATACTTAAATATTGGATTTCGTCTAAAGAGGCTTTATCGATACTTCTAAGTGGATTTCTAAGAAGATTTCTTAAAACCCCATTTACAAACCCACCAATATTTCTATCTTTGAAGTTTGCCATTTCTACAGCGTCATTTACTGCATAATGGTTTTCAATATCCATATATACAATTTGATATACACTCATTAATAATATTGCATTAACCCAGGGTTTTTGCTTTTTTCTAAGATATGGTTCAAGATAATAAGCTAAAGTAATTCGCTTTTCAATTGTTCCCATAACTAACCTAGTAAATAAAGCTTTTTCTTCTTTTGTTAATTCAAACTTATTGAAGTATTCATTTATGCATATATTAACAAATGCTCCCTTATATATAATTTTTTCTATAGCCTCAATAGCTAACTTCTTAATATTCATCTTTTAATACCTTTAAAAATTTTCTTAAATCCTGGTCTTTAATATGTGCCTCACCAATTTCGCCATGACCATAGTCGTTAATTGCATGGAAATCACTTCCACCAGTAATTATTAACTTATATTTTCTAGCTAAATCACGGTATTTTGTTTCTCTATTTTCGGTGTTAGGATATACGGCTTCAATACCTTTTACACCCATTTTTATAATATCTTCAACATTATTATTTTTATATAAGCAAGGATGAGCTAAAACTGGCATACCACCACTTTCTAATATTAGTTTTATTCCTTCTTCTGGAGATAACTTAGTAGAAGGAAGGAAGCATGGGCAACCAGCACCAATGTATTTAATAAATACCTCTTTTTTGTTTTCCGCAAATCCCTGCTTAACTATTTCTTTAGCAATTGTACCTCTTGATATACTATGTCTTTCACAAATAAAAGATTGATCCATTTCAATATTAAAATATTGCTTTAATAATGAACAAATTTCAATAGCTCTTTTTTTACGGTTTAATCTTTGATTTTCAAGCATTTCATAAAAAGAACCGCTAGTAAGTGGCTTACTGTAATAAGCTAAAATATGAATATGCTCATCATTTCGATATGTGGAAAGTTCTAAACCATATACCATTTGAATATTTTTATCTTTAGATAAATTATAAGCTTCAATAGCCCCATCAAAACAATCATGATCAGTTAAAGCTAGAATGTCTATTTTATTATTTATAGCTCTATCAAGTAAATCATTAACGTTTAACTCACCATCTGAATATATACTATGTGAATGTAAATCAGCGCGCATAACTAGCCTCTTTTGTCATCATAAGAATTACACACATTGCTTCAAAATGCTTATATTTCTCACTAAATCTTAAATAACTATCAACCTCAATATCACTAATTAACTTATATGCATATTTGATTTTATTATATAAATCAATCCATTCTTTATAATCTAAAGTGATAATTACATCACTATTTAAAAAGAAATCATAATTGTATTTATTTATATAATCATTGTTCTTTGTTAATATTATACACTCTACTAAATCTTTAACTAATTCACTAACAAATTCACCACTTGAATAATAAATTTCTTCACTAGCCTTTTTTAAACTACCACTATTATTAATAATTTTATCAATACGATTATAGAATTTTTCTAGCTCATCATTATTCATCTTTAAAGAAAAAGCAACAGTTGACATCTTTAATTGTCCATAATAATTATTATTAATTTCTACTAATCTTTGTGAATATATTTTTTGAATTGTTTCTAAATTATTTAATTTCTCAATTATTTGTTTTCTTTGGTCAATAGTATCGTCTGATTCAATTGTGGCTGTATATTTTTCAAATATAGCAATGTTTTTATCAATATCAACTATTCT
>JAZLLM010000061.1:0-5437 GCA_045598145.1 Bacilli bacterium | reverse complement strand
GATGCACATCTATATGATACTAAACTTGTAAAAAATTCTGAGCTTCTAATAAAAGAAGCAATGTCTAGAATGTATGATGACTTTAGCCAAAAATTAAATTACAAGAAATTATTTTATTATAGTGCATATTTAGGTTTAGCTGTTTTTATGTTTTATAAAGATCGCCCAAATGCTTTATATCGTAATGGTATATTAAATAAATTATTAGATGAAGTTCAATTAGAAGATTATCCTAAATATTTACTTATTAATTATTTAGATTCAAATCAAGTAATTGAGCAATACATCCAAGATGCTACTGACTTAATTATATATTTAGCTGAAAAAGCAAAATTTAAAACAAAAGAAGAACTGTTTGATTGTATTTTGTTTTCATCAATTGCAAGCTTTATAATCGGTATAGAATGCTTAGATAATATGGGTGAGATTGAACTTGCAAGTATTAGTTAACTTGAAAAAATGAACTAATAGTTATATAATATAACTGTTAGTTTTTTATTTTATAAGTTTATAAAAAACCTTCAAATAAATTTTAGATTATAAAGATATAAAATGGTGAAAATTATGAATTATTTAGAAATATATGAATCAGGACAAGATTTAAAATATCCTGGAGTTTTTGGCTTGGAGCATATTATATTTTTAGTAATATATTTCTTGTTATTTGCTTTGGGAATATTTTTTGTACTTAAAATTAAAAATGATGAAAAGAAAACAAACATTGTAATAAAAATATCTGCTATATGTCTTTTAATAGCAATTCTATTAAACAGGTTTTTTATTGCACTATACGAAACAACAAACAAAGATGAGACTTGGCTTAAGTTAATTCCTAATTCTTTTTGCGGGTTGACTTCATTATTATTTTCTTTAGCTATATTATTTGGCAAAAAAGATAATAAGTTCCTTCATTTCTTAACATACTTAGGCTTCTTAGGTGGTCTTGTGACAATGTTTTATCCAGATTTTCTAGATACACAACTTTTCATTGATCCTAGAACATTAACTGGTTTAATTCATCATGCTATTATGCTTTGGCTATCAATAATATTAATTATTACATCTTATATAAAACCAGATATAAAAAAATGGTATTATTTCCCTATTGGAATTATTATATATCACGTGATTGGAGTTATTGAAATAAAAGTATTTAAGTTTAGTGGTGCTATGCAAATCCATGATCCTTTTATTAGTGAAATTCCAGTATTATCTTCTTGGTATGTTTTGGCTGTATTAGAAACTGTTTTTATAGTTGCATTTTTATTTGTATATAAGAAATTAAAAAAAGATAAAAGTAATTAATATTAAGTTTAAATGGAATAGATTATGATAATAATAAAAGAAGTAAAAACAAGAAAAGAAATTAATGATTTTATTAAATTTCCACTTAAATTATATAAAGGTGTAAAAGAATATGTGCCTTGTTTAAGAAGTTCTGAAAAGGCATTATTCAAAAGAAAGAACCCTTTTACATCATCATGTGACACTATTTATTTTAATGCATACATAGATAACAAGATGGTAGGTAGAATCTCTGGAATCATTCAAAGAGATGCAAATACTAAATGGGGCCAAAAAAGAGTTAGATTCACAAGATTTGATTCAATTGATGATTGTAATGTAAGTAGTGCATTGTTTGATGGGGTTTGTAAATGGGCTAAAGATAAGGGTATGGATGAAATTGTTGGGCCATTAGGCTTTAACGATTTAGAAAGAGAAGGCTTGTTAATTGAGGGCTTTGATAAGATGTCTACCTTTGAAGAGCAATATAACTTTCCATATTACCAAAAATTAATAGAAGATTATGGATTTATAAAAGAAGTAGACTGGCTTGAGCAAGAAATAAGGTTGCCTAAAGAGGGTAAAGAAAAGTTTGAAAAGGTTTGTGATTATATGCTAAAGAAGTTTAATTTGCATATGGTTCATGAAAAGAATCTAAAAACTTTAATCAAAAACCATATTGATGATTTCTTTTTGCTTTTAGATGACACTTATTCAGATATTTATGGTACTGCCCCATTAAGAGAGGAAGTAAAAAAAGATTTACTTAAAGGTTTTAAATTATTGCTTAAAGAAGAAGACATTGTGGTAATAAATAATGACAAAGGTGAAATGGTATGCTTTGCCTTATTATTCCCATCAATCGCAGAAGCTATTAGTAAATGTAAAGGTAGACTTACACCAATAGGTATAATTAGATTATTACATGCTATTAATAAACCTAAGGTAAAAGACTTTGGTTTAATTGGAGTAAGAAAAGATTATAGAAACCTAGGAGTACCATCATTAGTATTAAAGGAAGTTATGATAATGCTTGAAAGTGGTAAATACGACCATTTCGAAACAAACCTTACTTTAGAAACTAATTATCAAATTCTAGGTATCCTTAGTAGATTTGATACTGTTATACATAAAAAGAGAAGATCATTTATTAAAAAAATATAAAAGAAAAAATCTCAGACAATGATTACGTATTTGAAAACTCAAAACTCAAATATGGTGATAATCCTGAGCTTGACAATGTTAATTTTGTTAGGGATAAAGATATTAATAGAGATATAATGAGATTTGTTAGTTCAAATGACTCATTAGTTTATTCTGTTGATGGATTTAACAGTGAGAGAAAAGCAAAAAGTAAAGATTCATTTAATTACGACGAGTGGAGTTCTAAGTTTGCTAATCACAAACAAGTATTCTTATTGGTTAGGATTAACTCACTTGATTTAGATGGTAATGTTAGATTATTAGCCTTGGGTGACGATTCAACTGAATATGCTTATTTAGAATGTAGAGGAAATGGACGAATTCGTGTAGGATATGATGGTTCATATTATGAATACTTTAGAATTAATCCTGGCGAATGGAATTTAATTGGCATTGATTTTGAAACTGTAACAGAAGATAATGAAACAATCACAAACATCACAACATTTGTAAATAGGTATAAGCATATAGATATTAAAACGGGATCAATAGTTTCTGATATTTCGCGTATTATGCTTGGCTGTTTTCATCCAGTAAATACGGAAAGAGATAATCTGCGTTATGATGACGATTTAACAATGCCATTTGATGTTTTATATCTATCTATTGGTAACAACACTCAATCGTTAGACGGATATAAAGGTATTTATAATGATGGAAATAAATATGTTTTTAGTATTCCTCAAAAGAAAACTAAAGGTGTATGTTATTATAATCATTCTGTATATAGTGACTTAGATGTTATGCCACTTAATGGCAATTTTACATCTATCAAAGGATTAAAACCAACTAGTTTCACTTATGGCGATAGTACTTATTCACTTGATAAAACTAAATTGTTTAAATATGATGGTAAAATATCAAATATTGATAATGAATATACCAATAGGCATATATATGGAAGCTATAACAATGATATAGGATTTACAGGTATTACAAAATCGATTTTGTCATATGACTTAGGACTTGGAAATACAGGAACAATAAGTTTTAGATTCAAAATGGATTCTACAGATGAATTTAATAGATATTATGCAAGAGCGTTATTGTGTGTTCCTTCAAATGATAATTCTGGTCATAAATTATTAGTAGAAATAAGTAATTGGAATCAAACTATCGCTTTATATTATCCTGGTATTTCAGGAACTAGAATTTATACAGATTTGACTGTTACATCAGATGAGTGGCATTTATTTACAATAACATGGAATAGTTCAATTGTTAGATTATATTTAGATAATCAATCCACAGATCCATATCTGACTGCTAATCAGATTAATTTAACAAATCTAATAACTTACATTGGATGTAATTATTTGGGTAATCAGCCAAACCATCATTTAAATGGTGTGATTGAAATGTTAACATATAGTAACAGTTATATGACAACTATTCATAATACTTTATTGAATGGTGGAACTCCTATTAGTCATATTACTTCATTTGATGAGTTAGAACGACCTTGTTTAAAAGAAACATTAACTGGTAAAACAAGATTAAATCATAAATATGATTATTACGATGAATTAGTTACTGAAAATAATAATGAATACTATAAAGCAAGTAGTCATCCATGTATTGAAATATTAGAAGATGGGACTAAAATAGTATATTCATATGATGCAATAGGTAATATAACAAGTAAAGTATCATCAAAAAATGGTATTCTAGGAGAAAACATTTCTTATAAATATGATGTATGTGGAAGATTAAAAAAAGAAATATGTTATCAAGGAAGTGTATTTGATTACCACTATGAGTACAATTATAATAACATTGGTGATATTTCGAGAAAAATAAGTTATTATAGTAGTGGTACTATTAACGAAGAACATGAATATGTTTATTCAAATACTATAAAGGGTCAGTTGAATCAAATCAATATTTATGATAGACACTATGATTTATTAGATACTATTTATATTAATTATTCATCATTAGATCCTTTTAGACCATCTAGCTATAGAGAAAATAGTTTAAGTTGGCAAGGAAGAAGATTAACTAATTTTGGTACTAATTCTTATTTATATAATTCTGAAGGAATAAGAATATCCAAAACAACATCAAGTGGAATCTATTCATATGTTTTAGATGATAAAAAGATAATTAAAGAAACTAAACCAACATATGGCACTGTTTATTATCACTATGATGAAGAAGGAATGCTGGTTGGATTTCATTATAATAGTAACGAATATTTCTATTCCAGAGATTTAACAGGAAATATAACTAAAATATTAGATGAAAATGGGAATATAAAAGTAGAATACAAATATAATGCTTGGGGTAAAGTATTATCTATAACTGGAGATAATACAATAAAGAATGTTAATAGTTATCTTTATAAAGGATATTACTATGACTTTGAAACACAACTTTATTATTGTAATTCTAGATATTATGATCCTGATGTTTGTAGGTGGATATCTATAGATGAATCTTCATTTTTAGATTATCAAAATATAGCTGGTATTAATTTATGGTGTTATTGTGGGAATGATCCAATTGTTGGATATGATCCTGATGGATATTGGAGTTGGAGGAAAATAGGTAAAATTGCACTCGTAGCAGTGGTGGCTACAGCAGTTGTTGTTGCTACTATAGCTTCTGCTGGAACAGTTGGCGCTGTTGCTGGAGTAGCTGCTGCATCTCTTGGATTATCTGCATCGGCAGTTGCTACAGTTTCCACTGCTGCGACAGTAGGTACATACGTTATCGCTGGAATTACTGCAGCTTATGCTGTAAGCGATATGGTGGAAATAGGCAGTGATGGATTTAATCCAATAAGGGATATGGTATTTAACGGAAATCAAGAAATATATGATGTTACACACGATATTAGTGATGTTGCAAGCCTGGTTTGTATTACCGTTGGAATATATGGTAAGGACTTTATTAAAGACTATAAATCAGATATCAATTGGAACGATAAGCATAATACAAAAATTAG
>JAZLLM010000060.1:0-8697 GCA_045598145.1 Bacilli bacterium | reverse complement strand
AAAGTTATTAGAAAAATTTTAAATATCTTTTTAGGTATTGAAGAATTTTTAAATGAATCTATTCTATCTAATAAAAACTTCTTCATAATTTACCTATTTTAAAGTTATATCTATATTTTTCATTTTAACATATTCAACTTTAGCTGCGTCAAGCATTTTCTTACTAGCGATATCACCTGGTGTTCCGTTATATTTATCATCCATATAAATAATTTTTTTGATTCCGCTTTGAATAACTAACTTAGCGCATTCATTACAAGGGAACAAAGTAACATATAATGTACAACCTTCTAAACTGCATGACGAGTTTAAAATTGCATTTGGTTCGGCATGTACTACATAAGGATATTTATTATCCAAAAAGTTTTCGTTTTTATTATCCCAAGGGAATTCATCATCTTCACAGCCAAATGGAAAACCATTATAGCCAATTCCAACTATTCTTTTTTTAGGGTTTACGATACAAGCACCTACTTTAGTATTAGGATCTTTACTACGCATGCTTGAAAGTACAGCTACACCCATAAAATATTCATCCCAAGAGATATGATTATTCTTGTCGATCATTTTCTTCTCCTTCATTCTCACATTTTTCTAATTCTTTTTTTAATTCTTCTTTTAATTCATTAGCATCAACTAATTTAATCATACAAGTTTCAGATGCACAAGATAAACACTTTTCAGGTACATCAACTCCTTTAGGAGCCTTTGTGTGGTGATTAATTATATAAAGTAATAAAAATAAAATAATTAAGCCGCCAATAATACCTACTTGAGCTAAGATATGCATCAAAACCATCATATACCTCTATTATTCTTTTTCTGTAAATTTAATTTTTAATTCGTTTAATTGATAATCATCAATTTCACTTGGAGCATCACTCATAGGACATGTTGCATTAGCATTTTTAGGGAATGCAATAACATCACGAATAGATGATGAATGAGACATAATCATTGCAAGTCTATCTAAACCTAATGCCATACCTCCATGAGGTGGAGTTCCGTATTTTAAAGCATCAACGAAGAATCCAAACTTTTCCTTTGCTTGTTCTAATGTTAAACCAATAGCTTTAAACATTTCTTCTTGTACTTTAGATTCGTGGATTCTAATACTTCCACTACCTAATTCATAACCATTTAATACTAAGTCATAGCACTTAGAATAGCAATTCTCTGGTTCTGTATTAAGTTTATATTTCCATTCATCCTTAGGCATTGTGAATGGATGATGTGCAGCAATGTAACGATTTTCTTCTTCAGACCATTCAAATGAAGGCCAATCAACAATCCATAATAGATTATATTGATTTTGGTCGATCAAATTCATTTCTTTACCAAAGAAATTACGTAAATATGCTAATGATTGGTTAGCAACTGACTTTTTATCAGCAACTACTAATACCATATCATCTTTTTCTAAATCAAATTCTTCTTTTAATTTAGAAAGTAATTCAGGACTAATAAATTTAGCTATACTACCATTAACAGCTTCACCATCATATTTAAACCAAGCTAAACCTTTTGCTTTAAATTTCTTAATATATTCAGTTAATCCATCAATATCTTTTCTTGAATATTTACTAGCTCCACCCTTAACATTAATAGCCTTTATTACATCACCATTTTCTAAAGCTGTATTAAATACTGTAAAATTAAATAAAGGTGCTAAATTACTAATATCATGTAATAATAAACCAAATCTTGTATCAGGTTTATCACAGCCATATTTATCCATAGAATCATCAAATTTTAGTCTTGGTAAAGGAAGTTTTATATCAACGTTTAAAACATCTTTAAATACTTTCTTCATTAAACCTTCCATAACTTCATAAACATCTTCTTCATCTACAAAGCTCATTTCAACGTCAATTTGTGTAAATTCCATTTGACGGTCAGCTCTTAAATCTTCATCACGGAAGCATCTTGCGATTTGATAATACTTTTCTAATCCACCAACCATTAATAATTGCTTAAAGATTTGAGGAGATTGAGGTAAAGCAAAGAATTTTCCAGGATGTACTCTACTTGGTACTACATAGTCTCTAGCACCTTCTGGAGTACTTTTAGCAAATATTGGAGTTTCTACTTCAATAAAGTCCTTAGAATCAAAATAATTTCTTGTAGCTTTACAAATATTATTTCTTAATATTAAATTCTTTTGCATTATAGGTCTACGTAAATCTAAGTAACGATATTTCATTCTTAAATCTTCTAATGCATCTGTATTATCTTGAATAAGCATTGGAGGAAGTTTAGCTTCTGATAACACTTTACAGCTTGCTACTTCAACTTCAATATCACCAGTAGGAATATTCTTATTTTTGCTTTCTCTTTCAATAACAGTACCTTTAACTTGTAAAACATATTCATTATGAACATCTTCTAATATTTTGTAGCAATCATTATCAGGGTTACAAGCTATTTGAGTGATACCATATCTATCTCTTAAGTCTACAAAAATTAAACCGCCTAAATTACGAATCTTAGAAACCCAACCCGCTAAAGTTACAGATTTTCCAACATCACTAATTCTTAATTCACCATTGTTATGTGTTCTTTCAAATTTTCCCATAATTAAACCTCTATTTTTTAATATAATTTAAAATATCTTCCTTTTTTATCTTTTCTTGTGATTTTAATAAAGTATCTTTCACAGTAAATATATTAGTATTTCTTTCTTCTTCGCCAATAATAACAATATATCTTGCTTTGCATCTATCTGCTAATTTGAATTGTGCTTTCATTGAGCAAGAATTATAATCTATTTCACATCTTAAGCCTTGACTTCTTAATTCATTAACAAAACTAAATGCACATAATTTACTTTCTTCGTCTAAGCCAAATACAACGACATCAGCGTGGCTTTCTTTAATTTTATCATCCCAGACATTTTGTGCATCCATTACACTTAAAATTCGCTCTAAGCCAAATGCATAACCAATACCAGGCACATCAACACCACACATAGATTCAATCATAGATGCGTATTTGCCACCACCACCTAGAGCTAGATCATTTAAATCATCATCACTTTTAATGATAAATTCAAATACAGTATCAGTGTAATAATCTAAGCCTCTTACTAAATTATAATCAACCCCATAAGGGATATTAAAGCTTTCGATTACTTTAACTAATTTATCAAAATATTCTTTTGATTCTAAAGTTAAATAATCATGGATTGAAGGTACATGTTTAAGTGCTTCATTATCTTTATCCACTTTACAATCTAAGATACGCATTGGATTTGTATTTAATCTTCTCTTGCAATCTTCGCACATTGTATCAATATATTTAGAAAAATATTCTTTTAAAGCCTTTGAATAATTTTGTCTTGATTCAAAATTACCAATTGAATTAATCTTTAAAGTGATATTTTTAAGACCTAAACCTGTAAATATTTGATAAGCTGATAAAATAACATCAGCATCTAATAAATAGCCTGCATTACCATATACTTCAACACCAAATTGATTAAATTCACGGAATCTACCAACTTGAGGTCTTTCGTATCTAAACATAGGGCCATAATAATAAAATTTAGTAAGTCCAGGGTTAGCATAATATTTATTTTCAATAAAGCTTCTCGCAACAGATGCAGTGCCTTCAGGTCTTAGTGTTATTGATCTATCTCCTTTATCTTTGAATGTATACATTTCTTTACTAACAACATCGCTTTCTTCGCCGACATTTTTAATAAATACTTCGCTATATTCAAAAGTTGGAGTGATAATATGTTCGCAACCAAAACGTCTTGCAACTTCGCTTGCAAAATTTTCTATATAAGTAAGCTTGTCAGCTCTATCCATATAGAAGTCTTGTGTACCTTTTACTTTTTGATAATTTGCCATTGTTACCTCCAATATATATAAAAAAGTCCTTAAACCAAACAAACGAAAAGTTCATCATAATTTAAGGACGATAATTCACCGTGGTGCCACCTTAATTAAAAACATAAATAATTATGTTTTACTCATTTTTAACTTTTAACGCAAGTAAACGCCTTTATTAGGACTCACAAGTATCTTCAAGTAAAATAATATTTGAACCTCGCACCAAATAGTTCCTCTCTTATAAAATATTAATATTTACTTTACTCTTCTTGATCATCGTTTTATTATAAAAACTAATGATATTATAACATAATATGCATAAATTGTAAATAGAATATATTTAAATCAAATTTAAGACATTTATTCTTGCTTTTTATCGTTTTTCAAATTATCAAGTCCATATTCTTCTTTGTCTACAAAACGATATTCATAACTGTCATCTTTAATCTCATCACTAAGGTCATAAAACTTCTTTTCTTCTTCTCTTTTATCATAAAATTTTTCCATAGAACGAACATAAATTAAGATATAGATAAATGGAATTATATTTACTATAGCGTAAGTTAGATAAATTGGATAATAGAAATTTCTTAAGAAACCAGAAATGGTTAAATAAGGTAGATATAAAGCCCATTCAAAATAATTAAAATCATTTATGTTAATTATTTCTTGCTTGTATTTCAAGGCAATAATTGGAAGTGACCACAAAGCACAAGCAATTAAATGCTTAATTAAATAAAACTTAATGTTTGTGTCTACTTGATTATCATAAACATCCTTGTATAAAGCACATCTTATAACGATAAATAAGCCTGATGCAATTACAGCATCTACAATACCTTCATATTCTTCACTATAAGCCCTAGGAAACATTGCGTTAAATAACGTAGCTAATAATAAAGTAATAAACATTGTAAATACAAAAGATGCAAAACAACAAGCTGGAGTTGCAAACAAAAATTTTACTTTTTTCCAAACATAAGTAACTACACTAGTAACTTTGGTAGTGATTTCTCTTACGTTTTTCATAAAGTTTTCTCTAGAAGTTAATAAATCACTTTTTAAGCTTTTCTCTTTTTTTACAAAATCCAAGAAATCATTTAAGATTTTATTATATTCAGCTTTGAATTTATCTTCATCGTCATATTCAATATTTGATATTTCTTCTTTGCTAGTGATTGCTTTATTTTTAATTTCTTCCCAAATTATATTGTCATAATTATATGGGTCAATTTCTTCAAAGCGTTCATCAAATTTAGAAATATATTCAATTTTTAATTCTTCTAATTTTTTTGTATCAATCATATATTAACGTTTTAAAATTATTCTCTTTTCTAAGATTACTATCTTTTCATCTTTGTATAAATGGCCAATAGCACGCTTAAAAGCAGCCTTACTCATATGGAATACTTTGTCAATAATTAATGGATCAGTATCTTCAGTATAGTCCATTACTCCATGATGGTCTTTTAGATAATTTAAGATAACCTCACTGTCAGAGCCTATCATACATTCCTTATTTAAAATAGTAGTACCATAATAATCTTTTTCATTTACTCCAAAAATACTAAATTCAACTTTCTCACCTAAATGATGGCTTGAACGTAAATTGTTTTTGTGAATAAAGAATAAATTAAAATGTTCGTCTACTAAATTTATACCATCTTTAGAAATGCGGTATACATAAGCACTTGTTTTTTCACCAACTTCATACTTAAATCCGTCATTCATTTCAAGCATTTCATATTTATTTAATAATTGAGCATATAATTTATTACCTTTAAGTCGTAATTTTATTGGTAACATATCATTAACTAAAGGTCTTTCATCGATTAAATAATCATCACTTGAAAGTAACATATCTTTAGAAATACCAATATTAAAATACGCACCTTGAGTTGTAGTAGATACACAAGTACATAATGCACCTTTTACACAAGTACATTTAGGTAAATATAAAGATAGCGCTAACCTTTTTTGTTTATCAGCATATAAAAATGCATTTACCATTTCATTAACTTGTAAGATTTGATAATTTGATTCATTTCTATGTAAGAAATATTCTTCACTTTCAGGGTCTTCTTTTCTTTCATCAACATTAGCTAGCATATATCCTAAGTCTGTTTCTCTTAAGACTACATACTTACTAATCATTCCAAGTCTAGCTTTCATATTTTATAGGTCCTCCCGCATAAATCTTGGTGTGACTTCGCTAGGTTTTTGATTTTTATCTTTGTCTACACCAATTCTTATTGTATTTTCACCTAAAGTATTATTTAGGTTTTTAAGTAATTTCATTACATCATGTTCTTTTTCTATTTTATTTAAATCATCAAATAAATTATATTGTTTAATAACTTCTTTTTTATCTTCGATACGATTAGCAAAAACACCAACTAGACGTACATATCTATTCTCATCATAAAACTCATCAAATAAACCTTCTAATATATTCCAAACATCGAAACTATTATTTGTGGCTTTATTTACTGATTTACTTCTATTAATCAATTGAAAATCAGAATATTTAATTTGGATTCCAAATGTTTTCGCAGCTAAATTATGTTTTTCTAATCTATTACAAACACTATTACATAAATTCTTTAGCATATCCTTCATAATAACAACGCTATTTACATCATGTTCAAATGTTTGTGAGTTACTCATTGAAGAATAACTATCTTCATCTTGTGTTTCAAAGCCAGAATTATCTATGCCTTTTGCTCTTGTAAGTAGATAAGTAGTCATTGCTTCTCCTACACACTTAATTAATTCATCAGTCCTATTTTCAAATTTTAATATATCTCCAATAGTGTTTATACCAATGCCTCTAAGTCTTGGTGCTGTTTTTTTACCAACTCCAAGCATAGCTTCAATTGGTAAAGGCCATAAATATTTATCTATTTCTCTTTTTCTTAAAACAGTTATACCTAATGGCTTCTTAATATCAGATGCTATTTTAGCTAAGAATTTATTAGGCGCAATACCGATACTGCAAGGTAAGTGATATAAATTAAGTAAATCATTTTGAATTTTTTTAGCCAATTCTAAAGGATTTATTTTATCACAAACTGATGTTACATCAAAAAAGCCTTCATCTATACTCATTACTTCAACTATATTAGTTATTTTACTCATATAATCAAAAAACAATTTAGAGTATTTAGTATAAAGTTCATATTTAGGCTCGACAATAATTACTTGAGGGCAAAGCTTTATTGCTTCTCTCGTAAGCATTGTTGTTTTTATTCCATATTTCCTAGCTTCATATGAAGCAGTTAATATAATACTTTTTCGCATAGGTTCATCATGAGCCACAACAATAGGTTTCCCTTTAAGTGTAGGGTTATTAGCTATTTCACATGATGCAAAAAAGCAATTCATATCTATATGGAATATAATTCGATAAGTTTTTACAGCACTAGAATTATTCATAATTATCTTCCTATTATTAATTATACACTATTTTTGATTAAATTAAAATAAAAAGTGTTTATTCATTACAAATAAGCTTATAAAAACTTAACATTTATATAAAATCAACATATTATATATTTATTTAAAGATTGCTTTTTAATTTTTCTTATGATATAATATCAATAGAAAAATTAAAAGAGGTTACAAATATGGCTAAAAACGCAAAAAATAATGAAAACAAACCTTTATTTAAGACAAAAACAAAACAAGATAATAGTGTTGAAGTAATTGTAACAAAGAGCCCTTCAAAAACTAAAGTTGGTAAAATTGTATGTCTTATCATTGCAGCATTAACAGTATTAGTACCATTAGCTACATGCGTATATCTATTAATAGTTGCTATGGCTAAATAAAAAATCATATCAAGCGATATGATTTTTTTATTTTCCTGAAATAAGTTCTTTCGCTAATTCTAATGATGCATTGCTTACTTGTCCATTAGATAACATTACAGCTATATTTTCTATTCTTTCAATATAATCTAATTCTTTAATTTCTGTAAATGTTCTTCTGTCTAAAACATTCTTAGAAATAAACATGTGATTATCAGCTATACTTGCAACTTGAGCTAAGTGCGTAATACAAAGCACTTGACTTTTTTTACTAATTTCTTTAATCTTTAAAGCTATTGAATGAGCTACATTACCACTCACTCCACTATCAATTTCATCGAAAATCTTAGTTTGCTGAGGCATATTATCAGTAAGTACTGTCTTCATTGCAAGCATGAATCTAGAAAGTTCACCGCCAGATGCTACTTTTGATAATGGTTTTAATAATTCACCTTTATTAAAAGTTACTAGAAAATCAATTACATCAAGCCCATCTTTATAAAATACAGGTTCATTTTCATCTATTTCATTAAACTTAATTGAGAATTTAGTATTTTTTAGTTCTAAATCACATAAATTTTGCATGATCTTTTCTTCTAAATCTTTAGAAAAAATAACACGAGCAAGTCTTAATGCTTTTCCTATATTTAGTAATTCGTCTTTTAATTTAATATATGCTTTCTTCAAATCATCAATCACAAAATCAAAATTATCTATACTTTCTATTTTTTCTTTTAATTCTTCTTTTAAAGCACATAATTCAGGTGTAGTCATCTTATATTTACGCTTTAAATCTGAATAAATAGCTAGTCTAGAGTTAATTTCATCTAATCTAGATTCGTCAAAATCTATATTTGTTTTAAGGATTGGATTGGTAACTACACTTTCAATATTATAATAAGCATCTGATAATGTGTTATATAAATCTTTATATTCTTTATTGAATTCTATTAATTTTGATAAATTATTTAAAGAATCATAAATTAAATCTAAAACATTTTTTTCATCATAAATCTCTTTAAATTCATGAATGTTCTTCATGATTTTGTTAT
>JAZLLM010000059.1:0-10157 GCA_045598145.1 Bacilli bacterium | reverse complement strand
ATCCTATCATTAATCCAAAGATTTATATTAAACTTTACTCAGATACAGCATATTGAATATATATTGGGAGCCGTATGCGGGAAAACTGCACGTACGGTTCTACGGGGGTTTGCGGCAGTAATGGCGCATTCTACCTACTAGGTTATTGAATAACTGAAGGACCGAATGATGTGTTCAACTTAAGAATGCAAATTAGATACTATGCACAAGGCAGCAAATACAAAGTATTCTCGATTGATTGTATTGTAAGGAACATAGAAAGAGAGCAAATAGTATAGTATTACAATGAAAGGAGAAAGTTGCAAATGGAATTACTAGAGTTAGTTTTAGAAGATAGAAATCTAAATCAAGCAATAAACAAGGTAGTAAGTAATGAAGGTAGTGGCGGAGTAGATAAAATGAATGTCTATGAAGGTAGGGACTACTTCTTAAAGCATAAAGAAGAAATAAAGAATGCACTAAGAAATAGAACATATAAACCAAGCCCAATACGAAGAGTAGAAATACCCAAACCGGACGGAGGGGAAAGGAAACTAGGAATACCTACAATAGTAGATAGAATCTTACAACAGGCCATAGCACAAGTACTTACACCAATCTATGAACCAATGTTTAATGATAATAGTTTTGGCTTTAGACCAAATAGAGATTGCCATAAGGCAATGGAAAGAGCACTAGAATATATAAATGATGGTTATAAATATGTGGTAGATTTAGATTTAGAGAAATTCTTTGATAAAGTAAATCACGACAAACTTATGCAAGTATTAAACAATACTATTAAGGATGGAGATTTATTATCAATAATTAGAAAATTCTTAGTAGCTGGAGTAATGGTTGATGGAGTAATAATTGATACACTAGAAGGAACGCCGCAAGGTGGCCCATTATCACCGTTGTTATCAAATATAATGCTTAATGAACTCGATAACGAACTTGATAAAAGAGGATTAAGATTTGTAAGATACGCTGATGATTGCATAATATTAGTTAAATCAATTAGAGCCACACAAAGAGTGTATGAGAGTATAAAGACGTTTATCGAAAAGAAATTATTTCTTAGAGTAAACGAAAGTAAAAGCAAGGTAGATATTATAACTAATAATATTAAATTTCTAGGCTTTGGCTTTTACTATAATCCCCGGACTAGAGAAATACGAATCCGAGTACATCCTAAATCAGTTACCAAAATCAAAGAGAAAATAAGAAACTTAACTCTTAGAAGTTATAGTATTACAATGGAAGTAAGATTAGAAAAGTTAAGAAGAATATTAGTTGGATGGACTAACTATTATAGAATAGCTGATATGAGCCGCTTGAGTGAGAAATTAGATAGAATGATTAGAACAAGATTAAGAATGTGTATTTGGAAATCCTGGAAGACTCCGCAAAAGAGATATAAATCATTAATTAAACTAGTCAAATTATTTAATATCAAGCACCAAAATAAGAAACAAATCAAGAGATTAGCATATACTGAAAATAGATATTGCCATTTAGCAAACACGATTCTTAATGTATACATAACAAATAAGGCCCTTGAAATCAAAGGCCTTATTTCTATTAATAAATACTTTAACAAATGTTTGAATACACATTAAACCGCCGTATACGGAACCGTACGTACGGTGGTGTGAGAGGTCGAAAATAAATATTTACTTAAAATATTTATTTTCTCCTACTCGATTAATATATCTTAAGAATTAGCAATATAATGATAATGACTTGTTATTTAGATACAAATAAATAATATGCTTTAATTAAAGCTGCAAAACAAAAATTTTAGCTATACAATGCAATATTTTAAATAATATTTATAAAAATAAAAGAAATAAATCTTAAAATAGATCTATTCATTTTTCACAAGGACACTTTTTCATCAATATTTTTACAAAGTCCCAAAAAAAAGAACAACATCAAAGTTGTTCTTTTTTTATTTTTGTATAAAGATTAAGCTCTCTTCACTAAACCAGATCTTAAAGCACGTGTAGAAACATATACACGTTTCACTTTACCATCTTCATCGATAATACGTACCTTTTGAAGATTAGCTTTCCACGTTCTACGTGAAGCCTTTAGTGAGTGAGGACGATGGTTACCAGTAACTGTGCCTAATCCTGTAACATAACATTTACGAGCCATAAGCGACCTCCTTAATTTAAAAACCTCATATATTATATCATAGAAATTAAATTATTACAAGTTAATAAAAGAATTATTTTTCAAATCAATATTATTTTTAAGTTTTGCTTTATATAAGCATCATAAAGTAATTGAATTAATATTGCTTTTAATAATTGATTGTGTTATAATATAATAATGTATGACTAATTTTGGTATGAATGGATTTTATACTCAAATATGGAGGACATTATGGATATAAAGAAAGTAGATGGCAAATTATTTAAGTCTTTGATTATTAATGGTGCCGCAAATTTAAGGGCAAACTATCAATATGTTGACTCACTAAATGTATTCCCTGTTCCTGATGGTGATACAGGTACAAATATGAAGATGACAGTTGAAGGTGGTGTGGCTGAAATAAATACAATTGATGATGTTAATATCTATGAAGTAACTAAAAAGTTATCTCGTGGTATGTTAATGGGTGCTCGTGGAAATTCAGGAGTTATCTTATCACAATTGTTTAGAGGCTTTTCAAAAGGTTGTGAAGGCTTCGAAGCATTAAATGCTATTAGTTTAGCTAATGCTTTTTCACAAGGTGTAAGCCAAGCTTATAAAGCAGTTATGAAACCAGCTGAAGGAACTATCTTAACTGTAGCTAGAGAAGCTGCTGATAAGATGAAATTAATTGCAAATTCAAGAATGACAATTAATGAATTCTTTGATGAATATGTAAAAGAAGCTAAGAAAGCATTAGACAACACTCCAGAATTACTTCCTGTATTAAAAGAAGCAGGTGTTATTGATAGTGGTGGTGCTGGATATGTATTAATTATTGAAGGTATGATTAAAGCATTAAATGGTGAAGTAGTTGATGATACAGTAACTACTATAACTAATGGCGAAACTCATATGGCTCAATTCAATGTTAAGGCAGATTTAGATAATGATGAATTTGGTTACTGCACAGAATTTTTACTTGAATTAAGTAAAGATAAAGTAGATGATATTGAAAATTTTGATGAAAAAGTTATTTTAGATCAAATAGCTCCAATCGGTAATTCAATTGTTATATTAAAAGATGAAAATATAGTTAAAACTCATATCCATACTTTAACTCCTGGTGATGTATTAAACATCGCTCAAAGATATGGTGAATTTATTAAATTAAAGATCGAAAATATGTCAATTCAACATTCACAACTTCAACAAGTTGAACATGTTCCTGATGGTGTATGTGCATGTGGTGAAGTACATAGAATTCCATCTACTAAACCAGAAGAAAGAAGTAAGTACTCTGTTGTTAGTGTAGCTAGTGGTGAAGGTTTAATTAATACTTTTAAAGAAATGGGTGTAGATTATGTTGTTAGTGGTGGTCAAAGTATGAACCCTTCTACAGAAGATTTTATTAAAGGATTTGATACACTAAACGCAGAAAATATTATTGTATTCCCAAATAATAAAAACATTCAATTAGCAGCAGAACAAGCAGCTAAAATATATGAAGATAGCAATGTAATTGTTATACCAACAAGAACAATACCTGAAGGCTTCAGTGCTCTAACAATGTTAGATTTAAATGATGAACCTGAAGAATTAGTTAAAAACATGGAAGAAGTAATCTCTAATGTAACAAGTGCACAAGTTACTTACGCTATTAGAGATACAAAAGTTGAAGGCGTTGAAATTCATAAGGATGATAATATTGCTATTCTAAATGGAAAAATTATTGCATCATATAAACGTAGAGGTGATACAGTTAAATCTATTTTAAAGAAGTCTAATTTAGAAGAAAAAGATGTAATCACAATCATCTATGGAAAAGATGTAACAGAAAAACAAGCAACTGAATGTATGAAATACATTAAGAAAAATTATCCAAATATAGAAGCAGAAGCTATAAAGGGTGATCAAGAAGTATATAGTTACTTCTTTGCTATTGAATAATTAGTAATTAGAAGGGCTTTATTATAAGCCCTTTTATGTACAAGAAAGGAGAAAAATATGACAGATTTATCAGAAGTTGAATACTTAACCATAAAGCAAGTTACTCAATTTAAAAAGAACAATATTAATACTGTAGTAGATTTATTATATAATTTTCCTTCTCGTTTTGAAGATTATACAATAGTAGAATATGACGATGTAGTTGATGTTAGTAAGACAGTAACAATAGCTGGTATAATTCAAAGTAAAGCAACGGTTATGAATTTAAAGACCTCACTTACAATGATGAACTTTTATGTTGATGTTGATGGTAATCCTGTAAAGGTGACAATATTTAATAGACATTTTTTAAAGACTAAAGTTCATTATGGTAAATATGTAAGATTAACTGGTAAATTTGATGCAACAAAGAAAAAATTCACAGCATCAGAAATGGCTTTTGATGAATTTGATAATGCTATTAATCCAGTATTTAATATTAAGGGAATTGAAGACAAAAAAGTTTTGGAATTAAAAGAAAGAATTTATGAAGACTATAATAATGAGATAGTAGAAGATTTACCTAAAGCTATTCAAAATAAATATAATTTAATTCCAATTAAAAAAGCTATTAGAAGTATTAATATTCCTGAAGAAATGACAGAAACTATTCCTGCCATAAGAAGAATCAAATTTGAAGAATTATTCAAATATCAATTAAAAGTACGTTATATGTTTTATAAGAGAAGACATAATCCAGAAGGTGTAAAGATAGATTATGATAAAGAAAAAGTAAATAGATTTATTGCTAATCTTCCTTTTATATTAACTCCTGATCAACAAACTTCCTTAAATAGTATATTGGAAGATATGTCATCTACTTATAAAATGAATCGTTTATTACAAGGTGAAGTAGGTAGTGGTAAAACTGTAGTAGCTGCTATTGCTTTATATGCAGCGGTTACTGGAGGCTATCAAGGAGCTATCATGGTGCCAACTGAAGTTCTTTCTTTCCAACACTATAAAACATTTAAAGAACTATTTGATAGTGTTACAAAGAAGGTTGATGAAAAGATTAATATAGCATTACTTACATCATCTGTAATGCCTAAACAAAAGCAAGAAATATTAGAAGGACTAAATGATGGTTCAATTGATATTGTTATTGGCACACACAGCTTAATTCAAAAGGATGTAAACTTTAAGCATTTAGGTTTAGTTGTAACTGATGAAGAGCATCGATTTGGCGTTAAGCAAAGGGTATCAATGGTTGGTAAAGGATATTTAATTGATCATTTAAAGATGTCAGCGACACCAATTCCTAGAACTTTGGCTATAAGTTTGTTAGGAGAAAGTGATATATCAATTATTAAAACATTACCTGGTAATAGAAAAGAAGTAATAACTAAATATGTTCCTTTCTCTTCATGGAAGTTAATAGCTGACCATATAAAGAATCAAATAAGTATAGGTCATCAAGTTTATATTATTACTCCTATGATTGAAGATAGTGATGTAATGGATTTAGAAAATGCACTAGAAGTTTATGAAAGAACTAAAAAAGACTTTAAAGGAATTGCAAGTGTTGGATTAGTTCATGGAAAGTTAAAAACTGAAGAAAAAGAAGATGTAATGAATAAATTTAGTAATAATGAAATTCAAATCTTAGTTTCTACTAGTGTAATTGAAGTAGGTGTTAATGTTGTTAATGCAACAACAATGGTTATATTAGACGCTGATAGATTCGGTATTGCTCAACTTCACCAAATGCGAGGAAGAGTAAGAAGAAGTGATGACCAAGCATATTGTTTCTTAGTAAGTGATACCGAAGTAGAAAGTTCAATTAAAAGATTAAAGCTAATTCAAGATACTAATGATGGTTTTGCATTAGCTGAAGAGGACTTATTAATAAGAGGGCCAGGTGAAATTTTTGGTGAGAAACAAACAGGTAATCAATTATTTAAGATGGCTGATATTGTGGTAGATAGCGATATTTTAAATGAGGCTAATAATTGCGCAAACGAAATATTAGAAAATGGGGAATTATTTAATAATCCTGAATATAAAGCATTGCTTGATTTAGCTGAAGAAAATTATCAAAAGAAGAAAGAAATTATAGAATAAAAATTCTAGGAGAAAAAAATATGAGCGATAGAATTAGAATAGCAGTAGATGCTATGGGTGGAGATTTCGCACCAAAAGAAATAGTTTTAGGTACTAACATTGCTATTGAAAAAAATCCAGATTTAGAAGTTGTATTATTTGGAGATCCTGAACAAATTAACAAATATTTAAAAGCTAATGAAAGAGTTAGCATAGTTGCTGCAAGTGAAAAACTAGATATGGGTGTAAAAGATCCAGTAATGGCAATCAGAAGTAATAAAGAACTATCAATTGTAAAAGCATTTAAGAGTGTACATGATAAAGATTGTGCAGGAGCTGTAACTTGTGGGCCTACACAAGGTGTTGTAGTTGCAGCACATATGATAGTTAAAAAGATTCCAGGAATGCAAAGAATTGCCTTATGCCCAGCTTTACCTGAATTTGGTGGTAAGAATAGATTACTTCTAGATGTAGGTGCTAACGTTGAAGTAAGACCAGAGCACGTAGTACAATTCGCTCATTTTGCATCTGTTTATCTAAGAGAAGCAAAGGGAATAGAAAAACCAGTTGTAGGCTTGATTAATATTGGCAGTGAACCTGGTAAAGGTAGAGAGCAAGAAAAAGAAATATATGACTTATTAAAAAATGATCCAGATATTAATTTCTATGGTAACATGGAGCCTAAAGAAATGTTATATAGTGAATGTGATATTTTAGTAACTGATGGTTTTAGTGGAAATTTAGTATTAAAAGCTATTGAAGGTACTGCTAAGGCTGTAGGTAATACATTAAAAGAAGAAATTATATCATCATTATGGTCTAAAATTGGTTATGCATTATTTATGAGAAAAACACTTAACCGTTTTAAAAAGAAGATGAGTAGTGATGAAGTTGGTGGATCTTTAATTTTTGGTGTTGATGGAGTTATCGTAAAGAGTCATGGCGCATCAAGTGCATATGCTGTTAGTAAGGCAATTGAAACAGCTATGGCTGGAGTTAAAGGTAATTATGTTAATATCATGAGAGAAAAGTTCGGTGGAGAAAACAATGGTTGATAAGAATAACTTCAAAGATAAATTTGACGAAGTTTGTTCATTTTTAAACATTGATTATTGTAATTTAGATTTATATTTTGAAGCTTTTACTCATCCTTCATATGCAAACGAAATTAATTCAAACAAGGATTATGAAAGATTAGAGTTTTTAGGAGACGCAATTTTAGACTTTTTAGTTGGTGAATTTTTGTTTAATTCTTCTAAAAATTTTAAAGAAGGCGATATGACCAAAATTAAAGCTACATATGTATGTGAAAATGCAAACGCTGATTATACTATGGAAATGCATTTGAATACTTTAATTATGGTAGGTGTAGGAGCTTATAAATCTAAAGAATATGAAAAGAAAAGTGTTTTAGGTAATATATTTGAATCTTTTTTAGGTGCTTTGTATTTAGATCATGATATTGATTATGTAAGGCATTTATTAGAAAAGTGGGTATTCCCTAAAATAGCAGATTTAAAAATGAAATTCTTTATTGATTATAAAACAAAATTGCAGGAAGCTATGCAAGCTGAAAGGGGAGAAAGCCCTACATATTTAATTGTAAATGAAACAGGACCTTCTCACGATAAAACATTTGAAGCCTTAGTTAAAATTGATAATATAAAGCTAGGTAGAGGAATTGGAAAAACAAAAAAAGATGCTGAACAAAATGCAGCAAAAGCAGCTTTAGAAATATTAGCTAAAAATTAGGAGTAAAATATGTCTCAATACTATAATATGCTGAAGGGAGAAATGCTAGATTTCTCTAAAACATTAATTGATAAATATACTTATATCGGTTTAGAAGAAACAGATACCATACTTTTAATAAAATTAAAGAAAGTAATGGACGCAAAAAATAATTTAAATGATACAGTTAAATTAATTTCCCAATCAATGTCTATAAGCGAGAGTGAAGTAAATAAGCGCATTGCTTTATTAATTGCTCAAGAATATATTAGTATTGATTTAAATAAAGGAATTGAAGAATATAGTATTGATCCAACAATCAAAAGATTAGCTAATGTTTTAGAAAATGAAGATGCAAAAGAAGAAAAAAAAGAAGTAGAGAACGATCTTAAAAAAACAGTTGCATTTATAGAAAAGGAAACAGGAAAGATTATTAGTCCAAGTGAATTAGAAATAATTAAACACTGGATTGATGTAGATAAATTTACTTTTAATGAAATTAAAGATGCTACATTAGAATGCCTAAAAAATAAACAAACAGCAGCAATTAAGTATATTGATATGTTTTTAAATAAGAATAGAAAACAAAATGATAAATCAATATATGGAAATACTGATTTTCAAGAACTGTTTGATCAAGTATATGGAAGAACAAAGAAATAAATACATTTTTGATGAATTAAAATTAATGTTTCCAGATGCAAACTGTGAACTTAATTTTAATAACACATTTGAATTAATAATAGCAGTTTGCTTATCAGCTCAAACAACTGATAAAAGAGTAAATATGGTAACTCCTTTTTTATTTAGTAAATATAAAGACGCTTTTGAACTGAGTAAAGCAAATATAGATGATGTTATATTAATTATTAAAAGTTTAGGTTTATCTAGTACAAAAGCTAAAAATATAATTGCTTTATCAAAAGAATTAGTAGATAAATATAATGGTAATGTACCAAACACAATGGAAGAATTAGTTATACTTCCTGGGTGTGGAAGAAAAACAGCGAGTGTTGTTTTATCAGTAGGATTTAATATTCCCGCAATAGCTGTAGATACTCATGTTAGTAGGGTTGCAAATAGATTATGTTTATCTAGTAGTAATGATGTTCTAGAAATAGAAAAAGATTTAAAAGAAGAGTATGATAAAGAGTATTGGGGTGAGGTTCATCATTTATTACTTCATTTTGGTAGATATTTTTGTAAAGCTAAAAACCCAAATTGCAAAGAATGTAAATTTATAGATTTTTGTAAGAAAAATATATGGTAAAATATATATAGAGATAGTATAATATAATTGAGGAGGGGAATGATGAAAAAAGTTTTAAGTTTTATTATTTTAGTTTTTTTGATAAGTATAAGTATTTCTATACAATTAAAGGCAGACAATGGTTATATATATAATAAAGAGAATATTATAATAAATTTAACGAGCGATTGTGTTATGTTTAATACTTCTGAAGAGACACCATTAGATTCTGAATATATTATTTGTAATACTCCTTATGAACTATATGATGATTTGGGAAATTTTAATTGTCATTTTTATACATTTTTTTTAACTGTTGAAGCAAGATTTGATGAAGTTAACAATAACTTTTATTGGTTAAGTAATGGGGAGGCTTCTAAATTTCTCAAAAATGGAAATTATTTAACAAATGGTTTATATTCGGAAACTGACAAATATCACGCTGAAATTATTGCATATTATGATAATAATGATTCATTAGTCCATACTGGTAGGGTATATAGGGTTACTAATGAAACTAATATTTCAAATCCTAATGATTTAAATACTGTTTGGGTCACATCTAAATGGGATAATGGTTATATCTATAATCATAGAGCTGATCAGTATAATAATTTTTCATATGTTAAATTTTTTTCGTATTCATATAATCATGAACATATATTTATACCTTTAATAAATACTACAACTGAACTTACACATACTATCACATGCAGAAATGGGTTATATTGCCAATTAAGTATAACTGCACCTCATATTGAAAGTTATTCTTCAAATGGAAGTTTAACACATGATATTGATTGTTTGGATTGTGGTTATAATATGGCAAGTAATATTAGTCATTGTAATTTTACATATGTTAATATTGATAGCAATAACCATAGAAAAAGTTGCGGATGTTGTAATTACAATACATTAGAATCCCATAATTGGAGAAAACTTAACGATTTACTATTTATTTGTGATGATTGTAGTGCAAGAGCTAGATATATACCAATTATTCATAATGGTATTGTAAGTCCTA
>JAZLLM010000058.1:0-5624 GCA_045598145.1 Bacilli bacterium | reverse complement strand
ACATACGGCATTCCGGGCGCACGGCTCGCCAGCGCTCTGCGCGAGTGGCAGGTGACGGAGCTTCCGGGCGACTACTACCAGATGCTGAATGCGTCGGACGGCGACATCGTGACGCTCTTCAAGGCGTTCGGAATTGACGTTTCCCCCAAGATCTATACGAAAGGAGACCTCCGCGAGCTGAAATCAGCCATCGATCCGTTCTGAAATGTAGTCACTAAAAATTATGAAGCCCGCAAGCGAAAAACGCACACGGGCTTGGACGGAAACGCGATTTTAATTTTTTCAAGTGGCAAACTCGGGTTATATCATAAATTGCTTAATACATACATATATTTATTAAAAATTTAAAAAGAAATACTTAAATTAATTACTCTTATAATATAATATTCTCATTTTGTTTTTATGAATATTATTAATATATTGCATAATACAAGTAAAATTTATATTTTGACACTTTAATTAATGCGTATTATTTATTTATAAGTTTTCATCATCATATTACTAATTCTTAAGATATATTAAAAAGGTATTATACCACTAATATTAGTAGTAAAATACCCGATTTTTTATTTTTTGTTTTTAATCTTTTATTTCAATGATTTCTATTTTTAAATACAAAAACATGAATTAAAAAGAGAACCACAAGGTGAGCACCGGTTACACCACTATAAATTACGCCTCCAGCAAGACCGATAATGGTCACTAAACTAGCACTAACTTAGCAATCAATAGATGCATCTAAAGCCATTGTACCCAGTCCTAGTAACGAAGAATGCAACTGTACCAACTCAGTAAGAAGCAACTGTTAAGCCAACAGCTGAAGCCAATACTTAAGCGGCACCAACACCCAAAAGTAATCATCGCCATCATTGTGGAGCATTCTAACTTGGATCATAATAGTTCACAGGATTATTATTACAGTATGCATAAAGGTTTAAACCATTTATTGTAGTTGAATCTAAGGATTATACTGAATCAGGTGATATAAACCTACCAATTTCAGGATTATAATACCTAGATGTTATATAATAAAGAGATGTCTTAACGGGCCTCTCCTCGTTACTGGGCACATCTATATACTACCATAATAAAACAAAGTGTGTCTATTTATAATAAATTCTGTCAACAAGATAAGACCGGTCACAATCTGCCACAGCAGCTTGTACCATCGCAAGTTTAGTAAATGTGATACTCAGCTTACTAATACAATTTATTTCAAATTCTATCCAATATAGATGATTTCTATTGGCACATTATCATATGGGAACGCTAGTAATTTATATTCTAGTTTGTTTGTATCGAAATCATATTCAAAGACCAAATGAGGATAATTCCATCCATCTCCTGCGCCAATACTATATGTTAATAGAATATGTCCGTTAGATATATCAACTCTCTTTGGACTATAATTATACTTCTCCATAGATTCAATGTATATTGTGCCCCTCAAATAATCATCATCTATTGTTGCGGACAAATTTTTTCTAAATCAATGACAATAAATTTTCCATGTTTATTAGGCGATTCATTTTCTATAGTTTCAATACTATATCTGCATTGTTCCTTTGACATATAATCAGAAAGATCACTTTCTTTACCATTAGCAATATTCTCATATTTTCCAGTTGAAATTATATATTTATCGATGGATTTACTATTCAAATCAAAAGCATTATTTAAATAATGTTCTATATAAAAAACATCATCAATCGCATATGCCCAAGGATGAGTTTTGAATCCATCTTTTGAATATATATTTTCAACGTTTGTGCCATCTAAATTAGATTCAAAAATATTTAATGTATAATCAAACATAGAGTTTTGTTTTGTAGTTGAAAAATATAAACAATCTTGTTTTACAATTATACCACCATTGTGTTCATTATCTTCTACTATCCCATCCAAATCTAGCGAATAATTTTCAAAAAAGAGATTATCATCAATATTTAGAACAACCTCGTCTTTCCCATTGAAATATTTTGAAAATTCATTTTTTGCAGATTGAGTAGTATCTTCTCTACAACAAGAACTTAAAGCAAAAATAAATACTATCAAAAATGATAGGAACGATTTTTTCATTTTAAAATCCTCCATTCACAATCAAATCCCAAATCCAATAAAGTGGATTACCAAAAATAATATATCCTATTCTCATTCCTAGTGACATTACTCCCACAGGTGATATATTTCCGTTTTCATCTTTAAATGGATGATTTTTACTATCAGCAAAAATAGAACTACCAACATCTAAATGTTTTGCTGAATCTCCTCCATTTCCAACCCACGCAGCATAATTATGTAATTCCCATTCAAATTCAACTCCAGCAGTACTTCCTTGAATAACATCTTTAGTACTGGGATTAAAATGATTCAAATAGAAACTATAACCATATCTCATCCATGGGGTTAGCATCTTATATGAATTTTCAATATTAACGTTCTCACTGTTTGTCCCATTCTCATTTACATATACATTTTTATTGACAAGCTGATATATATCATTAGCAGTTGCAGCCAAAGCTACTACTCCAATAATTATTCCTATAATTGTACTAATCGCGATATGTCCTAAAGGGTCACAGTAGTTCACTGGATCATTGTTGCAATATGAATAAAGGTTTAATCCGTTTATGCTTGTTGGATCAAGATAATCCACACTATCAGAACTTATGAATCTTCCTATCTCTGGGTCGTAGTAACGTGAGGATAACCATTAGAGGCCTGTCTCGACATACCTTTCATACATAACCGCCCTGATTACAAATTCATTCTATCATAAATTATTAATAATTTGTATCATTTTATTGAATTATTTATTGTAAACAAGATAAGTATGGCATCAATCTGAATCATCAGCTTGAGCCATCGCATGTTTAGTAACTGTGATACCCAGATTACTATTTAATCAATAGTACAAGAGCTTACAATTTTAAATTGTTTTTTATTTTAATTTATTCATTTTTGAAAACTGTCTGTTTTGGGTTTGGATTTTTGAAATGACCTCATTATCTGTAATGACATAATACTCGTTACAATATAGTGGATTTGTGTAATTGGATTATTCTTTAATTAGTTTGACTTCTTTAAAAGGGATTATTATTTTTTTTATAATTGAAGATAAATGCATCAGATAATATTGATATTACAATAAAATTATTTCTAATTATAAAAATATCATCTTATTCACCATTCACCTTAAATTTCAATGTATTAATAATATAATTCTCAAGCTTATTTGTTTTATAGATTTTTAAATTAAATTTTTTGTTGTTATAACAAGAATTAACATCAAATATATTGCAATTGTTTTTTCTACCATCATTAAATATGTAAAATACTTTTTTCATTCCTCTAGTTGTCAAATTAATATCGATTTCTTCAACACTAGAAACATTATTGAAAAACACTGAATTTTTCTTGCCATAAATATTTCTAACTTCAATATGATCATCATATATACAATACCATTCCAAATATTTAAATCCAATTAATATCATTAATATTAATATTGGTATAAATATAATAGATAAACTAAATAACAAAAGTTCAGGATTTTCTTCTGTTATTAAGCCAATAACAATCATTGAAATATAAATAATAAGAACGCCTATAACCCCAATTAAAAATTTTATTATTTCTTCTTTTAAAACATTTTGCTTAAAAATCATATTTCCATCTCCAAGTTAATTGTTTATATTTACCAAATGTATCATTATATAAGTCATTAACGGTATAAACTGAGGTATGTCTAGAAATTCCCATATTAATAGCCATTCCTAAGCCAAGTAACGGACTATTTGTCATAGTTCCAAAAATTATACTTTCGGCGGTTGTTAAACCAGCCATTTTGTCTACAATTGACAAACCTTTTCCTACTATCAAGTCCAGCATTTGCTATACCTGCCCAAGCAGCTGATATCAGATTTACTTTCCCAAAAGATTTTTCATCTAATATCATTTGAGAAGTAATATTTAAATAACTCACCACTATTAATCATTTTTAATCCTCCTTATCCTAGCATTGATTTTAGTATCAATTCCCATAATTTTTTATTCCCTTTTTTCGCACCAAGTGGTAATTTTCCTTGTAAATGTAATGGATTACCATCTATTTCAATTATAATGCTACGAGTTTTACCTTTAATCGATTCGAGATAATTTAAAATAGCAATAAGTAAATGCAGAATATAAGAAATGATGTGTTTTAACTATGTTATTATTAGTGGAAATTTATGTGAGAGATATAGTTGATTTTTATTTTTTCAATATGGAATCCATCAATCGTACCATCATAAATTTTATTGGAATCTTTTTTATATTTTGTCTTTTTACAAAGCTTTTTTTTCATATCATTGCATTTTTTGTAATTACTTAATGGTTCATAATATTCGTAAAAATCTTGGTACTGTTTATCATTCAAGATAGAATACTCATAAAATAAAACATATACATACTGTTGATTTGGAGAACATGAAATCTCGTAATCAGTCACAATAATTTCCTCATCCTTGTTTTTCTTTTTTTTACACAAATCTAAAGCTTCATTTTTTATTAAATCATTAGAGAAATATCCAATTATATATCTGTCTTCTATTCGCTCATTGTCAAATTTATCAATGCCTTCAAAGCTAACCAGTTCAATCAATGTAAGTTTCATTTTCATATATTACATACCTAGTATCCTTCTAATAATTCTATCGAGCCATTTTTTTATAACGTTTCTATCATTTCCAGCTCCGTATTTCCAACTGTCAAAATGATTATTCATAATGTAGTCGGCAGCTCTATTCGCATCTCCACCAAATCTTTTCATAGCTTCAATTCCCTCATCTTGATTTGTCCAAGAAAATGGAGGCCTATTTGACATTCCAGGTCGATGCTTAGACATGAACATTATACCTAAACCTGCTAATACACTAGCACCTTCTAATATTTGAGCACCAGTAATAGTAATTCCAGAAGATAAAACCACTGCTCCCCCACTCATCGAAATTCCACCACCAATTGTAAATGAAGATGCTACAAATGTCGACAAAGCATGCCATATGTATCCTATTCCCGCACCTAAAGCGCCTCCTATAACACCGCCTAAAAGACCATAACCTAAATAGGCTTCAGCCCCGATACTTCCGTTAATCGAATTATCATCAGAATAATCTGTGTATGCTGCATAACCGACACCAGCCGCGATGCCCATAATCGCACCAATCAATAATCCTATCAAAATAGCAGAATGTCCTGAAGGGTCACAGTAGTTCACCGGATCATTTTTGCAATAAGCATAAAGATTTAATCCATTGATTGTAGTTGAATCCAAGTAATCTACTGAATCAGGTGATATAAACCTACATATACTAGAATCATAATATCTAGAACTTAAATAATATAATCCACTTTCTTGATCATAAATATATCCTTTATATCTATACGGATTTATATTACCTATAAATTCTATATCAGTATTTATTATCATACTATTATTTATATGATTACATTCATATACTATCATATTCCCATATGCATCATATACATATCTAACTATTTCTATACCATCTTCTACTATTGATATAATATTACCCATATTATCTCTTATATAACTATATGTTTTGTTATTATAATTAAAT
>JAZLLM010000057.1:0-22431 GCA_045598145.1 Bacilli bacterium | reverse complement strand
CACTTTTATTAACTAGAGGGGTAAAACAGTTCAGTGAACTGTTTCGGCGTTAAATAATTTAACGCATATGATGGTCTCTCATCATTAAAGTATTTAATATAATTATTCACTACAAGAGTCGGATCATCTGACTCTTTTATTTTGAAATCATTAAATAGCTCTTCTTTAACATTTGATATCTAAGGTACAGTTAAAACTATTAAGAAGTATAATATATAGTGGTATATTAATTTTTTTGTAAAAGATAAAATATAAGAGAGTAAAAATTGAAAAATGTTCAAATACAAAAACATAATTATCGTTGGAATTTTATTAAAATACTTGATATTCCAACAATAATTTGATATAATTTTCGTATGAAAATAATTAAAAGAGAAAACTATTTAAGTAAAATTAGACCTTTTTACAATTCAAATTATATTAAGGCCATTACAGGAATTCGTAGATGTGGAAAATCAGAAATATTATTGCAAATAATTAGCGAGATTAAAGAATCTGGAATTAATTCTAATCACATTATTTTTTTCGACCTTGAGGGTAAATCGGGAGAAGGGATTACAACAAGAATAAAATTAGAAAAAAAACTCGATTCACTAATAAAAGATCAAGAAAAATATTACATTTTTATCGATGAAGTACAACATATAAAAAAATTTGAAGAAGCTATTGCATCAGTAAGGGTTAGCTACAACTGTTCTTTGTTTGTTACAGGTAGTAACTCAAAATTACTTCATGGCTCCATGCAAGATAAACTCACTGGAAGATGTAAAGAATTTGAGATTTATCCTTTTACATATGCTGAAACGTTAGAATTTAAACATTTAAATAATATTGAAATAAGCGAAAATGATTTTGAAAAATATATTGAATTTGGTGGTATGCCACAACAATATGAAGAAGTTGATGAAGATGGTATTAGAGATTATTTAATTGGCCTATACGATTCGATAATTGAAAAAGATGTGTATGGCATTCATAAAAGAATTAGTAAAAAAGATTTTGAAAATGTATCAAAATATATTATTTCTACAACAGGAAAAGCATTTTCTGCATTATCAATTGCAAAGTATTTAAAAAATACATTACCAAGAGATGTGCAAAAAAAGTTTTCTGAAACTGTCAACAATTACGCAAAATATCTTGAAGAATGTTATTTTATGATTGAATGTAAACCTTATTATTTAAAGGGAAAAGAAGCGTTAAATGGAACAAAAAAGTATTATGCTGTAGATTCTGGAATTAGGAATGCTTTAGGTAATATTCTAGAATTGGATGATACTTTTGCATTAGAGGGAATTATTTTTAATGAACTACTATTTCGTGGGTATTCAGTGAGATATGGGAAAATGGATGATGGAGAAATAGATTTTGTAGCAATAAAAAATAAAAAGAAGTGTCTAATTCAAGTTGCTTATTTGATTAATACTGATAGTACTTTTAAAAGAGAATATGGAGTGTTTAGTAAAATAAAAGATAATTCGCCAAAATATGTTTTTTCATTAGATAAAAAAGATACATCTAATAATGGAATTACGCATATAAATATTATCGATTTTTTAACTAATAAAGTTGATATTATATTATTATAGAAATTAATAATAGCATTAGAATTTTAGTAAATTTCTAATAATTCCAATGCTATTATTGTCACATTTATAATGAAGATAAAAAAGTAAAATATAATAAAAGAGTTAATCATGATTTGAAAATAATTAATTGCTATTCAAATCCGACTAGAGGCACCATATTGAATAGACTAAAATGATACAAGAATTTGTGTCATTTTTTTCATTTTAAGGGGTATTTAGCCATAGTACGAAACCGTTATAAAGCAGTTAATTATGAAGTAATAGTCAATAATAATACAAAATATATAAAAGCTATAGTTGCTGTACGCAACTGTACGCAAAGTAAAATTAATGTACGCAAACGTAATCGACTGTACGCAAAATTTACACGATTTACACGATTTAAAATGATTTTACACGATTTTAAAAAATAATTAAATACAGCAATGACATCATTCGGAATGATAGCCTAGAAATATTATTTTTTTATAATTGATTAAATATATGAGTATATTTAAATTCCTATTACTTCCATAAGAAGGAGTTTGACTAATGAATTTAACAAGATTGGAATTATAAGATTTCTAATTCTTGTATTGTACTACAAAGGTTTTAATTGAAAATATAATGAATAAAAAAAGAAATATTTTTTATAACTTGCTTTAAATAAATATTTTCATTTATATGAAATTATAATATAATAAAAGTGTAATCGTTGTTGATTATAGTATATTACGAAAGGAGTACAGTTGATGAAAAAAATGGTATTTGTTGTAATTGCGTTACTTTGTTTTCTCTTAATTGGATGTGGGAAAAAACAAGTAAATGATAAAACGAATGATATGTCTGTTGATAGTAAAGTCAACTTAGAGAGTAAACAAAATCTTGTGGAAACCAATCGAGAACAATTGGATGGAAATGATGGCAAACAATATGATTATTTGACAAGCGAGTTAGCATCGATGAGTGGTAAAGATGTAAATGAAAGTAAAAGAAATAGTGAGAATAAAAATGTGGAAATCGATAATATTATAATAAATGATGATTTTGAACTTGTTGAGTTTATCAATAATATTGATGATAAATATACACCTGCTATTAATAGTTTTCATGGATATCCTATAAAGTTTTTCTTCAAAAATGGTATAACAAAAGCACAAATTGATGTTGATAATGGATCATTAGAACTATATGAATTGGCGAAATCTAAAGAAATAGATTCTGAACAAACGAGTTGGTATATGGATCATAATAAAGAAAAAGAAGAAAATAGTTATACTACTTTTATATCTATAATTTTTAAGAATGAAACACATATATTAGGGTATGCAGTTTTGAAAATAGAATATACATGTGATTCCGATTACTATTCGTATTATAAAGGTAAGGTGTTAAAATCCGCATTATTTCCGGAAATTAATAATAAAAAACAAAATATTACTTATGAACAAGTTATTGAGTTAATAAATAAAGAAATATGGAGTGTTAAATAGAAATATGAATAAAATTATTAAAAAAAGTATATTTGTTTTTGTTTTTACTCTTTTCTCTTTATTGTGCATAGTTAATAATTCATTAAATAACGTAAAAGCTTTACAGGATAGGGAATTGTTGACTGAATTGTCTAAAGATGAATTGTATAATCTTATAAAAAGAAACGGCGTTGAAATATTGGCGAATTTTGATGATGAAGATTCTTTGAAAGATTTTATTTTTGAAACAGTTCAAATTATTGAGGACAATCCAAACTATGTATTTTTCTATGATTTTTCTGGAACAGAAGAACTCGCTAATAATATAAAAGCATTTGTTAATAATTACTATGGAATAGATGCTGACGATTATTGGGTTAATAGCTTAACAAGATATAATTTACTTTATAGCACTGTATATGGACAGTGGTCAGATAGGTATTATTATTATAATTGCTACGCGTTTGCAATTAATCGAAAAGAGTACCCTAAATGCTATTCAACTACGACTAGTGACGGTACTTATATACAATATCAACCAGGAAATTTTTCTGGATATCCTGGTGGTGTATTTACTTCTAGTATGACAATTCAAAACTTTTCAAATTTTGTCAAAACCGATTTGGAAAACATTGGAATGACAAATGTTACAATTCATGATAGTATGCCGACTAATATTGTTAATGATAGATTGATATGTGTTAGAAAAGGAAGTATGGATTATCATTTTATGTATTATAATTCCGAAAATGGTTATTGGTATCATAAACCTAGTGGCACTGCTATTCTTCAGTACAATAATAGTGATCCAGGCGATAGTGATTTTTGGACAAATGAACGAAGTATAAATAATGTTGCATACGCTCCTACGATTACTTATGATAGTGATGTTGTTTATATAACATATCAAGATAATATAATTAGTTTAAATTGTAGTACACCTTTTTCTTCAGATACAAAAAATATAAATGCAGGAAATGATGTTATTTATGAAATCAATATTGAATGTGCAAAATCATATACATTTATATCTAGTGCTTTATCTCCTGTAAATATGGGTTTTTACAATGATGATATGATATTACAAAATTCAATCGTGCCTTCTATGACAAATAATAATTGTACAGGAACAATTACAACGTATTTAAAACCTGGTACATATTACTTAAGAGTTAATTATGTTAATGCTACTGATAGTGGTAATATTACTACATCATATCAAGTTACTTGGCCTGTAACATTAAATGCTACATTTAATACAAATCTAAATATTTTGTCAAATTTGCATTTAACAGGTAATAATGACTATCATTGTGTAGTGAGTTTTAATAATACTTATGGCGAAAAATTATTCAAATTTAAACTTGATGCTGGCAATAATGCTACTTATCCAGAAGGTGCTATAAAAGTATATACAGATTCTACTTTAACGAATCCACTTGATAGATATTCTGTAAGTGGCTTAACTTATCCAGCCAGTTCTAATGTAAAAGAGAATGAGTTATATGTATTTTTACCTGAAAAAGGAACATATTATATTGAAATAACTGTTCCAAGAAATGATTATAATTCTTTACAATTTTTAGTATCTAATGTTGATGAGAGGAGTATTAATTATTTAAATACTTTAGCTACTTCAACTCCTACTAATGTATTTAGTTATAAAACTGAAGCCTCATATTTTAAGAAAGTAGATATTAGCCATAAATCAAAAATAAAAATTGAGCTTAATTCTAATACTGGATGCTTTAATAGTACTAAATTATTTATATTTAAGTTAAACAAAGATCCAGGGTATGATATTGGTGTAAATCATTATAGCCTTTCTTCAATTCTTCAAGTTAATCTAACATCTGATGAGGATAGTTACAATACTACTTTAATACTTGATGAAGGTACATATTATATTGGATATACTAATAATATAAACTGCTCGTTGAATCTTAATTTAAGAAGATTAATTAATACTAATGTAAATATGGATGGCACTTTGGTTGCTGATCCAATGCCAAATCAAGGATACACAACTGGTAGTGAAGTTTTATTAAATAATGGTTCTTATAATAATTATAATATTACAGAAGGTTTCACAAGATGTATATATTTAATGAATGGTAATACTTTATTAGAACCAAGTTCCAGATTATTATATGATTGGTATTCGAGTGATGATGATGTGGCATTAGTAACGCAATATGGAACAGTTTTAGCAAAATCAGTTACTTCTAATACTAATGTCACTATATATGCTATATTAAAAGAAGATCCAAGTGTTGTTTATCGTAAAACATTTAATATTTTAAATGATACGTTAACATATTCTAATGCTCCTATTAATATTTATACATCAATGACTATAGGTGCTGGTGTATATACTCCAATCGATTTAAGTGATGAAATAGTTCCTATTAATATTCTACAATACTACTCATGGAGTATATCACAAGGAGGAGAGATAGATTATTGGGGAAATATTTTTGCTTATACAAGCTCTGTAGGTAATACATTATATATTACAGGAAATTATCTATATAATCCTAGAGTAAAAGTATTTGTTGATGCCTTTGTCACATTGCCTATGTCTGGTTATGAACTTGATTATAATCCATTATTATGGGATGATGAAGTTGAAGATAACAATAATTGCTATAATTATGCATTAAATAGTCAAGTAATACCTGGAACTAATACTTTATGGTATAAACAACAGCCAGGACAATATTCAGAAAGTATGACATATGATTATAGTGATTATGACGCTATGTATACTGCGGTTCATAATGATTTTGTCAAATATAATCAAATATTTAATACTAATTTAATATTTACTCCGATTGATAAATTTGCAAAGTGCCCTGAAGGAACATATAAAGTTGCACTAGTTGCTTGTTCAGATGACTGGGACTATCATTGGTATAGGCAAGATTCTGATGGTTATTGGTCTCATAAGCCTGGAACTGATTTTGTAAGAAGATATGATGATTCGTATGATTTAATTATTGATCCTTCTAATTGTGATTGGGGAGATTATGATACTTTCCTTGGATTCTTTGCTGTAAGTCCTTGGAATACAATGTATACTGAACCAGAGAATATGCGTACTTTGGGTGTAGCAAATCCTTCTATCTCTTTAGTAGATTTAGATGATATTGGAGATTTAGAAATTGGTATGTCATATTATGAAGTTGTACAAACTTTAGGTAGTGCTGGTTTAGATATTGGTTCTGGTACTTTAATACAACAATATGAAACAACTAGTAACAATATAGTTTTTATTAATTATCATTTAGTAAATGGCGAATATGTTGTGGCTAGTATAGATGTAAAGTAGGTGACATTATGAAAAAGATAGCAAGTATTTTATTAATGATGATAGTGCTTATAATGATGGTTGGATGTGATGTTGCTTTTTCTAAAGATATAAACAAAAATAAGTTTAATGATTCAATCGTTGATAATGCTGAAGATAAAAACACTAATAATGAGCATGTTAATACAGAAATAAAAGAAGACAATATAAGCGAAGACAACAATAATATTGAAAATAATGAATTAACTAATGAAACTATTACAAGCGAAGTTGTTGCACATAGACTCTCTTCTTTAAGTGCCAATATGAGTGAAGTAAGAACTAGTGAAGAATTTGATGATATGAATTTAGAAGAAGAAATAAACAAAATCGAAGAAGATATTTTAAAAATGTCATTGATAGAATTTGAATTATTCTATAAGCATTATACAATGATATCATTTAAACATTTTAGAATTATAAAGTTTGATGATAAATTGATTATTATTGCTGAAATGTCAGATGAAGAAGGAGTAACCAAAGTAGAAATCTTTGAAAATGTCGTTCCTACTAACGAGTCTATTCTTGAACTTGCTGAAGGTATGGATGTTTACCAAATTATGAAAATAACTGGTTTTCCAACATCATTTACAACAACTACACAAGAAAAGAGATTTAATTTTCATACAGATACAAATGACCCATATAAAGTAGTATTTGATGATGAATTTAAATTCATTAAAATTGAGCCTTGGGTATTCAATCATGGAAGTGAGGGACGAGTAGTGAACGATAAATGTGATCCAGAAAACGTATCAGAAGCATCAAAAGCTGAACTAATAAAAGTAGATATGACTTTTGAAGAAGTTGTTGAAATATTAGGAAAGCCTATTGCTGAATTTGGTTCTGGTGCAATTTGGTACGAATGGAATTTAGAAGACCAAACTAAATTACAAATTCAATTTAGACCTAGTAGTACTGAAGATAATAATCTTTATGTATTAAAAATTATTATTAAAGAATAAAAGTCAACGTCTTAGGGAAAATGGTGATTTAAAATAACTTGGGGTTTTACATCCTTTCAAGTTGTTTGGGGTCACTTAATAAAGGTATAACACTATTCTGTGTTATACCTTTTTCATTAGTTATTAATGCTAACTAGAATATTCTTATTGCGTTACTTTATGACTATTGAAATGATCTGTTAAATACTGTTGAAATAAAATCGAGTTTATCAATATCTTTGTATTTATTGCTTAATAAATTTGTTTTATTAGTAAAAAAAGGAGTAAATGATTATTTTTCTAATAATTTAATGACATTTGCAAAGAATTACTGGTGTTTAAATTATCTTATATAAATAAATAATGATTTATACAAATAATATTCAAGTGTTCCAAGTACAATATTTTTATGGTATCATAATTCATGTAAATCTCTTTATATGTATTTTTAGCTAACACAAAAATTACATCATATAAAGAGATTTTTAATATGTTAAAAAAACACCTTTCAACTAGCATGGGGTGACCCCAAGTTATTTTAAATACCCTAAAAAATTGTAACGCTTTTTTTGCTTATTGATTAATGCTATTGTATTAGTGCAGAAAGGAATGGACAATATAACTGATTTAATTTATGATTCTTAACGTAGTATTATTTTAGAAATAAAAATTTCTTGCTCTATTTTATTGATTTCTTGCTCACTTTTTGATAAAATATAAGCAAGAAAAGAGGAAATAAAAATGGATGAAATGTTTCTAAAAGAATTAATATCTATAGAAAATGAAGTAGAGTGTGTCGAATTAAAAGAAAATTGGTATGATAGAGTTAAAATTGGTGAATACATTTCAGCACTATCAAATTCTGCAACATTAAAATCTAAGAATTATGCATATATGATTTGGGGTATTGATGATACAACACATGAAATTGTAGGAACTATATTCAATGAAGATAAAGAAGAAAAAGGAGAAGCACTTAAACATTTTCTATCTAGGAATTTATCTCCTTCAATAAATTATACTTTTCAGGAATTGATTATTGATGATAAAAGAGTTGTGTGTTTAACTATACCTGCTGCAAGAATAGTTCCAACAGAATTCAATAAAGAAAGATTTATTCGAATTGGATCAAGTAAAGAACTATTAAGAAAGTATCCTCAAATCGAAGCTGAACTATGGGCAAAGTTAAATAATGTTGATAAAACTATAATAAACAGTGAATCGCCTAAACAAAATCTTTCTTTCAATAAGCTTTTTGTGTATTATGCAAGTAAAAACATCATACTTAATGAAAAAACATTTAGAGACAATTTATCATTTTATGTTCCCAATACCAAAAAGTATAATATATTAGCTTTCTTGCTTGCTGATGAAAACAATATTCCAGTGAGAGTATCGGTATTTAAAGGAACAAAAAAATCAGATAATTTATATTCTGTTAAAGAATTTGGAAATCAATGCTTACTATATGCAATAGATAAAGTCTTAGAGTATTGTGATGTTATTAATATAATTCAGGCAGATGAAACGAATAGAGTTGTTGAGAGACATGAAGTTCCTTTATTTGATACAAAAGCATTAAGAGAAGCTGTATTAAATGCTTTTATACATAATGATTGGCTAGAATTTAGTGCCCCAATGATCTCAGTATTCTCTGACAGAATTGATATTTTATCATATGGTTCTCTTCCAAATGGTCAAACGCTAGAAGGTTTTTATGAAGGCAAAAGTAAACCTAGATGTTTAGAACTTGCTAATATTTTCCTTCAATTAAGAATTAGTGAAAGATCTGGAAGAGGAGTAAACAAAATTGTGGATACATATGGAAAGAGCGCCTTTATTATTGAAAAAGATTATATTAAAGTAATTATTGTTTATAATCGAATTCTTACTCACAAAATTACTATAAGTGAGCAAGAAAATAAAGGAAAAGTGAGCAAGTCAAAAAAGCACATGGATGATATCTTATCAGAAATGAGGAATAATCCAAATATTACAACTTTAGAGTTAATGAGCATTCTAGGACTAAAAAAGACAATGGTCCAAAAGTATATTAAAAAACTTAAAGAAGATGGAATAATAGAACATAAGGGATCAACTAAAAAGGGCTATTGGAATATTTTAATATAGAGGAAGAAAAATGTATAAATTTGTAACTAAAAATGAGGAAAAGAGAGAACTACGTTGTGCATGTGAACGTATAATAAAAAACGTTCAACAAAGTAGTCTAAGAGAGTATTTTACTTTTCAATTTGAACTAATAGGCAGTGGAAGTTTAAATATTCTCACGAAAAACGGAGAAACTGGTGAATATGATTTAGATTATAACTTAATAATTCAAAAGGATAAACAAGGGTTAATAGATAATCCCAAAAAAATTAAGGATTTATTTATGAAAGCATTTAATGAAGCCAATCCTACTCTTGGTTTTGAGTCACCAGAGAATTCAACTTCAGTTATAACATCAAAACTTATATATGATAATAGACTTCATTTTTCATTTGATGTTGCCATTATGTGTGAAGGATATAATGGTGATTATTTAAAACTAAAATATAATAAAATAAGTGGTCTATATTATTGGAATCAAGTAAAGGATTCAAGAGGATATAAAACAAAAATCAAATTATTAAAAAGCAACAATTTGTGGGTGGAAGCAAAAGGAAGATATTTAGAAAAGAAAAATATGTATTTAAAGAAAAACGAGGAAAAAGCATCATTTTCTATACTTCTTGAAGTGTTAAAAGAAATGAATGATGTCTATCACTTATATTAATGACGAAAGAAGAATTTTGGAATAATATAATAATTACTGAAGAAGAAAAACAAAAAAGCCTATTCTATCTTAAGCATCGTGGAATTGATGAACATAATTATGTTCGCTTATTTTTAGAAAGTAGAACTGGTAGAAAAGTAACGTATTCAGAAATTGCTTCCACATTCAGATATGATAAAAGAATTAGGAGAGTCATTTACAAATTTATTGGTATTTTAGAAGAATCAATTAGAGCTTATATAGCAAATAAGTATTCTAATAATCTAGACGATGTTGAATGGATTGATCTAATAAAGAATGGTCAAGGGGAATTATTCAACAGGTTAGATGAACTAACATTAGGGCAACTATTTAATCAAATAAAAAAGTTAAATGATGATAGAAATAGTTTATTTGACTATCAAGAAAATGATGGCAATTGGACTAACAATGATTTTGAAGCAATCATAGAACTAAGGAATCAAATAAGTCATAATCGTTTTCTTCTTAATAATATGAAATTAAAAAAATGTAGTGTTGGTGATGGCAATGGATCTCTATGGGCTAATTTATTAAATTTGAAAAAGTTTTTACCTAATGAGGTAAAGCAAAAGTATTGTGATGAGATAAATAATTGTTCCATAATTACTGAAAACAAATACAATAATCAAGTGAAAATGGATATACTTAAACAAATAATTATTAGTATTTGAAGATTTCTTTAAAGAAAGAGATTTAATATTTTTTATAAAGATTATGCCGAAGTAAATAAGAAGAGGTAAATATGAAAAAATTATTTATTATTGGAAAAAGAATTAGAAAGAAAGAGTATTCCATTTCCAATTCACAAGTTATTAAAACTATTTATTATATTAAATACTAATTATTCACCTAAACAAATATATGAAGAAAACATTGATTTATATTTAGATATAAAGAAATATACATCATTTTACACAAATGAATTATTAGAAATATTAGAAATAATATCATTATTCTTTGAAGATGAATATAATACAGGTGCTTGGGCAACAACATATAATAATCCAATGTCATATCAGATACTGGCATCAAAGTATTACCAAAAAGAAAAATATAGAGGCAATATTCTTTTCATCTGTAAATGTCAATAAAATATTTTATAAAAATGGTAAGATAATATTTTATAATTATGGCAATTAAGATTTTATAAAAATGGTAATTTAAGTTTTATAAAAATGGCAATTAAAAGTTTATAAAAATGGCAATTTAAATTTTAGACTTTGAAGAGTACAAAGACTCCTCAAAGTCTTTATTTTATAATATGTCTTTTGTTCTATAAGATGGTCCATCTATTTGAAAGATATGCGAATGATGTAGTAATCTATCGAGTATAGCTGTAGCTATAACTGGATCATTAAATGTTTCACCCCATTTCGAAAATGGTACATTAGTTGTTATTATCACTGATTTCTTTTCATATCTTTGAGATAATAATTGAAAGAACATATTTGCATCATCTTTTGATAATGGAAGAAATCCTATTTCATCTATTATAAGTAGTTTATATTTATTATATTTTTTCATTACTTGATCTAATTTGTTTTCAAATTTAGCTTTTCTCAAAGCAATTAATAAATCATTGCAAGTAATAAAATATGTAGATATTCTATTTGATGCAGCTTCTTTACCAATAATACATGATAACATTGTTTTACCAGTTCCAGGTAAACCTTGAAATAATACATTTTCCCCTCTTTCAATAAATCTTAATGTCAATAAATCATTAATTCTATTTTTATCTACTGTAGGTTGAAAAGTAAAATCAAAATCTTTTAAATCTTTTCTCATAGCAAAGTTAGATATCATTATGTTAATTTGTTTTGCTCTTTCGTCCCTAAAATCAAGTTCTGCTTGTGTTAAGTATAATAGTTCATCAATATATGCTTGATTATCAAGCGCTTGTTTTGATAATGAATATTCTAATTGTTCTTTAAATTTCGTTAATCCTAATATTTCTAAATTATTTTCTAATTGATTTAATTTACTCATTGTCTATCCTTTCATTAAATTCATCTATTGTGTCAATTATTTCCTCCAATGATATTTTATAACTATATAGTTCAATCTTTAATTCGTAAATAGCTTTATAAATAACATAAGGGCTATTTTTAGATGTTACTTGTAGTTTTTTTGATTTTTGTGAAATGTGATAAGGCTTGTTATTTAAATTACTAAATAAAGAATTATATTTATCTAATTTTGAGAGTAATATTGGAAGATCAGAATATCTATTTATCATTTTTCTTTTCTCCTGATTGTATACAATCTAAATTTTTTAAATACTCATCACATTTTGCATTAATAAAACTATCACTTTTACTTTTATAGGCATCTGATTTTAATACTTCAAATAAATCATTTCTTAAATAATTAAACTTATTGTTAGTAATTTCGTGCTTATTTATTAATTGTTTGCTATAATAAATAAGCAAATAGTTATCTTTTTCTTCGATAGTAACTGTTTTACCAATATAAGATGTTGGTACGGAGTATTTACAATTATTATAATTAATCATTGATTCATGTGATACTTTTCTAGTTTGCAATTCTTGGTAAGTATCTATGATATTTTGATTAACTATTTTTTGTAAATGCTCTTTTTCTTTTTCATTAAATAAAATCATGGGCTTTTCATTAGTTGCCTGTGATATTTCATTATTTAATTCAATATTAAATATAACTATTCTTTCTTTTAATTCTTTTTCGTTTTCTAGTTCATCATTATAAACTTTTAATCTATCCATAACTTTTGCAAGATTTTCTACTCTACCTTTAGTTTTGGGTCTATATGCTTGACAAGCAATAGGCTTAAAACCAAGTTGCGTAGCAAAAGAAGAAAAATCTTTATTAAATATTACTTCGCCAGTATTCGGATTATGAATATTCACTACTGTTTTCATATTATCAAACCATATTTCACTAGGTATTCCCTCGCAATAAATAAACGCGTTACACATGCATTTAAACAACGTTGCTTGGCTTCTATCAGTAGTAAATTCAATATATTTAAATTTAGAAAAAGATAAAATGTATAAAAATATATTAAACTTAATAGTATCTCCATTTCTAAATTTCAGTGTAATCTCTTCCTTCCAATCAACTTGTGCTTGTAAACCAGGTGTAGTTAATACTCTAACTGTAGCAGCTTTAATTTGCTCTTTATTATACTTATTAATAAATTGCTTTACTGTTTCGTAAGAACCAGTATAACCCTTAGATTTAATAAAATCATAAATCGATTTAGCTGAGCACAAATATCTATCTCTTTTTTCTTTTATGATTTCTAAATATTGATCAATACATGTATTACGCTTTTTTCTTTCTTTAGGCAAATGACCAGTTACTCTCTTTTTAGCAGTTGGCCAAGAAATATCATTAATTCTTGCATATTCACTAATATTAATTTTTACTTCCTCCTTTCTCCGAATATTTAATGCAAAGTTTAAAGTTGTATTCATAAAATAACACCTCCTTATTCTTCAAACTTTACATTTATTATAATAAAAAAAGTTTATAGAACAAATAGTCCTATAAACATATTATAAAAATTAAGTTACCGAAATTATAAAAAGTTAATTGCCATTTTTATAAAACTTAAATTACCATTTTTATAAAATCTTAATTGCCATAATTATAAAATATTATCTTACCATTTTTCTATAAACTTATTTTACCATTTACAATAATGATACGAAATATATAAAAGCTAAAGTTGCTGTACACAAACTGTACGCAAAGTAAAATTAATGTACGCAAACGTAATCGACTGTACGCAAAATTTACACGATTTACACGATTTAAAATGATTTTACACGATTTAAAAAATAATTAAATACAGCAATGACATCATTTGTAATGATAGCCTATTTCTAGGCTATTTTTTATGGTATAATATAGGTATATTATTTAATAATATGATTTGTTTTCTAGAGTGCGTTTCACTTACGTCGCAATAGACAGTTGAGAGTGTCTACGTTTTAACGAATCGGTCTGGGAACACTAAAAACTATAAGTAAGTTAGATTTCTTATTACTTCGTAATAAGAAGTTAGATGTAACATAACAAGAGTTACAAAATATTATATTCAGTAACAGGTCGCTATAGTTTAAATAGGGATTTTTTGTATATATTATGAAATAATAATAGATAAAATAATCATTTTGGTGCTTATATTGATTAGACTGAATTTATATGATAAAATAATTATATGAGTTTAATGAGAAAAAATATTTGCTGAAAATAATTATTATTCGTTTTTTAGCGTAATCGCATTATTTGCTATTTGCTCTATTTCTTTGAATGCTGCTACTATTATTATTATTGCTAGAGATGAAAACCCTGATAGAGTTACTGTATTAACTGTTAAGGACGAAATATATTTAAATGAGGTAGATGAAAATAGGAAAACTGGTTTGTTAATTACGTTACTGATAACGATAAAATGGTACTAAAAACTGTTGAAGTCACTATTATTGATGGTGATAAATATCCTGAATTACTATGTTTAGCAAGGAAAAATCCAATAGGCTTATTAGTTGGCACAATTAGTACTAGTTTTGGTGTTAATTGCGTTGTTAACATAGTTTCTTAGTCATTTGAAATAATATGAAAGGAAAAATTAGAAATGAGTCAATTTGTTAATAGAAGAGGAATTAATTTAAACAAAAAGATTTTGGAAGTAGAAGAAGTTACAAGAGATGATAGCGGAGAGATAATTAATCTCTTAGTAAAAGAAATCAGAAATGATTTACCTGTTGCTGAAGAGGGAACCCCATTAAATGCTGAGAGTATGAATTCAATAATAGGAAATATGATTAGTGAGAATACTTATCAAATTTTTGATTCTTTGATGGCTATGCATGTAATCTCTTCAGCTCAAATACTTGCAAGGGATAAATATTTGCTAACATTATCTAATGAAGTGTTTAGAGATTTTGTTCTTCCTACGCGTGGTTTTTGTGGTTCAACTATTGATTGGCCATCTGTCACAGGTGATACAAATGCATTTACTAGAGATGGGAATGTAATACATATTTATAGATTACAAGCTGATGCTTACATCTACTTATTAGCCAATATTCATAAAATATATGATGAGACAGATCAAAAGAGTTTTACTGTTACTGTTAAACGTTATATTGATGATGCAACATGTGTAGTAGTAAATGAAACGGTTGATGTTATTTCATATAATGATACAATAAGTGAAAGTGATTATCTTTGTGAAGAAATAGTAGATAATACGGATGTAGTAATTTATAATTCATACCCTTCTCATGTTAATGTATTGTATAGGATTGAAGATAATTACCTTTATTATTGCGTTCAAGGGACTCATGATTTATCGCAAACTAGTATTACGATGTTTCCTATAACAATAAGAATGGAAAGTAGAGAAAATGGTAATACTATGAAAAAAATTCAAATTAATGCATATAATATTGAATCAACTGATCCAGATGATTAGGAGGTAAGAAAATGAAATTATCAGAATTTATAGAAACAAAGAGTAAAGGTAAAGAGGTAAGACCGATAGATATCAATTATGTGAATAATAATCCAAAAAAAGGATACGATATTAATGATTTGAAAATAATCGGTATAACTGGTAGTGCAGGTAAATCAACCACTGCGTATATTATTCATAAATATTTGAAGGAACTTGGAAAGAAATCAATTTTATATAGTAGTATAATGGTTGATTCACCTGCAAGTCTGGCTCGTAGCGATACAGCATATGAAATTGCGTGTAGAGATGAGAACTCACTGCTAAGTATTGTAAACGAGGCAAATGAATGTGAAGCTGAATATTTAGTTTTAGAAATAAATGAATCTTCTTTAGAAAAAGGCATTTTCCAAGGATTTCCGTTTGATGTCAGAGTTCTAACTAATTTATTACCAGCTCATAATTTGGAGAGATATACAAAGGAAGAATATGTTTATATTAAGAAATCCTTTTTTACAAACATAGATAAACAATGCCAATGTATTTTTGGCTTTCAAAATTACAGTAAAGAACTATTGAACGATTTTCTTGAATTAAGCAAAAATCAAAATACTTTTGTATGTACTAATAGATTTATTCAAGAAAAATATGGTGTTGATAATGTTGACTACTTATTATATGATTGCAAAAACACATTAGATGGCTTAGAACTAAAGATTAGAGCAAAAGAAGAAGACATAAAACTATCAACTAAACTTTGTATGTTTCATAATGCTATGAATATATTAACTGCTTTAACTGTTATAAAATCTATAGATTTATTTGATGAGAAAGGTTTTAGCAAGACAATAAAAAATATAGTTGTACCTGGTAGAGCAGAATTATACAAAGCTAATGGAAGAATAATAGTTATAGATAATCACTTGCCAAAAGTATTTGAAAATTTGAAAGAGTATAAAGATAACAACGAAATTAAATATATTAAAGTAGTACTCGGTGCAATAGGATCTGGTTTTAGAACTTGGGATGATAGATTTAAGTCAAATGAATTTATTGAAAAGCATCATCAAGCAAAAAGGTTTGCGATTAATCTTGTAAGTAGGTATGCTGATTATGTATGTTTTACTGAAAGTGATAGTGGTAAAGAAAGCCCACTGGATATTTGCCAAGAACTTAAGAGCTATTTAGATGAAACTATTGAATCAAAGATTATTGTTGATAGAGAAGAAGCTATTAGGGATACAATTATTAATTCTAGTGCTGGAGATGCTATTTTTATTTCTGGACGAGGCAATAGAGATATATTATGTTGTAGTGAAACAAAAGTAAAGCATATTAAAGATAGCGATGTTGTCGTTAAGGTTTTAAAAGAATTGGGATGGAGAATAGAATAATTAATAATTGATTGATAAAATGTGTTTTGATTTCACTAAGAATACAATAAAAGGAGAAAGTTGATATTTTATGGATAATAGTAAGATTAATCAAACTGAATTAAGTTATAATTGCAAAGTGGGTAGCGCTAAAGTAAACATATACACTGGACGTTTGTTGTATGAATATCAAGATGCTAATATAGGCTTAGAATCATATGAAATAACATTATCACATATTTATAATTCTCATTATTCAACATTAAATGGTGAAAATAGTTCAGTTGGAGAGGGTTGGAAGTTAAATATCCAGCAATTTATTTTTTTTAGTAATGATAAGTATTATTATATAGATGGCTTTGGCAAAATAATAGAGTTTGAAATGTTATCTAATAATGTATATTACGATAATTCCGGCTTAGGAATGAAATTTGAAATATTTATTGATCATTGCGAAATATCAGATGTTGCGGGAAATACAATGCATTTTGTTAATAATAGATTGACAAAAACAGTATCCTGTGAAAATTCATCTATCGAGAAGAATTTTGTTTATAATGATAACAAAATTATTGCTATGTATGATTCAAGAACACCAGATTCAAAGTTTCTATTTGAATATAATAATGAATTACTTTCGCAAGTAAGTGTAATTGTTAGAAATGTTTTAAAATATAAAATTAAGTATTATTATGAAGAATGTATATTAAAGTCCATATCAAAAGTGGTTGATGATACAGAAAAACCACTTATAGGTTTTAAATATGAAAACGATAAGTTACAATATGCTGTTTCTTTAGATGATGGGTCAGGTTTTAGATTTTATTATTCAAGTGATAAAGTATCCGCAATAAATATAGGTTATGCAGAGCTAGAGAAAATAATGAAGGAAAGTTCATGTATACAATGTGGGAATGATCTTTATTGTGGCGAAAATAATTATTTAGGAGAAAAGCTATATAATGAAGTAATAAGAATCTGTGATGGAATGAACAATTATGGCATTAATTTGTTAAGATTTAATCAATTTAGATATAGACAAGGATTGACAGAAGTTGTTAATGAAAAAAGTATTAAATTATTGTATTATAATAATGCACTAGGTTTTACTTCTTCAATCCTTGAATCACTTGATGAATACAATCAAGATTTAAGGACGCTTAAAAAAATGCCAGGTCGTTCAATGTTAAACGAAAATGGAGGGAATAGTGCTGAAAAAATTAATACTATAAAATCTTTTTTGATCAATACAGGAGATATTATCTCTACAGAAAATGGTGGTTTAATGGACGGTAGGCTGAGTTTTCTAAATGATTATAGAAAAAATGTTTGCCCTGATTATCTAAACTATACTGTTAGCATTTGGTTAAAGGTATTATCACAAGTTAATAATCCGTTAATAAAATTGAGCGTAACCTCCCAAAATAATACACCACCTGATGTTAGTTATGCGAGATTTGATAATTCTCTAATTGATGGTTGGCAAGAAATTAGAATACCAATAACTATTACACATGATTCAATCAAAAAAATCGAAGTTGAATTTTTGGAAAATGATAATACAAAATATATTAAAATATCAGATATGCGTTTATATTATAGTTCAATCAATAAAATAATGATATCTGATGGAATTCATACTGCGAATTTAGAAAAAATTAGTAAAATTAGTTATACAACAACTGGAAATTCAAATGATTATATTGATATTATAATTAATGAAACTAATTATATTTCAGAAAAAGATTTACAATTAAGTTTTATGTCTTTATTTAAAAATCAGAATAATAATTGTGAAAATTATGTTCTATTTTATAGTGATGGGACAAAACACGTTTATGTAAAAAATGCACGCTTAACTACTGAAAATAACGTTACAATACCGATTTCGTTTTATACTGATAATTATTCTACTCTCTTTAATTCTATTAATTCGAGAACTGGTTACTACACTGAGATTATTTCACCAGATGGTGACTTATTTGTTGATAATCTTTCATATTTTATTAAGAATTATAGTATTGACAGAGAGAATTATGATGTATTGATAAATGTTATTGAAGGAAATAAATATGCAAAATTTGATGATAATGGACATCCTATATCAGCACATAAAGAAGGATATGAAATTAAGTGCTTGGACTTGAAAGGGAGAATATTGCTTGAGCAAAATGAATATGGTGTTCAAAAAATATATAAATATGATATTAACGGAGTCCAATGTCAAACTAAAATAGTAAATAAAAATGATAATAGTCAATATTTAGTACTTTCTAAAAATTCATCTATTGATAGTCAAGAGTTTAATAATGGAGTTTTAAGACAAAAAATATACTATAATGGGAATGATATTGAAAAAATTGAATCAAATGGGATTAATGAAGAGTTAAATACAAGATATGAACAGTTTTTTAATTATAATTTTTTCAATGATAAAATAAAATCTACATATAATAGTGAAAACGAAAATAATTATATATCTTATGATAATTGTGGAAACATTATCGAGGTTACATCTTGCAAGGATTCTGATTATGGGAAGTATGGCTTTAAATTTAAAAATGATAAATTTGGGGAGCCTACACATTTTTTCTATTCATATGGACCATCTAAATCCTCAATAGATAATTTGATTGTTGAAAAGATTATTAATAGAGACGACGGTACCATTAAAACTAAATATCATAGAACTAATGTTGATATTGATGAAATTACGACATCAATAGATAATTATGGGCGCATTAGTGAGATAGATATATCTGGCAATAAAGTACATTACCAAAGAAGCAGTTTATGGGAAAGTCCTGGAGCAACAAATGTGAGTTCTATTATTGATGAAATAGATAATAAAACATATCATTTTGAATATGATGATTTTAATAATTTAAAAAAATATAGCTATAGTAAATCTGATAATAGCGAAATTAAAATTAGTAAATCTTCAAGCAATACATTTGAATTTGAAGAAAAATTCTGTGACAATTCTGGTAGTTATAAGTTTTTTTATGAGTTGAATTATGATAGTGATAAAGTTTTAAATTCACGTATTGATACATCAAGTTTTACTTGCAATTTTGGATTAAGAGGATATTACCAATTTTATGAATATGATAGTTTAGGTAGAATTAAAGATAAAACATTTAATATATACAATAATTTTGATCCTAATGGAATTATTATTAAGGAATCAAAAACATTTAAAAATATTACAGGACAAATAGAAAACAAAAATGTATGTATTAAAGATATGCTATATGAAGAAGAAAAAATAAATATTAATTTTAATAATTATTATGATGATAGGGGTAATATATCTAGAAAAGAAACTTGCATAACAGATAATAATCAGTCATCCACTTATAGACAATCCTATCAATATAATAATATGAATAAAGTTATTAATGAACATAATGAAAGAACAAATTCATCATACGAATACAATTATAGAAATGATGGTAGTATTGATTATATTAATAATGATGGTCTGATAACGAATTATATTTATGGTCAAAATGGGAGACTATCTTCAATTAGAAGTTGCGAAATAACATTAAATTTAATGTATGATAATTTAGGAAACGTAATAACGTATGGTTCAAATAATTATACTTGGACAAGAGGAAATTTATTATCTTCATATTCTAATCTTGGACAAGTTGCTAATTATTATTATGATGGATTTGGAAAAATTAGTAAAAAGGTTTTATCCAATGGCACCGTAGTTAATTATAAATATGATAATGATAAATTAATATCTGAAGAGTGGAATACAGGTATAAAAATAATTTATTTATATGATATTGAAGAAATAATAGGTTTCATAAAAATAGAGGGAAATTATAGTAATGTCTATTATTATGTGAAAGATTTAGAAGGAAACGTCGTTTCGATAATTAATAATGGTAGTGAAGTGGCTAGATATGAATATGATTCATTCGGAAAGCATACCATTCTATATTCTGTTGGCGATATTGCAAATTTAAATTCAATACGATGGAAAAGCTTATTTTATGAAAAAGAAGCTAATCTTTATTTTTTTAATAATAACTATTACGATCCGATTTTAAAACAATATTTGTCTATGAATGTTGTTGAAGAAATGATATCTAAAGCAACTATAGTCGGAGGTATAAATCCTTATTCTATTAATGTAAATAGTATTAATATAAGCCAATTCACTTTGGAACCTGTCCTCCATATAGTTTATGATCCTGCTGTGAAAAGTAGGTGGAGGCGGTTTTGGAGTAGTTGGATTGGACATTTGACCGCATGTTTATTAGCAATAGTTGCATTAATAATCACAATATTTACGCAGACATGGGCTCTATATATTGCTTCATTAGTCTCGGTAACTATAGGTTTAACTATTGGTGGAGTGATTTCTGGCGTACAATCTAAAAAAGTTGGAAAAGGTTTTTGGAATGGATTTTCTAATTATATAAATGAAGAATGGTCTCAAACACTTGGAGTTGCAATGGCTATTTACATAATAAGTATTGGAGTCTCACGATTAATTAATTCAATGACAGATTGTTTTATTGCAGGAACTCTTGTTTTAACTTCTCTTGGATTAATAAAAATTGAGGAAATTAAAAAGGGAGATTATGTTTATGCATATAATGAAAAAACTCATAAAAATGAACTAAAGAAGGTTAAGCAAGTATTTAGAAATAAAACAAAAGAGTGGTTTCATTTGATTTCTAGAAATTTTGAAAATGGTAATGTTCAAGAAATCATATGCACAAGTAACCATAGATTTTATATTAAAAATAAAGGGTGGACAAAGGCTTGTGAAATTGCAGAAAATGATAAAGTTGTATTGCTTAATGATAAAGAGTTAGTAGTAGAAAAATTGTTTAATCAGTTACTCAATGACTATGAAATAATATATAATTTTGAAGTTGAAGACTTACATAACTATTATGTAAGCGAGGAAATGGTTCTTGTACATAATGATTGTAAGAAAAGAGCATTTCGTGCCGCAAAAAGAAGCGAAAATATTCCGAAATCTTCTATCCCAGACAATATTTATGATGAAGAATTCACTATTGGTGCAAATGGTAAATATTATTCGCCAAAAACATATGTGTATGGTGATAAATTTATTCGAGATGATTTTGGTGGACATTTATTTAAGGATGGAAGTACTTTAGGTAAACATTTTAATGCAGGAAAAATAATAGATGGAAGATATGTGTCTAATAAAATTCATTTTTTCTATGGAGATGGATTATGATTCAAGAAATAAAAAATTTAGAAATAGCAAATGAAAAAACAAAAATTGCTATATCATATGATATATACTGTCAATTTGAAAATTTGAGTGATGATGAAGTATTCACACCTTATAGTCAATTACCTTTTTATGATTCATTATTAGAAGCTATTTTTGATTATAAAGAAATTTATTATATATATTTTTATCGTTTAAAAAATTATAACCGAATTAACTTATATAAAAATATGAATCAATTGCACTTAT
>JAZLLM010000056.1:0-3446 GCA_045598145.1 Bacilli bacterium | reverse complement strand
AATATTAATAATGAAATTATAGCTATTAAAAAAATAACTAATTCAATAGAAGAAATACAATATGTTTTTGCGTACCATAATAATAAAATAAAGAATATAGTTAATTATAAAAATAAATTAGCATATGAATTTACGTATGATAATAATTCATTTTTAGTATCTAGTAATTATGGTAGTACAAATTTAGATATAAAAATACAAAATAATATATATGCAAGTGAATATACATATACATTTGACCAATTAATAGATAATTATGTAAAAGATGAATGCGAAAATTATGCAATCAATAATTTAGTAATAGATGTAACATGCACTCATAATTTTTCTTATGATGAAAATAAAGGAATGGCAGAAGTTACTTTAATAAAAGCTAATAATTTAAATAATTCAATAACAAATGTATATTATTATGACGCATATGGAAGCATAATATCAAGCTTCGAATATTATTATGATGAAGTGCAAAACAAAAAGTATTATAAAAACACAAATATAATAAAAGGGGTTGAATTATTAGGTTCAAGTGAAGATACTTACTTAACAGATAATAATTTATATATAAATTATTTAAAACCATATCAATATACATTATGTAATCAAAGCCATATATTAGGTAGTAATTATATTAATTCATTAAATATATACCATAATAAATATATACAAGGTTTAAGGGAAGATGAAATAATATATAATATAAGTATGGTAATTAAGCTAGAAAAAATATATCAAAACAATATATTTTATATGAAAGTTACATATGACGATAACACATTTAGTGAAATAAGAGAACCTCTTCATTTGAAGCTAAGTAGTGAATATCAAATATATTCATTTTCGCTAGTATTTAATGCAAAAGAGATAAGAAGAATTGAATACAAAATAATAAGTGACGCAAATAACAATAAAAATGCGATTAGTAATTTATATATTTATGTGGGAAATAAGTCATATACTCTTCTTTATAATAATAATGTATTTGAAGTATTTAATTTAGTTAATAAATTAAAATATTTAGATTATACATCAGAATTTAAAGAAATAGAATTAAATAAATTAACATTAGGTGAATATGTATATTTTACTTATGATGACTTAATGCATACATATTTAAATTATCTAAAAAATAATAGCTTGTTTGATTTAGTGTATTCATCATCTCTGACAGTTAAAAAGAGACAAAAAATAAGGTCGTTAGAATTAGATTTTGATGATTTATTACAAAATATTTTGTTATTAAATTCAAGTTTAAAAATAATAAACATTAATTATAATATATATACAAAATACATTAATAAAAGCACATTAGACTATGAATATGTAATATTACCAAACGGAGTAGAAAGATACTTATTAAAAACTGAAGTAAGTGATAATAATCATGAAGATCAAACATATACATATTATGATTTAAAATTAAAAGAAATATTAAGAATAGATTCAGAGGGAAACCAAAAATTAAAATATTATGATGATTTTTATAGGATAACAAAAGAAGAAACATATAGCAGTGATATAGTGAAAGTTAACGAAATAACATATAATTATAGTAATTTATGTGATACTATAAATGACACCCCCTCAACAATTGAGAATCATTATGATATTTTTGGTAATTTTAAGAAAAATAGAATTAGTTCATATTTTGATACATTTGTATATGAAGAACATAATTCATTAAATGGTCTAAATCTAGTTAATGCAGTTTATAATAATGATAATCACACAAACCATATAAAATATAATTCTAAAAATTTAAAAGTAATGGAATATAATAAAGATAGTGAAAATACAATAAATCATTATTATAAATATGATTCATTTAACAGGTTAGTAAAGTATAATAGAATTAATAGTTTAATTAATGATACAGATGATTATAAAGAGATGTATATTTATCAAGATAATCAAAATAGTATACTTAAAAGAATAAAAAGAGGTAGTGATGCTATTGATGTTATCAAAAATGTATATGATAAATATGGAAAGCTAATAAGTGAACATAGAAATAGTGTTTTATCGAGTGAATATTTCTATGATAGTTGTGATAGAATAAGTTATATTAATGATATATTAAATAATATGACTTATGAATATACATATGATAGCGATAATAATTTAAGTAATTACTGTGAATATGAAGATGGTAATGAAATATTATATTTAGAAAGTGACAATTTAGGATATAAGTATTTTGTAAGTAATATTCAAAAAGGTAATAAAAATAAGTTATTAGTATCAAGTAGTATAAATAATAAAATAGAAGGTTATACTAGTAATTATCATACAAGAAGATATCAATATGATGAAATAAATAACATAGAGAGAGAAAAAACTCTATATGTGAATTTAGGTACACAAGAATCCATCGATGAAGGTTATGAAGACTATAAAATAGTAAAGAATAATACATATTATAGTATAGAAGGTTATATAACTAATTCATTATATAAATCTATATATAATATGTATTGTGTTTATAATACTGAACGTATAGAAATGGAATATGAATATTTAGAGAAACTAAATAAAGTAAGTAAATATTTAATAACTAAACAGTTAGGAATTAGTGGTCTATTTAGTAATAAATTTAGATTTGAATATTCATACAATGATTCTTTAGAAATTAAAAAGGATATAATAACTGAACTTGATATTAATAATAATATCATCTCTTATACAAAAACAGAGTATACATATGATAGTTTAGGTAATATAATAACTAAAACAAAACAAGAAGGTTTAAATCAAACTGAAGTAGTAACAAATTATGAATATGAAAATGGTTTGTTATGTGAGGTAAGTAACACAAATAATAGTATAGTTAAAAATTATACATATGATGATTATGGAAATACAACACAAATAATACATAGTAACAATAATTCAATAATTAAAAAAGAATTATTCACACATTCATTTGACAGATTAACACAATATATAGTTAAAGATACAAGTGATACAGAATTAATTAATTATAGTTATGTATATAATCATTTAGGAAACAGAATATTAAAAAGAAATAATATTACTAATGACTTTATTAAATATATAGTATATAATAATCGTATAGAATATATGGAATCATATAAACATACAAATACTGGTTTTGAACTTGATTATTACATGATATTTTTATATAACAATAATGAAGTAGTAGGATTTAATTATAATAACAAAACATATAGTTATATAAGAGATAATATGGGTAATATTATATCAATAGTAGAAGATGGTATGGAAATAGTTAGATATGTATATGATGCATATGGTAATATGATAGTATATGAATGTAATCATATAAATAATAGTATGATAATAAATACTGATATAGAATTTATAGGTAATATAAATCCATATAGATATAAAGGATATATTTATGATCAAGAAAGTGGATTATATTATTTAAGTTCTAGATATTATGATTCTAGTATATGTAGGTTTAT
>JAZLLM010000055.1:0-2563 GCA_045598145.1 Bacilli bacterium | reverse complement strand
ATTAGTCCTAAGCAAACTAATTATAACAAGGAGTTCTTTTATTTTAATCTTTATTTAATTATCAGTGTTGGGACAAGGGGGACACATTCCCCCTTTTCACCCCTTTGAATTTGGAGATGTAGTTACACTCCTTATATTTTGAAGCATATATAAGCACTCCTCAAAATTTAATATACTGAAAAAGTAACTTTGTATAATTAAAAAACTGAGATTTTCTCGCTTTCGAAGTGAGTTTATCTCAGTTTTATGCATACAATTATTTAAAAAAATTTTAATTAACAAATTTTCTCAAAAAAATTTGTGATATAAAGGATGTGGTGCTATAAGCACTGCATTGGAGGATACAATGAAAATTTCACAGCTATTGGATACAATGACTGTGTAGGAAGGTTCAACATGGAATATTTAGTTACACTAGTTATAATTCTTTTGATTATGTTATTAATCATAAAGAAGAATAATTAATAGTTGACTAAATGGGATCCCAATCTTCTGACTATATATTAGTCTAGAATGATATATAGTCGATGCAATCATTGTGTCCAAAAATGCGAAAAGGGAACTGGTAACGACAGTTCCCTTTTCTCTTTAAATGCAATCATTGTATCGAAATACAACTATATTATATCATGTTTTTATGCATATGCAAGTGTATATAAATTATCTAATCATCAGTGATTACTGAAAGTTGATAAGAAATTACAAAGTTGATAGAAGTTGATAAAAGTTGATAAAAGTTGATAAAGGTTGACAAAAGTTAATAAAGATATTGAAAGTTGATAATGATATAAAATATTCCACATAAGTGTTTGTTGTGTTGATTAAGTAACATGTATAATTAGATAAATAATAATTTATATAAGTATTTTGACTGTATAATAGAAAAAAGAGCCCTAAGGCTCTAGTTAATAATAATCATTTAAATTTATTCTTTGCGTCAGTTTTTGGTATAGAATTAATATTTTGATGTTCTCTGATTGCGATATCAGCTATTAATGCTAATTCATCCTCAGTGTAATCATAACATGCAACATTTTCAATATAGTGTATATACAATGTTTTAATTATAATTATAAGTACTATCATTATTGACTTAGTTTACGATTTGGTTTACAATAATCATAAAATATAGTTTACGATGTTGAGGTGATAGCTGTGAATAATGATGAATTATTATTTAAACAATTAAATAGTGATAGATATTTTACATTAGAGGATTTACGATTAAATCGTAAATATGGCTTTTTATTATCTCAATTAGATTTAAGAAGCTTTCTTGAATTTAAGGAAAATAATGATTCTAGAATTAAGCTGCCATTAAAATCATGGAATTCTAAATGCTTATATTATTTTAGTAATAATGAATTATCATTTTTATTAGATGATTATTCCTTATACTTTAAAGATAATTCATATCTTGAAAATAATTTAGAAGAAGTATCCATAGGAATTTTAGCATCTGAGCTAGAAGGAACATTAAAGCTTGAGGGAGTTAATACAACAAGACGTCAAATTCAAAATATTATTAAATCAAATAATATAACAGATGGTAATTATCAAATTATCTATAATATGTATAATGGATTAAGGTTTATATTTGATAAGCCTGCATTTAATAAGGATAATTTAAAGAAATTATATGATTTATTAAGTGATAAATGCTTAAAAGAAGATGACGTATTAGGAGATAGCTATTATAGAAATGATGTTGTCTATATTGCTGATCATCAAGGATGTCCTTATGATAAAATTGAATCATGTATGGATTCATTATTTGAATTTATAGATGATTGTATAAATACTAAGAATAACATTAATAAATTATTAATACCATTTATTGCACATTATTATATTTTATATGTTCATCCATATTTCGACTATAATGGAAGAACAGCAAGGATGGTTCAATTATGGATATTCCTATTATTAGATTCTATGCATACATTATATTTAAGTGAGGCAATCAATGATAATAAGAATGCATATTATAATGCATTAGAAAACACAAGAAATTCTAGAAATGATTTATCATATTTCTTTATATATTTAATAAAGCTTTGTAATTCATATCAATTAGTTTATAAAAATATTGAAGGAATTAAATATGATATTGAATCAAAGGGTGATTCAATATCACAATCAGAGCTTCATTACTTGAAAAGAATTATCATTAATAATAAATCAGGATGGTTCAATTATAAGTCATTCATATCTTTTGCTGGATTAGATGTTACTAAGCAAGGAGCATTAAAAATATTAAATTCTTTAGAAGCAAAGAATATTTTACTATCAAAAATAAATTCATCTAAGGAAAAGATATTTATATTAAATGATGATATCATTTTATATGAATTAAAATATAAAATTTAATCGATATATGTATGGGTGTAGGCTAAGCTTACACCCTTTTTGGTTTGTTAGATTAAATTCTAGTTTATGTTAGAATCAAAATACAAAAATGGATAATTTTGTCATATTTAGCAAAACCAGAGCAATCTGGTGACGCAAAGCTATAGGGTCTAGTAATAGACAGCCAGTTGCAAACTAAGGGTAGTGTTGCAAC
>JAZLLM010000054.1:0-6095 GCA_045598145.1 Bacilli bacterium | reverse complement strand
TTATCTTCTTTATATCTTTCAAATGGAATATTTACTTTGTATGCTTCTAATATTTTTAAATAATCTTCAATAGTTTCTTATTTATTAATTGTATTTTGTAATATATGAATACTTCCATTTTCTTCTATTAAACAATTGCTTGTATTAAGAGCTCTTACTATTCTTTCCACAGATAAACTATAATTCATTTTATACTGCAATAATCTAATTATTAATAGTGCCACAAAACATATAATAAAATGTCCATTTATATGACTTTCCGTACTTACATTTACTGGTCTTGCATCTAAATCATTTTTAGTAATCCTAAATGATTCCTCTATTCTCCATAATGAAGAATATACTTCTAGTATTTTCTTATAATCATAATCTGTTTCTGAAGTTATTATACAAAAATAACCATCATATTTAGCATCAAGTGCTATTTTTTCTTCATCTAACCCTCTAATTATATTGTCTGCTATTTCACCTGTATCAACAACAGAATGAATTTCTTTTATATACTGTTCATAAGTGTGTTTAATTGCGTAAGCATTATTTTTAAGTGAATTTAATGCTCGACCTAATTTATCATCTCTTTTTTTAGCTTCAAGTATCGCATCTTCATATTTCCAATATATTAACACTTTTCTCTTTTTTGTTTCTTTTTCTCCATCTTTATTAATAATTTCATAATCTTCTATAAATTCTTGAAATTTAAAAGTTTTATCTTTATTATAAGTATATAATGAATCATTAAATAATCTTTCTTGATATCTCTTACCTTTTTTACCTTTTAATATTTGACTTACTACATATCCATCATTATTATTTACTATATAATTTATATTTAGACTAGAATTTAATCCTTTATCTGCTACAACAATTAATCTTTTCAAGTTATAATTTTGTTTGATTTCTTTCATGACAGGTTGTAGTGTCTTAGTATCAGCAGTATTACCTTTAAATAAGCTCATGCTAATAGGCAAAGCATTATCATCAATAAACAATCCCATTTGAACAATAGGGTCAACCCTGTGTTCTTTTGAAACACCTCTTTGCCTTAAGCCGTTATCATCTGGAGTATCTATCTCAAAATAATAGTTGGTTACATCATAATAAGCATATTCACCATTTCTACCAATATTCTCTTTAATTCTATCATTTAGATATTTTTGTATATCTATTTTTAAATCATCAAACTTAGTTAATGCTCTATAAATATCAGCTAATTCAAAATCACAGCTCAAATTATAATAATTATCTTTTTTAAAGAAGGTAGATCTTTTTGAATTAGGATTAAGAATTCTTTGTATAACTAAATATTTAAAGATTTCGTTTAAATCATATTCGGTTTTTGAATATTGATTATTAAAATATTCTTCTAACTTTAAAGAATTATAAATTGATTCTAGGAATTTATAACCATAATTAACTGGTTTATTAAAGTCACACTCATTAAATAATCTAGTATAAGAATCTTTTTTAGCCTTTTTAGATAAAGAGTAATTGTCATCGAATTCTTTAACTTTTTGCATAAACTCAATCTCGTTAGGTTGATCCTCTAAAAAGCCAAAAGATTTAATAGTTCGTTGTTTAACTTTACCATTTTCACGATACCCTTCAACAACTCTAATATGAGTTTTCAAACCTGTTTTATACATTTTAACGTCTTTTTTAATCATAGAACAAACTCCTTCGCATATTTATATAACAATTATAGCATAATAATCGCATAACAACAAGAGTTATTTGAAAAAAATAAAAAAACTTAAAATAAAGTGATTTCTTTCGAAAAATACTTGATTTAAGCTTTTTTATATGCATATTTCTGTAAATTATATTTTTGTTGCATAACAACTGTAAAACTCGGGTTATAACATTTTATTATTAAAAAATACATAACAAAAAAAGTGTAATAGCTATTATAAGTTATTACACTATATTATTTATCATATTATTCCCATTCAATTGTGCCAAATGGTTTTGGAGTAATATCATATACTACTCTATTTACATTAGCTACTTCATTAAGAATTCTATCTCTAATTACATATAAAACATCATAAGGAATCTCTTCAATTGTGGCAGTGATTGCATCAACAGTATTAACTGCTCTAATTACTACACAATAATCATAAGTTCTCTTACCATCTTTAATACCCGTAGATTTGAATTCAGGAACGATTGTGAAATATTGCCATACCTTTTTATCTAAACCACATTTACTAAATTCTTCTCTTAAGATAGCATCACTTTCTCTTAATGCTTCTAATCTATCTTTAGCGATAGCTCCTAAGCATCTAACTCCAAGTCCTGGGCCTGGGAATGGTTGACGATATACCATGTTATATGGTAAACCTAAATTTACACCTACAATTCTAACCTCATCCTTATATAAGAACTTAAGTGGTTCAACTAATCCAAACTTAACATTTTCAGGTAATCCCCCAACATTGTGGTGAGCCTTAATTCCTTTACTTTCTAAAATATCAGGATAAATTGTACCTTGTGCTAGGAATGGAATTTCACCTAATTTTTTAGCTTCTTCGTCAAATACTTCAATAAATTCTTTACCAATAACTTTTCTCTTTTCTTCTGGGTCACTTACATTAGCAAGCTTAGATAAAAATCTTTCACTCGCATCAACATAAATTAAGTTAGCATCTAATTGATTTTTAAATACTTCGATTACGCCTTTAGATTCATCCTTACGTAATAAGCCATGATTTACATGTACACATACTAAATTTTTACCAATTGCTTTGATTAATAAAGCAGCAGTAACACTTGAATCTACACCTCCAGATAAAGCTAATAAAACCTTATTATCCTTAACTTGTTCTCTAATTAATTTTACTTGTTCATCAATAAATGCTTTGGCTAAAACATCATTTGTAATTCTTTCCATTTTTGGATCTCTAATTTCGCTCATTTTTATTTACCTCTAATAATATTTTATAATATTTAGGTTAATAAAACAAGAAAATATTTTTAGAAATCGTTTTTCATTAAGACTCATTTATAAAAAAAATACTTATATAAACATAAATAGTTTTTAAAAAACTACCCATAAAAATATAGGTAGTTAATTATATTTATTTATTATTTCATCTAATATATAGGCTGCTTTACCAATGATATTTGCACATGGTCTAGTTTGGTAAAAATTGATAGATCTTTTTGAAGGAAGTGGGCTATCAAAGCCTTCTTCTTTGTCTAATAATTCATAACACTTAAGCGTTTTAAATTCTTGCTTAAATGCTTTCATATATTCTTGACCGATTGTATAAAGCTTTGCTTTTTTATCATAATCATCATTATCATAACCGAAAAGCAAACCTAATATCATTAAGCCACCACTAATAGCGCCACACACTTCTCTTGCTCTTACCATACCACCACCAAATGGTGAAGATATTTTAAGTAAATCTTCTTTACTAATATTTACTAAATCAATAAAAGCAAGTGCTACAGCTTGACTACAATTATAACCATTTTTAAAATTAGTAATAGCTAATTCTTGTCTTTCTTCTTTAGTCATAATTAACGTACTAACGATTTCTTCATTTCATACATATGTGCATCAGCTGCTTCCACAAAAGCTGGAACTGATGGATATTCTTCATTATTAAAGAAGGCATAACCAAATGAAGTTGATAATTCATAATCAGCTCCACGTAATTTACCAAGTTTATAAATCTCTTCATTTACTTTATTACAGAATCTAATAATATCTTCTTTACTCTTTGTCATAGCAAGTACAGCGAATTCATCTCCACCATATCTATATGATTTTGCACCTATCTCTTTACCTAGTGTTTCAAGAATTTGTGCAAAGTCTTTTAAAACTAAGTCACCTTCATTATGTCCATAAGTATCATTAATTGATTTAAAATGGTTTATATCAAAAAAGATTAATACTAATTTTTCGTTCTTACGATAATTCTTAATATTAGTATCTAAAGAGATTAAGAATTGTCTTCTATTTTCAAGATTAGTTAATGCATCCCTTGATACATTAAATTTTAAGTTATTTAGGAATATGTATGCAGTAGATAAAGCAATACCTAAGCCAACGATACATAAACCACTAATTTCAGCTTCAACCACACATAAAATTAATACGGAAATAAATAATAGCATTATAGGCATATATTGACTTCTATATGCATAATTCTTTAAATTAATATATGCTATTAATAAGAACGTTAAACCAAATGCTACTGGTAGGAATTCAACTATGAACCAAATAATATCAAGTGCTCCATATTCAATACCAGTCTCTGTGTTATAAATGAATAATTCTTTATTAGGAAATACAAGTGCAAATATTACACAAGCAGTAAATAAGGAATGGAAACCCATCATTACTCCTCTTAATACTTTTGAATGATTTTTTAAAACTAATTGCGAGAACTTAATCCAACCAAATATTAAAGAGCTTGCGCAGATATTATAAAGCAGATTAATAATGAAAATAGCGTTATCAGTAAGGCTTAATATCTTTGCTTCTAAAAGACATAATAGGCATTCAAATACATTAAAAGCAATTGACACAACTACACAAAGACTCATTTGCTTTCTGTATGGATGATTCTCTCTTGAATTTAATAGTTCACTTAATATATATGCAAATATAATTATTGATGTTATAGTTGATAAGGTGTATGTAAAAATCATAAAAGGTTACCTCTATTCTAATACTTTCTTAATATCATCTAATGATTTTACAAAATATAAATTATCTAATTCATTTCCCTTTAAGAAGCCACTTGTGAAATATTTTTTCACCATAATTTCTAATTCATCATAATAAGAATCCATGTTATAGATAATTAATTTTTCTTTTATAATATCTATCCTCATTAAGTCTAAAACTTCACTTAATTCATCTAAAGTACCAGGTCCACCAGGTAAAGCAATAAACAAATCAGCTAGTTCAATCATCTTGCTTCTTCTTTCTGCCATATCCTTAGTATAATAATATTCACTAATTCCTTTATGAGTTCTTTCTTGAATTAATTCAATATCTGGCACAACTCCAATTACTTTAGCACCTCCATCTAAAAATGCATCAGCTATTACTCCCATCAAACCAGAATTAGATCCACCATACACTAATTCATAACCTAAAGACGATAAATATAAGCCTAGTTCTTTTGTTAATAAATAATAATTTTTATTTGGTGAATCACCTGATGCACAATAGATAGCTACTCTCATTTTTATTCTTCCTTTTGTTCTTGGTATGTTTCTTTGTCGTTTATTATTTTTTCAAGGTTTTCATTTAGCCTTAATAATAATGCATTATTAATTTCTTCAGGAGTTTCTTCAATCTTAGCTTTAGCCTTAGCTTCCTCAATCTCTAAAGCAATTTCTGTTTGGAAATGCTCTGGATGCTCCTTCTTAAGCTTTTCATAAAGTCTTGTGCCGAATTCATCTTCTTCGTCAAAATATTCTGGATGTTTAGCTTTTAAATTCTTAATGTATTTAATTTCACTTCTAATATAACCATTCTTGATTGATTTAACAACTTTTACTGCAATAAAAATAGCTAAAGCAATTATGATGAAATTAATTACATGTTGGAAGAAAGAGCCATATCTTAGATATATCCCTGTTTGAGTAATTACTTCTTCCCCATCCACAATATCAACTATCTCTTCTCTTAAGACTATTTGTGCACTAGTTAAGTCGAAATTAATTAGTCTAGAAATTAAAGGCATAATTAAATCATTAACAAGTGAATTAACTACAGCTGTAAAAGCAGTACCTATTATGATACCAATAGCTAAATCAAATATGTTACCTTTATTTACAAACTTCTTAAAATCTTTTACAAAGCTTTTATTTTTCATAAAAATTCTGTCGAGTAGACAACTTATCGTCTACGCTCCTCCCTTCATTTTATATTGTTTTAAAATATCATAATGTGAGTAAGCGTCTACTGTTGCCCCTCACAGAACCGTACATGCCCTATTAAGGCATACGGCTCTTCATAGCATTCTTTTAAGATTGCCAATTCCATAAATCTACTTTAATTCTAGGAAGATTAATATAATATCTCCATATTCTTATGAAATCTTCATATTTCATATGTCGCTTTTGACTTC
>JAZLLM010000053.1:0-7684 GCA_045598145.1 Bacilli bacterium | reverse complement strand
AATAAAAGAGTCAGATGATCCGACTCTTGTAGTGAATAATTATATTAAATACTTTAATGATGAGAGACCATCATATGCGTTAAATTATTTAACGCCGAAACAGTTCACTGAACTGTTTTACCCCTCTAGTTAATAAAAGTGTCTACTTTATGTTGACTAGTGCATTGTCTCGAACGTAGATAGGGTAAAATAGCCATTTTTGATGTAAAAATAACAAAATGAGCTATTTTGATATAATCCAAATTAGAATAACTTCAAAATGGCTCTTTTTTAAAAAAGACTTTTGTATCATTTAACGTAGGGTTGCGTATTAAAATACATCAGTTATAGGGAACATAAAACAAAATATATAACGATAAATCAAATAGTATGATATAATTAATTATCTATTTTATGAATGATGGTGTTTATGAGAAAGTGGATACACCTGTTACCATACTGAACACAGAAGTTAAGAACTTTGCTGCCTATGATAGTATTAATATGCAAAAAATGGAGAATGCCAAATTGATTTTCATAAAATAGAAATAAATGGGAATGGAGGTTAAAAAATGAAATTAAACCGAAAAACCTTAATTAAAGGTTTACTTGGTTGAGCGATTTCTATATTAATTACTGCCTGAATTGGTTGCTTTGATATAACTAGTTCGATAGTAAGTTTAGTTATCGCAATAATTTCTAATGTTGAAATTAAATAACCAAACCTTAGTGGCCACCATTGTTTTTAAAAATGATGGTGGTTTTTCTTTACAAAAATTATAGGTTGTAGTATAATGTATGTAGAGTTAAGCAAAAGCCTAATTAATGTTAAATATCATTAACGTAATATATGAACGCTTACTGGCTAATATGCAAGTATTACTGTGTAAGCCAAAATGGATTATGTAGATTTTTATTTTTGATTAGTTGGACTTAGAAGTAACCCTCTTTTGTCGACGAGAGGATTAGTGGCTCTAGGTCTTTTTTGTTTGCTCTAATAACGTTATTAGGAGGAAAACAAATGAAAAAATTAAACGTTAAAGAAATTGAAAATCAAATCAGTTATCATTTTAATAAACCTGATTTATTGTACCAGGCATTTACTAGAAAAAGTTATGCACAAGAAAAAGGTGGAGAATCTAATGAAGTATTAGAGTTCTACGGCGATGAAGTATTAGACTTCTATGTAGCTAAGATTCTTGCAGATCGATATGGCTATATTAGAAGTGAAGAAGAGGAAAACTTTGATGACGATAAAGAATGGGATGAATATGTCACAATCAATAATATGACTGAATCTGATCTAACTCGAATTAAGCAAGAAGTAGTTGACAATAAGAATTTAGCCAGAATTATTTCAGGATGGGGATTTCAAAAATACTTATATCTTGGAAAGGGCGATCAAGGACGAAATGTCCAAAATGAAGAAAAAGTTAAAGCTGATTTATTTGAAGCAATCTTAGGAGCAGTAGCAATTGACTCTGAATGGAATCCTGATAAATTAGAAAATACTGTTGGATTTATGCTAAACCTAGACTTCTACTTTTCAAACGGATTAGTTAATAAAGATGACTATGTATCGTTGATTCAAAACTGGTGGCAAAAAAGAATTGGTGGAAATCCAGAATATGAAATAAAAGAATGTAAACAATACATGTCTCCAGTTTATGGGTATAATGAACAAGTTTATTATGAAGCTAGAATATCTCTAATATGGAATAATAGAACATATCAATTTAAAGGTGAAGCCTATAATAAGCAAGAGGCAAGATATGAATGTGCTAAAAACATGTATGAATTCTTAGAAGAAAACAACTTACTACGAACAATAAAAGACGATTGCCCTTCTGCAAAAAATCTTACAACAGATAATGCAATAAATACCTTGCAAGAACTAGCCCAAAAGGGTTGGATATCAATGCCAGAATATGAATTTGATGATGAGCCTGAATATGATGAAGATGGAAATGCATTCTGGTGGTGTCAATGCGATGTTGGAAGCCATAATATCTGTTATCGAGTATCACGTTCAAGTAAAAAAGAAGCAAAGAAGTGCGCTGCATATTCATGCATATGTCACATCATGGGATATAAAAATAAATATATTAAATAATTTTTTAGGAAGGACTTAGGTTTTTCCTTTTTGTTCGCTTTAAGGTAGACAAGAGGCAACTTTAATGATATTGCTAGAAAAAGACAAAGTTAGATTTCAACCTCCCCATAAAAGGTATTAAAAAGACTTTCTACAGTTTCAACCCTACGTTGTAACGTGAAATACCCCTTGTTAAGGGAAACATATCGAGACGAAATTGTCTAGAATTGATTTGCTGTTATAAGTTATTATTAAATTAATAATATTATCTTTAAACTTTATTTGGATTGTTATAATCTTTGTAAAAGTTGTTAATGCAGTAAATGTTTTAAATGTCAACTGAATGGAAATATGCTAATTTGATGTATAATAAATATTGAAAAAAAAGCAATTATATTATAAAATAATAGAGAATACAATTTAAAATTGTGAATATAATATTTATGGAGTGATTATATGACAAATGAAAATAGTTTATGGGGTTTTGCTGAATATCATATTAATAAAGAAGGTACATATATTAATTCTAAATTTCGATTAAGTAATTTATTTGATATAGATTTATGTGATGAATTCGATAAACTTTCTTCATTGAAAATGATTTTAAGGATTGGTAAGCAAAATAATAAGGGATTATTTGAATATTTAATAAATGTAACTAATAAGAATAAATTGTGCGAGTTTATAAAAGATTATAGAACGAAATTTGATTTTGCTGAAAATTCTTGGTTGGCAAAGTATGAATTAGCATTACATAATAACCAAATTAATTTTGAAAAGTTACAATCAATGAGTAATGATGTGTTGGTGGAAATAGAAAAGCAAGAATCATTAAATTTCTATAAAAAAAGAAATGATTCATATATAGTTGATGATTTCGAGCAAATTATTTCTTCAAGCGCGTTTAGACGATTACAAGATAAGGCACAAGTGTATTCTCTTGAAAAAAGAGACTTTGTTCGCAGTAGATTAACCCATAGTAATGAAGTTGCAGCTAATTGTGAAATAATTGCTAATCTTATTGATTTTAAAAAATTGTTTAATATAAATGAACATAATAATTATTTTAATGATGATTGTAGATTAATTGTAAGATGTTCCGGACTACTACACGATATAGGTAATCCACCATTCGGACATTATGGTGAAGATATTATTAAAACTTTTTTTAAACAAAAGAACATAGAAAAAGAATTAGGAAAAAACTACGCAAATGATTTCATAAAATTTGATGGAAATGCGCAGTCGTTTAGAATTGCTTCAAAATTACAATATTTTGGCCGAAAAAGAAGTCTAAATTTAACAGCTGCTGTTTTGGGCTCAATAATAAAGTATCCATTTTCATCTAATTATAAGATTGGAAAAGATAAATTTGGTTATTTTCAATCAGAATCTCAACTAATTGAAGGCCTAACAAGAATTGGTGTATATAGAGAATACTATAGAAATCCTTTTGCACTAATAATGGAAGCAGCTGATGATATTAGTTATTTGACAGCTGATTTAGAGGATGCAATTCATAAAAAAATAGTTCAAAAAGAAGATTTAATGTTATATCGTAAAAAAAAGGATTTCAAAGAGGATGAACAAGTAAAAAAGTTTTTTGAATCATATGACGAAATTTATGAAAATGATTATAATAAAGAGTTTGAATTAATAATGAGACCTATTATTGATAAATTACGAAGAAATTTATTAAAGGAATGTGCTAATAAATTCATTTCTGATTATGATAAGATAATTAATCAAGGTATAAAAATAAATAAAATAATGAAACCCGAGGAAAAGACTAACATATATAGTTTGGTTGACGAATTAAAAGATTATAAAAAATTAATTGATTTGATCAAATGTACTATGACCAAAGTATATGAAGATAAAGAAGTAATTGAATCTGAAATAAGTGGATATAAAGTATTAAATGTAATATTAAATGAATATTATGACGCAATTAATGAAGCTGAAATTGATTTAGAAAATAAAAAATTTAAATGGAATAATATTAAAAAGAGTTACTATGAGAAAATCATGCATTATGTTTCTCATGATTTTATAAATAATTTCTTTTGGGAAATTGGCGAAAAAAAAGAAGATAAAGAAGTGAAATATTATAAAATGCATTTATTGGTTGATTTTGTTAGTGGAATGACTGATAGCTATGCTGTAGATATATTTAAATTATTATCGGGACTAAAATAAAAAAATGGTGAGCCCGCTAAGACTTCACCCTTCGATTAACTACATTATACTATTCTTTGAGCAATTTGTAAAGTGGTTCAGTAAAAATTTTTAGATTTAGTTAAATCATAACAAAATAAATATCTTAAAAATAAAAAAAATGGTGAGCCCGTTAAGACTTCACCCTTCGATTAACTATATTATACTATTCTTTAGATAATTTGTAAAGTGATTTAGTAAAAAAAATTAAAATTATTTTAATACTTCAACATCTGTATAAATTATTTAATAAAGATTTAATATATATTGTTTAAAAAAAGATACAACCATTATGAACTTATTGATTACTTTGATATTGGAAGAATTAATTGGAATATTTCAATACAAGATAGAATATTTAACTATTAAGAAATTGCAAAAATAGTTGAAAAAACATTTATATGGAAGATGTGATAACTCTGTTTTAGATGTATAATAATAGAAGCATAGATTCAATTTTGAAAGGCTCTGTAAAAAAACTCACGTGATATCACTTTAATTTTTTTTCAGGTTGCCAAATCACTTAAATAATTGACATTACGAATAAGAATATAGATCACTAGAAATAGTGGTCTTTTTTTACAAAAAGTAAAGAAATTTATAAAAAAGAAAAATAATTATAAATTGTATAAAATGTTTGACGTTTACAGCTTTCAGGAATATGGGGTACTTTATTATTTCTTCTACTGCATCGGGAGCAAATATTTATAAAAGAACATAGGTGTTTTCTAGAAGTCAATTAAATTAGCCTTTGAATTTTTACTATCTCTATTATATAAATATCATATATGAAACATTTAGACAATGAAACATTTAGACAAAGTTAGTATATGAAACATTTAGACAAAGCAAAAGCCTAAATGAAACATTTTGTAAAAGTAAACCTTTAAATGAAACATTTTGTCATACAAACACATTTAAGAAGCATATCCTTGATACAAAATCAGGGATTTTTTTGTTAAATTGCGAATATTCAAATGATAATTATTGATGATTTTTGCCAAAACCGTCAATAAATAATGGCATTTTACCCGAACGCAAGCAAAAAAAACTGGCAAAAATATTGATAGAATGGCAAAAATAGTGTATAATAACATTAAAGAGGTGATATCAATGTGCATGGAATCTGAAATATTAGAACTAAAAGAAAAATATACTGATGCGTTAGTCAGGGATATTGTTGCATTTTTAAACACTCAAGGTGGAGATATTTTTATCGGAATTGATGACTGGGGAGAATTAAAAGGCATTCCTAATGATCTAATGGATGAAACCCAAAAGAAAATATCTGACTGTATTACTTCACAAATTGAGCCTAATCCACAAGCTGAGATTACTACCACTCCAATAATTGAGGATGGTAAAAATATTTTAAAGATTAGTGTGGGAAAGGGATTTAAGCCAATATATTGTATTAAAAAATTTGGCTTTTCTTCAAAGGGATGCCTTGTTAGAATTGGCACAACTTGTAAGGAAATGAGTCCGATTGAAATAGAATATCGCTATCAGAAGAATTTTATAGATGATGATTTTATTCTAAAAGCCCCATCTCATTATGCACCATTGTCATTTGATATGATGAAAATACTATTAACTAGCAAGGGCTATCATATTAATCAAAATGCTTTTGAATCAAATTTTAGTTTAGTAATGAAAAATGGCGAATATAATTTAATGGCGGAACTTTTATCTGACAAAAATATGATCCCTTTAATTTTTGTAAAGTTTAAGGGAAATACAAAAGCATCAATCTCTCAAAGAAGTGATTATGGCGATCAAAGTATTTTACTTGGATTTCAGCGACTAAAAGATAGGCTGATTGCTGAGAATATTTGTGTGACAGACACTACAGTTCGCCCAAGAATAGATGAATATCTGTATGATATTGACTGTGTTAATGAAGCTTTAGTGAATGCCATTGTGCATAATGACTGGACAATATCCGAGCCATTAGTATCCTTTTATGATGATAGAATTGAGATAACTTCTCATGGTGGCATACCAAGGGAAATAACTCAAAATGATTTCTTTAATGGTGTCAGTCATCCTAGAAATTCCGTTTTGATGAGAATATTCTTAAAACTTGGCATTGTTGAACATACTGGGCATGGTATTCCAAAGATCATTGAAAAGTATGGAAAAGAGGCTTTTGATATTCACGATACATATATCAATGTGATTATACCTTTTAATAAAAAAGTCACTGATACAATGGAAGTTGGCAAAAATGATGGCAAAAATGATGGCAAAAATCTTTTGGATGAATTATCTGATAATGAAAAACGAGTACTACTAGAGTTAATTAATAATCCAAGCATACCTTACGATACCCTTGTAGATGAATTGAAAATATCAAGAAGAACTGTGTCTAGAGTATTTGTTTCACTTGTTGAAAAAAGTTATATCGAAAGAATTGGAACAAACAAAAGAGGGTACTGGAAAATTATAAAATAACGATATCTGGTTTTAACCTCGTGAGTATGTTGAAGTTGAAGTAAATGGTGATGAGATTACTTTAAGAAAAACCACTCCACCAGAAATTAAAGAAAAGGTTTCACTAGAAGAAAAAGTAAGAATGCTTGATAAAAAGCAAAGAGCTAAATTAGCAAATTTAATAGATAAATTATAATATTATTTAATTGTTGTAAAAGTTGGAGGTATCGTTTTATGAAGAGCAAATATGGAAAAAACAATTTTATGATTGCTATAATATCTTTCTTCTTGATTCTTATTTGTTTTATTGGAATGTTTACATACGTGCCTCCTAAAGTGGAATCGTTAAAAACAACAAATGGTATCATTGAAAAATATGAGCAAAAAGGTAAAAAATGGTATTCTTATTTATTTTACGATGAAGGACCGCGTTTCAATATAACATTAGTTAACGGTGGTTTTTATAAAGCAACAGGAATTAATTATGACAATATAAATCATGAACTATTCGATGTGATTAAGTTAGGAAAGGAAATCAAAATAACGTATATTGATGGAGGATTTTGGTCTCCGAATGATATTATGTCAATAGAGTATGAAGGTACTAGTTATCTTAAAGTTGATGACATTATAGAAGATATGAAACAAAACGATAGAATTAGTAAAACAATTTGTTCCTGCACTATTGTAATTACATCAATTTTATCTTTGTTCCTGTTTATGTTAAATTATAAAAAATATCGAGGCGCAAAAAGTCAACACGATTTGATATAAGGGTGCTAAAAAAATACACGATTAAATGAATATTAAATAATAGTAGTATGCACTAGTCAACATAAAGTAGACACTTTTATTAACTAGAGGGGTAAAACAGTTCACTGAACTGTTTCGGCGTTAAATAATTTAACGCATATGATGGTCTCTCATCATTAAAGTATTTAATATAATTATTCACTACAAGAG
>JAZLLM010000052.1:0-2712 GCA_045598145.1 Bacilli bacterium | reverse complement strand
TATCAAATAAAGAATCAAAAATAAAGAAGAAATCAATAAATGAGGAATCAAAAGTAGACTATAAATATGCAAAATAAAAAAGGGACTATAAACTTAGGTTATTAAATTTAAAACCTAGGTTTTTTTACAGCCCCTTCTTTTAGAATTCTTTATACATTAAAATATTATCTGAATACGTTCCATCATCGTATTTATTAGCTTTTATTTTACGACCACTTTCAATAAAGCCAAAGCTTTCATACATATGTATTGCTATTTCATTTCCGCTTATAACTTCTAAACAAGCAGACTCATATCCGCATTTTTTAATAGTATCAATAATTAAACCAAATAATTTTTTACCTATGCCCATACCTGTGTATTTTTGATATAATGCTATACCAATTTCAGCCATATGTAAATTACGTCTACTTGGTCCTGCAGGTGAAAATGATGAATTTCCTACATATTCACCATCTAGATATGCACAAATTAAGCATGCTTTTTCATTATCTAAATGACTTTCAATAAACTTTTCTTCATCTTCTAAACTATAGATAGGGCACTCATCTTCATAACGTGTTAAATATTTACTTTCTCCACATACTTTTTTTAAATATGCACTCAATTCTAAAGCATCACTTTTAACAGCGCTTCTAAATATAAGTGTGTGACCATTTAAGTCATATTTTACTTCTTCTATTTTCATATCTTTTTACAAAATTCATTAACATCTTTTCTTGTATTATGAGCTTGACTAGGTTTATAATCATCTACTTTATAGCCTACAACCAATAAAGCAACTGGTATAATGTTTTTTTCTAATTCAAACTCTGTAATTACAGCCTCAGGTATAAAATGCATTATCCAAGTTGAGCTTAGCCCTAATGATTCTGCTTCTAACATCATATATGTAGTTACAATTGATGCATCAACTTCACCACTTTTATGATTATCATATTCTCTTTCCCAACATTCATCTTCATCATAGCATACTAAGAAAGCTGCTTGCTCATTAAAATGTTGATGTTTACATTTTTGTAATTTTGCTAAGCCATCCTTAGTGTTGATTACATAAATCTTTTGTGGTTGCTTATTACAAGCAGTTGGTGCTAGCTTAGCTGCTTCTAAAATCTTATCAATCTTTTCTTGCTCAATTTTATCATCTTTAAAACTTCTTACAGATGATCTTTCTTTTAATAAATCTAATAATTCATTCATATTTCATTCCTTAATTTTTTTTATTCATTATTAAATAATTCATGTGGAGTTATTTTCTTTACTCTTCCTGCTAATACATAAGTAAAAAGTATCGCAAAAATTGTAATTATAATACCACAGAAAATAATAAGTAAAGTATTTGTTTCTGCACCAAACTCATAAATTCCCATAGATCTTAGTGATATTGATACTATTTTCATTGAGAAAAACTTAGCTAATATCAAGCCAATAAATGTTGAAATAAAGGTCCATGGAATAATACTTAAGATTGTTTGGTAAATTATTTCATTACTAGTAAAGCCTATAGCTTTTAATATACCATTCTCTCTTCTTCTATTGATTAGTAATATTGAAATTAATATATATAAAATAAAAGTAATAATTATTATTGAAATAACAATTAAAACAATAACTAACATCTTTAGCATATTAATATATATGCTTACCATCGACTTTAAACTTTCTTCTTGATTTAATTTATTAAATAGAGATATCTTTAAAGATAAATCTTTATTAAATGCATCAACATTACTACCCTTAACTAAATCTACATAATAATTTACAAATACTAATTTTGCTATCTTTTCATAACCCTCTCTTAATAAATAGCAATCTTCACCTACATAATATGCTCCTTGAGTAAAACCTGTTATATAATAAGAAACTTCACCAGTAGATGTGTTAAACCTAATATTATCACCTATTTTAAAATTATTCTTCTTTGCATAATTAAAATTTAAAGCAATTTCACTATCAGCTTCTGGAAGGTGTCCCTTAACTAATATTATATCGGTATTTATATCTTTATTATCCTCATAAACTAAAGCCATCAAAGGGTTTGCGTCAATTGGAGAAATCGATTGATATGTGTATAAATAATAATTCTCCACGTTACTATTCTCTTTTAATTCATCTTTAAGTTTATTTTCAAATGGAGATAAAACACTAATAGTTGATGATGCGGTTTGGCCACATATTAGTTCTATTACCGTCTCTTCATCATTTAAAATATTATCATAAATGGCACAACCAAATCCAGCCAGGAATCCTACAGCTATTATAGAGAATATTATAATCATATTTCTAGGTAAAGATGATATTGCCATCTTTAAACCTAATGATGTGTTTATTCCTAATCTCGCTTTTTCTAGTTTAATCTTTGGTTTAATTATCTTATTCTTAGTAATATCTCTAATAGCATTAATTGGTTCAATGTTTTTAATTTTAATTAATGATAAATATGTAACTATTAAAGTGATTACAGATAATGTAAGGATAGTTACAATAAATGATGCAAACACAAATCTTGTATTATAAGGTATACCAACCTGAATATCTAGTGATTTCATTATCACAGGTAATATTGTATAAGATAATAATGAACCAAGCACTGAAAAAATAAAAGAAATAATTGCAAACTCAAGTATAATTGAAGAAATTAAAACTTTAGATGAATATCCTAAAGCTTTTAGTGTTCCAAGCTCTTTAGTACTGTTTTTGATATAATTTGAT
>JAZLLM010000051.1:0-11705 GCA_045598145.1 Bacilli bacterium | reverse complement strand
TAGGCTCAAAGAACTTGCTACACCACTTTCTCCCCCTAAGTATCACTACTTTCGGCTTGTGGGTCACTACACTTGGCGGTAAATACCCGTGAATGGATTATTCCATCTTGATTAATGACATACTCGTCACACAAAAAAGGAAGATTTATATCTTCCTTTTTATATTACTTTATTAATCGCTAATAATGTATACAACCTTTATACTAGTATCTTTTTGAATATCCTTCAAAGGTTGACTCCAACCTTTAATTTGATATCCAGCAACTTCTTTCATACTAGGTGCTGTAATGTCATCACCTTTATTAATGATTTTAACTTCAATAGTATTACCATTAATATCAACGAACTTAACTTTAACTTTATTTGTGGATAAGTCTTCACCATTTGCTTTAATATTAATAATAGTAGCATCTATTAGGTTAAATTCATTATCCCCATTTGCTTCTTGATTATTTAATGATTTATCTTTTGAAATTAACTTGTCGATGATTTCATTCATATCTTCTTTATCAATCTTGCCATCTTCGTTAATATCACCGATATTATCATATTTGCAAGTATCGCTAAATACAACATCACCATCTTTAGTTAAAGCTTTTAAAGTATAATCATTATTATAAATATAATCTTTATCAACACTTAATTTTCTATCACTATTTTTTAATTTACCTAGTAATGTGCTTCCTTTATAGATTTCAAATGAGTCTACTATATCATTCTTTAAATCAGCTTTAAAGCTAAATTCTAAGGCACCAGATACACTTGTGCATTTAAATCCATAAATCTCTCCATAGTCATCATTTTCATTAATAACATATTCTAAAGTCTCACTTGAATCATCCACAAATGTAAATTTAATAGTCAATTTATCATTATTATTTAAATCATTCAAAGTAATTTCATTTGTGCCATCATTAATTGGTTCATATTTGCCAATAGTTTTCTTATTTAATATAACTGAAATTGATTTAATTAAACCAGTATATCCTGGGTTAAAATGAACTACTGCTTTTGTTTTGCTGGCATTTTGGAAAACATTTAAGCTATCTTTCATTAAGCTTATTGAAGATTCATAATTGTATTCTCTTTTTGCCTTTAAAGTTACAGAATCATGAAGTCCATTTAAGTCAAATACATTAAATGTCATTTCTGTTTTAGTAACTGTAAAATAACAAGCCCCAGTTGTAGCTCCATCATGAACTACATCAAGTAAGCAGTTCTTACAACTTAGATAATTAGGTGTATAGAAAGATTCATAAATCATTGGTGCTGTAATATAATACGTACCTTTGTCTTCGCCTTCATATACTTCGTTATTATAAAGTCTATTACTTCTTGCATATTCATGATTATCACCAGATATTACAAAATCAATATTACATTCATCATAAAATGAATACCATGTTTTGTAATTACCATATTGATAAGTTGAATAATCAGTTTTATTAGCAGATACAAAATCTGGATAATGCTTAATTAAAACTATGTATTGATATTTGCCTTCATTAGTATTAATAGCATCTTTAATCCATGCTTTTATTTCATCTCCCACTTCATCAAAGTTAGGGAATATATTATCAACACATAAGAATAAAACACTATTATACATAAACCAATAACAAGATTTTAGTTCATCTGGTCCATTGTCTGGATTGTTAGTACTAGCTAAGAACCATTTATTACTAGATATTGCTTTACCTGTATTATAATATTCTTTATTTCCTGGAACAGTTGCAAACATATAATTCTTTAAAGAGTATGAATTATTCCATTGTTCCCAGTCATTATATCTTTCACCATATTTAGTTAAATCACCTTGACTTAATACAAAATCTATTCCACCATTATCTTTTGATAATTCATTTGCTTTTTTAACTAAATTATCAGCGTTTTGTAAAGATCCCGGTTCACTTGCATTAGCATGTATATCTCCCACAATCGCAAAATTAAATTCTCCATCAATTCCTGAAGTTTTAAATTTGTAAACATCACTGGTAGTACTACCACTTACAATTTTATAAATGTAGGATGTATTCGGAATTAAATCAGTTAAATTAGCTGCATATTTATAATATTTATCACTACTATTATAATTAATACCAACCACGCCATCCATTTCGATTATTATTGCATTAGCAAAATTAGCATCACTAGCCATTGTATAATATAAAGTCGATTTATTATTAGGTGATTGCCAACTAATATTCATCTCCTCAGATGTGTTTTCACCTGGATTAGTCATTATTAATTCTATACCTGTCATACTTGCACTTAAGGAAATATTAAATAAAATAAATCCAATACATAATAACATTATAATTATTGATAATCTATAAGTATTTCTTCTCATATATTTCCATCTCCTTATGTTATTATACCAAATTCACGAGTATTAATCAATTTATTTTGTTTGCAAATACGAAATTTATTACAAAAAAAGGCCTAAATTAGGCCTTTAATTATTTCTTTGAAACGTGATATAAAGTATTGTAACTTACATCAGTACCATCAGTTACATATAAATATGTAGCATTAGGGAATGTTTCACTGACTTTTAAGCATCTAAAATCACCAGTATAAGAAATACTAGCTAGTACTGCTTCAGTTGTTAGTGCATCTCTTAAAATAATAGTAATACTAATCTTACCATCTTCGATGTCAGCATCAAATATACCTTGTAAATCTGAACTAGATTCAAAGTTCTTAAGTGTTAATAAAGCAGAATCATATTCAAATTGCATTTGGAAGCAATTAACACCAGCTGGAACTGCTTCAACAATGAATTCAAGTTTATTAGCTTTTCTCATGACTTTAACTACACAGTCATAAGTTCCATCAGGATTTAAATTCTTATCTAATTCTCCATAATCAACAAAATTCAATTCTAAAGTGAATGTAGTACCTTCATAAGTACCTTCAATGCTTTGTTTTCCGATTTTACCTAATAATGCTTTATTAGCATCATCAAACATAGCCTCTTCTACAGGAACTGTTTTGCTTTCATCATTTGAATATTTCACATTTAAAATAATATCGCTTAAAGCAAAATCATCAAATTGATATTCACTCTTTACTGTAGTTGCGTCAACTTTTAATTCGGTGATAGTTACTTTTGAAGAACCATTGCCACCACCACAAGCAAATAAAGTAATTAATAATAAAAATAATACAGCTAAAATACCTTTTTTCATGTTTATCACCTATTTACCCATAGCCTTTATTACAGTGTTTGCTGTAATATATTCAAATGTATCTGACCAATGGTCAAATGTAGAAGAGGAATAATCAGGAGTTATAGCACTTTCACCAAGTTTAACAGTTTGAGTTGAAATTATTGAACCATTTTCATCTAAAACATAAACGCTAAATGATGGTGTTCCTAAATCATCAATTCTATCTCTTGAATAATCATATAAATATGCAGCATCTAAAACATCAATTTTACCATCATTGTTTTGATCATAAATTGTAAGTTCATTACCACCAAATGCATATGATTTTCTAATCATACTAAGCATCTCATTCATATCAGCCTTATCAACTGCACCATCTAGATTAACATCACCATATACTGAATATTTAGCGCTAAATTCTTTAATTACTTCACCACTTGCTGATAAAGCTTGTAATTTAAATTCTGTTTTTGCACTATAATCTGCAATATTTACTTCATATTCAGCTTTGTCTTTAGTAATATCAGCTATCTTTTTATCATCAGCATACAATGCAAATCCGTTAACTACATCCCCACTCAATTCATTAATCCATGATAATTTAAACTTTTCAGATTTAGCTTCTACTTTAAATGCACCTAATTCACCATAGTATGGGTATGTAGATGCTATCTTTGTAGTTTCTAAAATATTACCATCTGTAAATGTAGTCTTAATCTTTAAATTATAAATCTTATTTTCTTCTAAACCTTCAACGAAAATATTTTTGAATTGTTCTTCACTGAAATTAGCTTCTTTAACTAATGAATCGCCATTATAAATTTCAATCTTTTTAATTGAATCAGAATATGCATTAATATAATCTAATTCTAATCCCTTATTATAATTGAATGTATAAGATTCATTAACTTTTTCTTCAGTTGCAGATAAATCTAATTTTCTTTTAGCTTTTACAAAATATGTGTCTTTTTCATTTCCAGCAGCATCAATTAAGTGACCTGTAATTCCTTCTGGAGTTACTTCAAAATATGAAAGACCACTGCTTTGAGCTAATTGAGTACTATCTAAACGTTCAGTCATTCCTTCTGGAATTACAAAATATTTCTTGTCAGATTCTACTTGTGTATATTCACTTGAATGCCAATTACGAGATCTATCACCAATTTGAGGAGCACCTACATATACAGTGCCTCTTCCTTCTAAAGTATTGATTTCGCCATCATATAGACTTGGAGTTCTATAATAACAATGTTGGTCACCTGACAAAGCTAAGTCAACACCATATTTGTCAAATAAATCACTGAATGATTCAATATTAACAGCGTAAGGACCTTTATATGCACCATCTAATGGGTCTAACCATGGATAATGTTGATATACGATAATATATTGATATTTTCCTTCATTCTTTTCAATAGTTTCAGATAACCATTTTCTTTGTAAATTGATATAATAATCAGTTTCACTATAATCAATACCATAGAAATCAAAGAATCTTGCATTGGCACTAGCTACACCATCGTCGCCTAAACCATGAGTAGCCTGAGTAACCATAGAGTCTAAACTAAAGAATAGAATATTGTTATATAAGAACCAGAAACTTTCTGTCTTTTCATCAGTACCATTATCTGGGTTATTAGTCATTGCTCTAAAGAATGCATCTAAGTCTGTATTTTGTACACTACCCGAAGCGCTAGTATTAGCAGAGCCTCTATACATATAAGTTGAATGGTTTCCTGTAGTAGATGCCCATGTATGGTTATTAAATACACCACTTGTATAATCATATTGCCAACAATAATATGATCCACCATAACTTACATTGTCACCTGAATGAATTAATAAATCAGCATCAACTTTATCATCTACATATTTTACTAATTTAGTAAATAATGTTACACGTTCAGTACAACTATCTGATTTATATCCGTGGTTATCACTAGCCCAAATAAAATTGAAAGAGCCACTTGTGCCAGCAGTCTTAAAAGATTTAGCACTTGTTGTTTCACCACCAGCAGTAACTTTATAAATATATTCTGTATTTGGTGTTAAATCACTAACAGTTAAATCAAACTTATAAAATTTTACTTTTTCATCTTTAAATGTAGTTGTATCATATACTCCAACAAGATTAAACTCTTTTGCATCAGTAAATTTAGTATCACTTGCTAAAGTAATTTTGAAAGTTGCACTACTTTTAGTTGAATGCCATGTGAAATTTCTTTGTGTTGAACAATCTTCACCTGGGTTACAAAATACTAATTCTACTGGTTTTGCAACTCCAATATCGGTTGCAGCATATGTTTTTATAGTACAAAAACTCGTAAAAACAAATACTACAGCGAACAAATAAATTAAAATTTTTCTTATATTTTTGTTCATAAAGTCTCCTTTTTACATACTTATTATATCTTAATTATAAGAAAAAAACAAGAAATATCGTAAATACGAACATTTAAAAAGTCTGAATGTAATCAGTCAGACTTTAATTATTTACTATATTCTTTTTTATTAAGCAATGATTTGAATTTTTCTTTTAGTGAATGAATTCCGTAATATATAAACCAAATTAAAGATACCCCAAGTCCAAATGCCAATAAATATGAAAGTAAAAATACAATATATGGTTGATTACTTTTAATATTTGAAAGTATAGGAAATGGACAATCATAATATGGTGATAAATACATTAAGAAAAACACATCATCATTTACATTTTTAGGCGTTCCGAAGTACGATTTATAAGCTATCAAATTTAAGGACACCGCTATTATTACTAAAACAACTAACACTAAATATCCAGGCACAATTTCTTTAAAAAAGTCTTTTATCTTCCTACAATAATTTTTAGATACTAATAAATATAAACCCATACATACTAAAGATGCATGCCATATCATTGTATGCAATAATATTGTAAGATAATGCGTAGAAAAACATGATGATGGGTAAAGCATAACCGCTAAACCTGCAAGAGTAGCAAAGAAAGCTAAGAATTTATACAGCATATTTTTAATAATTGTTTTTTTAATAAACGGCGCTATAGTAGCTACATACATAGGCACTGAGCAAAACTGGTATGGGAAAATATACCAAGGATAATGTCTATTATTATCTATAGTAAAAAATACTTGCTTATATATTTCAATTACTATTAATAATATTCCAAAACCAAATATAACATAATCATCAATTTTCTTATTATGTTTTCTAGCTAGAAAATGAATCAATAAGTAACATGATATTATTAATATTCCTAGCCACAATATATGGTACCAACTATAATTCGTAAAAAATCCATCTTCTGATTTATTATAATATATTTCCCATCCAGTAATTAAATCACTTAAAACAAACATATTAATTTTATTCAAAATATTTCATCTCCTTAAATTAGATTATACCATAAATTGATCCAAAAGTAAAGGAAGAGCCAGTTTATGACTAGCTCTTCTCTTTTTTACATTAATCCGTAAATATTAAAATCATCATCCATATCAATCTTTAAAGCCATAGGTTCTTTTGATAAACCAGGCATTGTCATAATAGCACCTGTTAAGCAAATAATGAACTTAGCACCAGTTGATACTCTAACTTCCTTTACATTAATCGCAAAGTTTCTTGGTCTACCAATGATTTTTGCGTTATCACTAAGTGAATTAGGAGTCTTTGCCATACAAACATAATAATCTTTAGTATCGCCGTTATTAAGCTTCTTAACTTCTTCTAATACACCTTCATCATAAGTTACGCTTGTTGCTCCATATGCTTTTAATGCAATCTTTCTAATCTTTTCTTCTACTGGATCATTTAAATCATATAATGGAGTAAAGTTGTTTTCTTTATCTATAGTTTCCACAACTTTATTAGCTAAACTAATTCCTCCTTCGCCACCTTTACCAAATACTTCACTTAAAGTAATTGCAACATCATGATCTTTAGCCCAAGCTTCTAATAATGCAATTTCTCTATCTGTATCTGATTCGAATTTATTAATAGCAACTACACAATTTAAACCAAATGTTTGAATTGTTTCTAAATGCTTTTCTAAATTTTCTACACCTTTTGTTAATGCATCTAAATCTTCTTCTTTTAAGTTCTTAATATCTTTTCCACCATGATATTTTAAAGCTCTAATTGTAGCTACTAAAACTACTAAATTTGGAAGAATTCCAGCTTCTCTACACTTAATATCTAAGAATTTCTCAGCACCTAAATCAGCACCGAAACCTGCCTCAGTAACAACATAATCAGAAATCTTTAATGCTAATTTAGTAGCAAGTATTGAGTTACATCCGTGAGCAATATTTGCAAAAGGTCCACCATGAACAAACATTAAGTTATTTTCTAATGTTTGAATAATATTTGGTTTAATAGCATCCTTTAATAAAACCATTAAAGAACCAGTAATTCCTAAATCTTTAATAGTAATTGGTTTCTCATCATAAGTGTATGCCACTATACTTCTATCTAGTCTTGCTCTTAAGTCACTTACTGAAGTTGATAAGCAAAGAATTGCCATAATTTCTGATGCTACTGTAATATTAAAGTAATCATATCTAGGAGTTTCTTTCTTCATTGAAAGACCAACTTCAACTTTTCTTAATGCTCTATCATTTAAATCCATACAACGTTTCCAAGTAATTCTTTCTGGATTAATATTTAATGGATTTCCTTGGAATAAATAATTATCAATTACTGCACTAACTAAATTGTTTGCTGTTGTCATTGCGTGTAAGTCACCAGTAAAATGCAAATTCATTTCAACCATAGGATTAACTTGTGCATATCCTCCACCAGCAGCTCCACCTTTAACGCCAAATACTGGTCCTAATGATGGTTCTCTAATACATCCAACACATTTCTTTCCTATTTTATTCATAGCATCTACTAAACCAATAGTAGTTGTTGATTTACCTTCACCAGCAGGAGTAGGTGTAATTGCGGTAACAAGAATTAATTTACCATTCTTTTCATTCTTTAATCTTTCAATAATACCTAAGTCAAGTTTTGCCATATAATTGCCATACATAAATAATTCTTCTTCTTTTATATCGTATGGCTTAATTATATCCTTAATTGTGTTCATTTTACTCTTTTTAATAATTTCAATATCTGATAACATTTTACATCTCTCCTTTTATTTTTTTATTATTTCGCAATTTAAAGGATATTTACTATCCTCTAATATAATTTTATCAACTTCTTCGTAAACTATTTTACCACTTATAGGATTTTTTATACTATCTACTTCACCAATTAAAGTTGCGTTAACATCACTATATTCAAATGATAAATCACAATTTATCATCTTACAATTTTCTAAGACCAAGCCCTTTGCATAACATAAAGGTTGAGTTCCTTCAATTGTGCAATTTACTAATCTTAGATTTTCAGAATACCAAGCTAAATATTCTCCTTTAATGTAAGAATCGTATACTGTCATATTTTTAGCATGCCAAAAAGCATCTTTAGTATCAAGCTTAGAATTCCTAATAATGCTATCACTCACATATTGGAATGAATATTTACCTTTAAATTCTACATTTTTTAAACTAATATTTTTACTATTAAAAAATGCATATTCACTTTCTACATATGAATTAGTTATTTTAATGTTGTTATTTTTCCAAGAAAATTCGTTAGAAACAATATTGGAATTATCAATACAAATATTACTACATTCTCTCAATGCTTTAATGCCATGTAATTTAGAATCTTTAATGATAATGTTATTATCATACCAAAGAGCAGCTCTACAATTATTAGTCATAGTGATATTATTTAAACAAGCATTGTTATTATGCCATAAAGGATATCTCAAATCAAATAAAGAATCATACACCTCAATATTACTAGCTTCTTTTAAAGCTGATTCACCATCCTCTACTCCTTTAAACTCACAATTTCTAATAACTACATTTTGTATATTATATAGAGCTCTTTCTAAAGGAAAAATTTGATTTTTTATTTCTTTTTTCATTTTCTATACTTCCTTATATGAATTATATCACAAAAAAAATTAAATTAAAAGAATAATTAAATAAAGATTATTTAAGATATTTACCTTGACAAAATGACTTTTTTATAGTAAAATAAACTAGCATTGGAGTAGTACTCAAGTGGCTGAAGAGGCGCCCCCCGACTTTGCCACTCAATAGATAAAAATCCTTTGTAGAATTATGTACCTATATTTTTAATAAAATTATTCGAATTATTCAAAAAGCTCACAAAAAGAGCATCTTAATTAGAGATTTTTAAAAGGCTAATCACTTAATTGTGACTAGCCTTATTTTTATTTACACTAAAAAGCGCAATATATTAAATATGAATTTTACTAAATTTACGCAATGTATTTAGTGTTTATTTGCATAATTATAATGTTTTATAAGAAAAGTCATACGAAAGAAGCGTTTTATTAGGGATTAAAGTTAAAAAAAATAAAATCGACTCAGTTCACAACAAACGAGCTGGGTCGTTTTTATTATGCAATAACGATTAATCATTAGAGAGCACGTATTAAGTATCCAAATATAAAAGACCATCATACGTTTATAAAATTGTATCTACATTTACTATCAGTTTAATGTATATAAAGCCACTATTTAAGAACATATATATTTTCATACTAAAAAAGCCGCCAGGAGCATTATGACTCTTGGTGGCAATCAATTTATATCAAAACAATAATGCTTTTTTAACTATTAGTTATTCGTTTTAGTCAATAAGATACTTTTGTAGGTATTACATATATTCCCTATCAATCCTAGTCAAATTAACAGATTACTTGAAAAAAAGCATTATCAAATTAATAATTATATCTAGTAGCTATTTATAATAAACTTCACGTTTTATTTTTAAATCTATTATCAAAAATTTAATTATATTTCCTTCATTACCAGCAGTAAATAAACCCATTTTAATTTTAATAAAACTAACATCATCATACAATTCCAAAATTTGTGAAGAAAAAGATCTTTTTCCTCTCGGAATAATACAATAGTATACTGACCTTTTTTTATCAATATGAGATATTTTAAGTTTTGTAGTTTTTAAATTATTTTTAAAAACAATATTATTACCATCTAAATATAATTCAAAGGTATTCCAACGAAATAACAATAAGCAACAAATAAAAAGTCCGACTGATATAATTAATAAATAAATAATCGTATATACTTTGTTGTCATAAAACTTTAAATATTTTAAAAAGAATTCAAATAATAAAAAATTATAGAGTAAAAATAATATATATCCAATATAAATATATATTTTCGATTTTATTATTGATTTCTTTCTTTTTTTAATCAAATTAATTATAGAGTAAATAAATAAAGCAATAGAAACTATAGACAGTAAATTGACAATTAATAATAAAAAATAAATCATTTTTACCATCCTATCATAAAATCCAAGATACTAATTGCAGTGTCACATGTAATCTTAGAAATTGAATATTTAACAGTTTCCTTTACAATAAGTTTTTTAACAGCTTGTTGTTTTGCTTGATACATTAACACTTTTTTAGCTGATTTAGAAGTTAATATTTTACTTGTAGATGTATTAAATATGCCAGCTGCTTTTCTACCATTATAACCTCCTGGCAGTAAAGATGTAGCCATTCCAATAGCAATTGAAATCCACATTTTTTCATTAATATTATCAGTATTTCCTGTTACACAATCAGTTATAAAACTTTGTGCTCCAGATAGCAACCCATTTATAGCAACGCTGGCCAATGTACCTACCCCCGAAACAGCCAAAGCACCATCAATAGCACCAAATACTGCATCAATCATTACAACTCTATAATCAATATTATCGAAACCGTTCTGTATACCTTGAGATACAGCACTTACTCCGCCTCCAATAGATGCACCAATAGCTGCTCCTATTAATAATAACGCAATAAAAGCCAGATGTCCATCTTCATCAATATACATCACTGGATTATTATTACAATAACAATATAAATTAAGTCCATTAATAGTATTACTATCTAAATAACTAATATCATCAGGTGAAATAAATCTACCAATACTGCTATCATAATATCTACTATTTAAATAATATAGATTATTCTCAATATCATAATAATAGCTTTTATACCTAATAGGATTAATATTACCAATAAATGATAAACTATCATTTATTACTAATTCTCCATTTTGATTTACTTCATATACTTGATGGTTTCCATAGCTATCATAAATATATCTTGCTACTTCAACTCCATCACTTACTATGGATACAATATTACCTATTTCATCTTTAATATAAAAATAAGTCTTATTATTATAATTAAAGCCTATTAAACTCAGTCTTTCATCGGATTCATTTTCTCCATACAAATAAGTAATACCATTACTAGAATACAGTATATTATTTTTATTAGTTGTGTAATAAATATAAGTATTATTTATTACATCTTCCTTTTTATATCTAATTCCTAAATAATTATAATAATATTTAAAACTAACTTTTAATATACTATTTTCATATACTTTATATGTATCTATTAAACTCTTTCTT
>JAZLLM010000050.1:0-33870 GCA_045598145.1 Bacilli bacterium | reverse complement strand
GAATGCTATGAAGAGCCGTATGCCTTAATAGAGCACGTACGGTTCTGTGAGGGGCAACAGTAGACGCTTACTCACATTATGATATTTTAAAACAATATAAAATGAAGGGAGGAGCGTAGACAATAAGTTGTCTACTCGACTGATTAATATGAATAAAGATTTTAAGAAAACATTGCAAATAGCAAATAATATATTGTTGTATGTAGTGTCAATTCTGCTATTACTTTCTGTATGGTTAGAACTAACTATATTCCATTTTGCTACAATATCAATGGCAGTATTATCATTAATAATTTCAGTTATATCTAAAGATGAAATCAAACCTAAATTCATTTTTAGTGATATGAACTTATACTATTTTTTAGTTACAATAATTATAGCTATAAGCAAAGTTATTAACAGTAATAAATTATTTTATGTCGGAATTGGTTTATTTGCTATAGTATTGGTACTTTATATAATTTTTACTTTTATTATAAACCAAGATAAAAAGAAGGATAATAAATAATGAAAAGAAAAATGAAATACTTGTTAATAGTATTTCTTTTTCTCTTTTTAGGATGTAGTGACCAACAAGAAAAGAAAGAATCTACTATTAACTATTATTATTTAGATATTCTATTAGATTTAAATCCAAAAACATATGTGGAGGGTCAAGGATGTGTTTTACCAACATATGAGCTAGATGGATATGAGTTTATTGGTTGGTATAAGAATGCTGACTTTTCATCATGGAAATTAACTAATATTAGTATATTTGAACGCGGTGATATCAATTTGTATTGCAAAATGAATGAAATACCTATTATTGAAAAAGAGGGATTAATTTCTTTTGAGGATATTTATAATTTAAATGATGCGACTTCTGAGTTTGAAATTCAAACCTCATTACCAAATACTGGCGGGAATGTTTTGGTTGTTCCAGTGGCATTTAGTGATAGCGAATTATTTAATAATGAGGAAGTGGTTAAAAATTTAGGAAAAGCCTTTTTTGGTAGCGAACTAGATACAGGCTGGGAAAGTGTAAAAACATATTATTTAAAGTCTTCATATGGTATTGCAAATATTTCTGGCGATGTATTAGATATATGTTATTTAGATAATACAATAGAATATTATGATACTGGGAATTCAAAAGAAAAACTAAATGAAATAATAGAATATGTAGTAAGTTCATATGATGATTATATTGACTATTCTAGATATGATAATGATAAAAATGGTTATATTGACGCTATATACTTAGTTTATTTAAATGTAGCTAATTCAGATGAGAATTCTATATATTGGGCTTTTAGTGACGAATATATAAGCGATGATATGTTAGAAGTAGATAGTGTTAGCCCTGGCTTTTATACGTTTATTTCATACTATTTTTTATTTGATAAATTAGCAAATGGCGAAAGTATTAATTTAAATACAGAAAGTTTCATTCATGAGACTGGACACTTATTTGGACTAGATGATTATTATGATTATAATATTAATAAAGGTGAAGACGGTGGATTAGGTGGTGCTGATATGATGGACTCTAATATTGGTGATCATAATCCATATTCTAAACTACTACTAAATTGGATTAAACCAAAAGCTATAATTGATAGTTCAATATTAAATTGCGATTATACGTTTAACATTAAAGCATTTTGTGATAGTGGTGATGTAATATTGATTTATAAGGAGTGGAGTAATTCTCTTTATGATGAATATATTATGATAGATTATTATAGTTGTGATGGATTAAACGATTTAGAAAAAGGAAACGAAGGCTTATTTGATGCTAATGGTATAAGGATTCATTTAGTTAATTCACAATTGGATTACAATCCGGATAACTTATGGTTAATAACAAAATATGATAATTCTTTTACTAGAAATAAATTAATTAAATTGATACAGGCTGATGGTCTTAATGAAATAGAAAAAGAAAATGCTTTAGCTGATAATGGCGATTTATTTATGGAAGGTAATACATTAGACAAAATTAAATGGGCTAGTGGTAAGAATGCTAATTTTGAAATTATTATAGATAAAATAGATGAAGATAACGCACAAATAACTATTCATTTTTTAGAAAAATAGGATGAAGAAAATGATATCACTTTAAGGAAACTTAAAGTGATATTTTAATTTTTAAAAAAATTATAATATTAAATGCAAACTATTATTAAAAGTGGTATAATATATTAAGTAAAAATAGGAGATATATTTATGAAACTTGTTATTAAAAATTTACACGCATCTGTCATTGATTCAGAAACAGGAAAACAAAAAGAAATATTAAAGGGAGTTGATCTTGAAATCAACACTGGCGAAATGCATGCAATCATGGGTCCTAACGGAACAGGAAAGAGCACATTAGCAAGTGTTATTATGGGTGACCCTAGATACATTGTAACTGAAGGTGAGATTACATTAGATGGTGAAGATGTATTAAAAATGAGTGTTGATGAAAGAAGTAGAAAAGGAATCTTTTTAGCTATGCAATACCCTAACGAGATTACTGGCGTTACTAATTCCGACTTCATTAAGAGTGCAATGCAAACAAGATTAAATGAAGGAGAACATATCTCTTTATTTAAATTTATCAAATCAATGGATAAAGCAGTTAGTGATTTAAAAATGAATCCAGACTTACCACATAGATATATCAATGAAGGATTTAGTGGTGGAGAAAAGAAACGTAATGAAATATTACAAATGAAAATGCTAAAACCTAATTTCGCAATTTTAGATGAAATTGATTCAGGATTAGATGTAGATGCTTTAAAAATAGTTGGTGAAAATGTAAATGAAATGAAGAGTGATTCATTTGCATCATTAGTTATTACTCACTATCAACGTTTATTAGATTACATTAAAGTAGATCATGTACATATTATGTTAGCTGGAAAAGTAGTAAGAAGTGGTGGAACTGAACTTATTACTAAGATTGATAACGAAGGATATGATTGGATTAAACAAGAATTAGGTTTAATTGAAGTAAGCGAAAAGAAACAAAGTGTATCTTTAGGATCTTGTGCTTTAAATAAAGGTGCAAAATAATGAAGCATTTTTTAAAGCATAAAGACAAGGCAATGTCTTTAATAAGTGATGATGAAAATTACATCATTTTTAATGACGGAAAACCTATAAGACAAAATATATTGATTGAAGATTCTCTTGATATCGATTTAGACAATCGTTTTGACCCTTGTGAGTTATTTGATATCAAAAGAAGTAAGTGTGAATGCGAAATATCTAGAAAAGCAAACTTTAATGTTTCTTTAGATATTTATAAAGATATTGATTTAAAGTTGATATATTTAAATGATGATGAAGAGAATCTCGCATTTTCTTTTGAAATAGAAAGAAATTTAAATGTTAAGATTACTAATATTATTGTCTCTATTGAAATTCCAACTGGATCAAATAGAATAGAAACGAACATGTTATTTGACTATAACTTAAATGACGATGCTAAAGTAGTTGTAACTAATTTTTCGAATATAGAAACAAAGACAAATGTATTCTATAATTACTATTTAGATAATAAATCATTTATCGAAGTTAATAATCTAAATATTGATGACTGCGAAATTAAATCATTAAGTAATGTTTATTTATATGAAGAAAAAGGCAGCGCTAAAATTAATAATAGTTCTATTAATACTTCGAATACTGTACAAGCATATAACTATATTATTAATCATTTAGTTGGTAAAACGAAATCCGAACTGACTTCATATGGAGTAGTAAAAAATAATTCAAGTTTAAATATGGATACTAACGGTATAATTAAAAATGGTGCATCAAAAACAGAATTATATCAAAAAAGTAAGGGAATCATATTAGATTTAGAGTCTAGTATAACAGCTAGTCCTTGGTTACAAATTGATGAGTTTGATGTTAAAGCAAGTCATGGAGCTTCAATTGGTGCAATTGATGAAAGTGATTTGTTCTATTTGATGAGTAGAGGATTACCAAAGGATCTAAGTGAAAGCATAATAATTAATGGTTTCTTTAATCCATTCTTATCGAAAATAAATGATGAAAAAATTTTAAAATATATACAAGAAATAATTACTAAACACTTAAATTAGGAGAAAAAACTTATGATGGATAGGATTGAAATGGACAACTTTACAAAAAAAATTAGGGAAGAGTTTCCAATATATGAAACTAATCCATCTTTAGTATACCTAGATAGTGGAGCTACAAGCTTAAAACCTAAATGTGTACAAGATAAAATGAATGAATATTATACTGAGTATGGCGTTAATATTCATCGCGGTGTATATAAATTGAGTTATTTAGCAACTGAAGAATATGACAAGGCCAGAAATAATGTGGCTAGGTTTATTAACGCTAAAGATAGTGAAATTATATTTACTAAAAATGTAAGTGAATCACTTAATGTATTATGCTTAATGTATTCAAAGCTTTTGAATAAAGGTGATGAAATATTATCAAGTTATCAAGAACATCATTCATCAATTCTTCCTTGGATAATAGCATCTAAAGAAAATGAGTTAAAATTAACATATATTCCTTTAGATAAAGATGCCCATTTAACAATAGAAAACTTTAAGAATAATATTAGCGAAAATTCAAAAGTGTTAGTTATAACTTATGTATCAAATGTATTGGGATATGTTAATGATGTAAAAGAAATGATTAAAATAGCTCATGAACACAATATGATTGTTATTGTGGATGCAGCACAAGCTATTCAACATATTGCAATTGATGTAAAAGATTTAGATTGTGATTTTCTTGCTTTTTCTGGACATAAAATGTTTGGACCTACAGGGATAGGCGTTTTATATGGCAAAAAGAAATTACTAAAGCAATTACAACCAGTCTTTTATGGTGGCGATATGAATGAAGAAGTGTACTCTGATAGCGTAGATATTAAAGAAGTGCCATATTGTTTTGAAACTGGAACTCCTGCTATTGCGGAAGCACTAGGTTTAAGTGAAGCAATTAACTTTATTAGAAAAATTGGTTTTGATAAAATAATTGAACACGATAAAAGCTTAATAGCTTACGCAAAAGAAAAGATGTCAAAAATTGAAGGTATCACAATTTATAATAAGGATATGGATACACCAATAATTAGTTTTAATATTGATGGTGTGCATCCTCATGATGCTGCTAGTTTTTTTGATAATGAAGGTATTTGCTTAAGAGCAGGTCATCATTGTGCTCAATTATTAACTAAGTGGCTTAAATGTAATGGCACTCTTCGTGCATCAATGTATATTTATAATAATTATGATGATATTGATAAGTTTGTGAATGTATTAGAAAATGTAGCAAAATTTTTTAAGGATTTTAATCAAGGTGAATAATATGAATGATAAATCATCTATGGAACAATTATATAGAGAAGTAATGCAAGACCATTATAAAAATCCTAGAAACAAAGGATTAACAAATAATGGTGTATCTTCACATAAAAGAAATCCTTCATGTGGAGACGATATTACAATTGAAGTAGAAGTAGAAAATGGTCATGTTAAGCATGTTCATCACGATGGACAAGGATGTTTAATTTGTTGCTCATCAGCTTCTGTAATGTGTGAAGTATTAGAAGGAAAAGAAGTAAATGAAGCTAAAGATATGGCTCAAGATTTCTTTAACATGCTTATGGGCCAAGAAGTTGATGAAGATAGATTAGATGAAGCTTCTGTATATCAAGGAGTTAGTAAGTTTCCTGCACGTATTAAGTGCGCTGCTCTTCCTTGGAAAGCTTTAGAAGAAGCTTTAGGTGATGAAGATGAATAATGATAAGAGAAATGAAATCAATGAAATAGTTGGTGATTACAAGTATGGATTTGTAACTAAAACTAAAAATGTTATCGATACTGGCAAAGGTTTAAATGAAGATGTTGTTAGAATGATATCAAAATTAAAGAATGAACCTGAATGGATGATGAAATTTAGACTAAATGCGTACAAAAAGTTTGTAGAATTTCCTCAACCATCTTTTGGACCATCACTAGATTTTCTTGATTTTAATGAATACACATATTACATTAAATCAACAGCAGGAGTTGAAAACGACTGGAATGACGTACCTGATGAAATCAAAGATACATTTGATAAATTAGGAATCCCTGAAGCTGAAAAGAAATATTTAGCTGGAGTATCAACTCAATTTGAATCTGAAGTTGTATATCATAATAATTTAAAAGAATTAGAAGAACAAGGTGTTATCTTCTGTGATACCGATACTGCAGTAAGACGTTACCCAGAATTAGTAAAAAAATATTTTGGTAAGGTTGTACCATATACTGATAATAAATATGCAGCTTTAAATAGTGCAGTATGGAGTGGTGGTAGTTTTATATATGTGCCAAAGGGTGCTAAATTATCTAAACCACTACAATCATATTTTAGAATTAATACTGAACAAATGGGTCAATTTGAAAGAACATTAATTATTGTAGATGAAGGTGCAAGTGTCCATTATGTAGAAGGATGTACTGCACCAATATATTCAAAAGACTCATTACATGCAGCAGTTGTAGAAATTTATATCCATGATGATGCATCATGTAGATATTCAACTGTTCAAAATTGGAGTAATAACATTGTTAACTTAGTTACAAAAAGAGCGTTATGCGAAAAGAATGCCATAATGGAATGGATAGATGGAAATGTTGGATCTATGCTTAATATGAAGTACCCAGCATGCATTTTAAAAGGCGATGGCAGTAAAGGATTAACTGTATCTGTTGCCTTTGCATCAAGTGGACAAAATCAAGATACTGGAGCCAAGATGATTCATATCGGTGCTAACACCTCTTCCACAATTATTTCAAAATCAATCTGTAGAGGCGGTGGCGTAGTAAATTATAGAGGCACTGTAAGAATTGGTAAGAATGCCTATAATTCAAAGAGCCATGTAGAATGCGATACTATCATATTAGATAATAAATCAAAGAGTGATACAATACCTTTAAACATCGTTCAAAACGCAAAAGCCAAAATTGAACATGAAGCTACAGTATCAAAAGTAAGTGATGATCAATTATTCTATCTTATGAGCAGAGGAATAAAAGAGTGTGATGCCCTTCAAATGATTGTTATGGGCTTTATTGAACCATTTGCAAAAGAATTACCAATGGAATATGCTGTTGAATTAAATCGATTAATTCAACTTAACATGGAAGGAGCAATAGGATGATTAAACATATTGTATGTTTTAAATTAAAAGATAAATCAAAAGAAAATTTAGAAAAGACAAAGGAAATATTAATGTCTATGAAAGATAATGTTAGTTTACTTAGAGGAATAAGTGTTGGAATTGATTTCCTTCATTCTGAAAGAAGCTATGATATTATTTTAGAAGTATTATTAGATAGTAAGGAAGATTTAGATAAATATCAAAACGATCCATATCATGTAAATGTTGTTAAAAAACATATGCATGCTGTAAGAGAAGCAAGTATAAGCATAGATTACATTATTGATTAATTAAATGCAAAAGGAGGCTCTGTATGATTTCATTAACAAATAAAACCAATGAAACCATAGAAATTGATGAATTCAAAAACATAGGCATTTTTTGCAATGATTCAAAATATTTACTTAGTTTGATGAAAGAGATAACAGGAATTAATTATTCTAATTACCAATATAATGGCAAAATGCTATTCGACAATAAAGAATATTTTAAAAATAGAGTATTTATAAATAATGATTACCAATATATTAAAAAATTAAATACTAAATTAATTTCAGAAAATTTACTAAATAAGTATGCTAAAGTATTAAGAGAAGACAATTTTAAGATGCTTGTCAGAGCGTCTCATTTAAGATTCTATACACAAAATAAAGTTAAACTTGCCACAGAGCCAACTGCTATTGCCAATAATTGCCTTGCTTTTTCAGTAATGGGGATAAGAATTATACATAATTTCTTATATTACATTAATGATAATGATGCTATCAATGTATTTATAAAAGAGCTAAATAATAATAAAGGAAATATAATTTCTGACTCATCATTAAATATCTCAAAATATAAATCATGTTTAGATTGTGCTTATGTATTTAATAAAACTGAAAATGGAGTAAGTTATTATTGTTTAAATAATAAGCATAATACACTTCTAAAATATAATAATATATCGTTGAACCAAAAATTAGAGAACTATCTTGTATATAAAGATGAAGAAAATAATTATTATTTTGATGAAGATATGCTAAAAGATAAAGAAACTTATATATATTTGAAGGCTTTCTCTTATAAAGAAGTTAAATTAGAAATGTTTGGTGAGTAAGATGATTCAAAAAGATATAAGTTTATTTAAAAAAATATTGATAAATGCACTTCCAATCATATTATCTTTTATATTAATTTTAATGTTTGATAAAAACTATAAAATAATAATGATGATATTGGCTGCATTATATGGAGTTTGCGCTGTATTAAGTCTAATAAGCTGTAGATTTAAGAAAATAGATATGTCAATTGGCATAACTAGGAGGCAAATAAATTATAAATATACCAAAACAGAACTATTATTATTAGTATTTAGCATAGTATTCAATGTGATTAACTGTCTTTTTGCATGTTTAATCTATAAAGAAAATATATTTATTGATTTAGAACTTATAGAAAAGCTCATTTTAATAATTATGTTTAGCTTAATCATAGCCAATATGATACTATTAATAATAAATATATATGCAAATAAGTTAACATTTAGTGTGATAATTACCACGTCAATAGTACTTGTAACTGGGTTAATATATTTATATGTAGTTAATTATATATATTTACTATTAATTTTAATGATATTTATGAATATTTTTATTACGTTAATAAATAGAAGAATAATATTCAAACAAAATATTTAAAAATGCAGTTTAAAAAAACGAAAAAAATTAATAACAAAAAAATACTAAAAAAATTAGTTTTAAAAATTTAAAAAAACGGCCAAGAAGGTTTCTAAAAAGCAAAAAATACCCAAAAATTATAAAAACCCAAAATTTTAGATGTATTTAAAAATAGTGCTAAAATGGAATCTTGTTAGTTGAAAAAGCAAAAAACGATTTAAACGCAAAAAATAGGCCTATTTTAAAGCAAAAAAATGAAACACAAAATTAAAAGGCACAATTTTTACTTAATTTATAACATATTTAAAAAAAGTTAAAACAATACTTTAAATTATTGGGTTTTTAAATATAAAAAATTAACAAAAATATTAACCGTTTTTAATTATAAAAAAATACTAAAACTTTAAAACTTAAAAACAATAAGTAAAATGCTTAAAAATTCATAAAAAAATTATGTAGAAAAGGTGAAAAAGTATGAAAATCAACTATGATAAATTGTTAATTGAATACCTTAATAGAAATAAGCTCGATTTGGCTGGTGAAAAAGTCATAATTGGTGTATCTTGTGGCCTTGATTCTAGCGTTTTATTGGATATTTTAAGCAAAAAAAGTGAAGAGCTTAGATTTGAAATTATTGTGTGTCACGTTAATCACAAAAGAAGAGCACAAAGTGAGAATGAAGAGGAATATATTCGTTCATATTGTGATGGAAAGTATAAGTTTTATTGCCTTCACTTAGAATATAATGATGTAATTGATAAAGAAAATGTCAAAAATTTTCAAGAATATGCAAGAATTAAAAGAATTGAGTTTTTTAAAAACGTTGCAAAAGAAGAAAAGTGCAAATATTTATTCTTGGCACATCATTTAAATGATGATATTGAGACTTCTTTTATGCATTTATTGCGTGGTGGTAGCTTAAAAAGCATCGCTGGGATCGATGAAGTAAGAGAACAAGATGGTATAATCTTCTTAAGACCACTATTAAATGTTTTAAAAGATGATCTTTATGAGTATGCAAAGGAAAATAATGTAAAATATTTTGAAGATTCTACAAATTTTGAAGATGATTATACAAGAAATAGGGTAAGACATAATATTGTAAATGAACTATTTAAGGAAAATCCTTCATTCAACCAAAATTTCTTGTCATTTAAAAAAAATTTAAATTATGCAACAAATCTTTTATATGAAAAAAGAGATAATATAATAAAAGATATAGTACTTATAACTAATGAAATTGAAATTGATTACGTTAAATTCATGAAACTTGATGATTTTATGAAAAGAGAAGTGCTTTTTGAGGTGTTAAAGAAATATGATTTTTCTAAAGTTAATATTTTAGAGATTATTAAAATCATTTCTTCCGCAAAACCATCGCTAATAGTTAATTATAAAACAATTAGTATTAGAAAATATCGTACTAAAATTATAATTACAGACGAAATATATAAAAAGCAAGATATAGATATAAGGATAAATGGTATAGGTAAATACATCATTAATGACAAAATGATTATTACAGTAAGTCAAATTACTAAAGATGATAGAAATAGATTAAAAAGCGAACTTAAAATTAAAAATAATTTAAATGAAATTTTTATTTCTAATATTAATTTAATATGGTATAATACTAATATGTTGCCATTACAAATTCGAAGCAGAAAAGATGGCGATACTATATTATTAGATAATGGACACAAAAAAGTTAAAGATCTGTTGATTGATGAACACATTGATGTAGCTTTAAAAGATGATTATTTAATTATGCTAGATAATCAAGATGACATCATTTCTGTTTTAGGTCTTAAAAAAGGAATTAAAATAAGAAAAATGGGTTTAGACAATTGTGACATTAAAATTGAGATTAATAAAATTAATTAGGAGATATGATTATGAATGCAATACATAATGATGTAAGCGAAATCTTATACACAAACGAGGATTTAGTTAATGCTTGTGAGAGAATAGGGAAGCAAATTAGTACTGATTATGAAGGGAAAAGACCAGTATTAATCGCTTTACTTAAAGGCTCAGTACCATTTTTTGCTGAACTAGTTAAACATATTACTTGTGATATGGAAATGGATTTTATTAAGACCAAAAGTTATGATGGTACTAAATCCACAGGGAAAGTCACATTTTATTCTGATGTATTAACAGATATCAACGGAAGAGATTTAATTTTTGTCGAAGATATTATAGATACTGGTAGAACATTAAAAGCTGTAATGGAAGAATATTATAATAGAGGAGCTAAATCAATTGAGTTAGTTGCTTTATTAAATAAACCAGAAGGAAGAAAGATAGAAGGAATTGCTCCAAAATACATTGGATACGAAGTTCCTAATAAATTTGTAGTTGGATTTGGTCTTGATTACAACGAATTATATCGTAATCTTCCATATATTGGTGTATTAAAAGAATCTATATATAAAAAGTAGGAGGTATTAATGAATCAAAATCCAAAAATTAACAAGAATAAAAAACATTCTTCGCGTGATTTTTTCATGATATTTATAGTGTTGTTTATTTGTTTAGGTATTGTATTAACAATAGTTAGAAATCAAACAGCACCTGAAGAATTAACTTATAATGATTTTATTACTTATGTTGGAAATGATAAAATAGAAACTATGGAAGCCAAACCAGTTGGTAATGGCGGAAATGCTAAATTATATCAAGTTCAAGGTAAGTATAAAGATAATAATGGTGAATCAAAACAATATAAGATTGTTATTGACGATGCATCTTTAAATGAAATAAGAATATTAGTAACTACTGGTGCTGTAAACTTTACATTAGAATTCGATGAATTAGTTACTGTAGATTGGTTAAGCATTGTATCAGTAATTATTATTCCTATAGGATTAGTTGTAATGCTTATATTCTTATTCAAGAATTCAAGTAATTCTAATAATCAAGCATTTGACTTTGCTAAGAGCAGAGCTAAATTAAATAGACAAACAACAACTACATTTGAAAATGTAGCTGGTGCAGATGAGGAAAAGGAAGAAATGAAAGAAATTATTGACTTCCTAAAGAATCCGCAAAAATATTATGAGATAGGTGCAAGAATTCCAAAAGGAGTTTTATTAATGGGTCCTCCAGGAACAGGTAAAACTTTACTTGCAAGAGCTGTAGCTGGTGAAGCTAAAGTTCCATTCTTCTCAATCTCAGGTTCAGACTTCGTAGAAATGTTTGTTGGTGTTGGTGCTAGCCGTGTAAGAGACATGTTTAAAACTGCAAAACAAAGCGCCCCTTGTATAGTTTTCATAGATGAAATTGATGCTGTAGGTAGACAAAGAGGTGCTGGCCTTGGTGGTGGACACGATGAAAGAGAACAAACACTTAATCAATTATTAGTAGAAATGGATGGATTTGGTGATAATTCTGGTATTATTGTTATGGCAGCTACAAACCGTCCAGATGTATTAGACCCAGCTTTACTTCGTCCTGGTAGATTTGATAGACAAATCACTATGAGTAACCCTGATTTAAAAGCAAGAGTTGAAATATTAAAAGTTCATGCTAAAAATAAAAAATTATCTCCAAAAATTAATTTAGAAGATATTTCTAAACGTACACCAGGCTTTAGCGGAGCTGATTTAGAAAACTTACTAAACGAAGCTGCACTACTAGCTGCTAGAGAAAACCGTAAAGAAATTAAGATTTTTGATATTGATGAAGCAATTGATAGAGTTATGATGGGCCCTGCTAAGAAATCAAGAAGATATACTGATGACGAAAAACGTAGTGTAAGTTACCATGAAGCAGGTCATGCAATTATAGGTGTTAAACTTGATAATGCTGAAACTGTTCAAAAAGTTACAATTGTACCACGTGGTCAAGCAGGTGGATATGCAATGATGACTCCTGATAAAGAATCATTCTTCCAAACAAAGACACAATTAATGGATATGATTACAGGTCTATTAGGTGGTAGAGTAAGTGAAGAACTATTTATCGGTGATATTGGAACTGGTGCTCACAACGATATCGAAAGAGCAACAAAGATTGCAAGAGCAATGGTTACTGAATATGGTATGAGTAAATTAGGTCCAATTCAATATGAACATCAAACTGGTTCAGTTTTCTTAGGCCGTGATTACTTATCTGACAAGAACTTCTCAGATCAAATTGCTTTAGAAATTGATAATGAAGTAAGAACAATAATTGATGAATGTTATAATAAGGCTAAAGAAGTATTAAGCAGTAACGCTGAATTAGTTAAATTAATAGCTGAACATTTAATTCAAATTGAAACACTTACTAAGGAAGATATTTATGAATTAGTAAATACAGGAAAACTTTCTTGGTGGGAAAAGAAGAAGGAAAATGAAGAAGCAGAAAAGATAGCTAAAGAAAAAGAAGCAGAACTACAAGATATTTATAGAAAGCAATTAGAAGCTATGAAGAATTCAAATAATTCATCAGATTCTAATGAAAAGTAATATGCGTTTAGACAAATTTTTAAAAGTATCAAGAATTATTAAAAGAAGAACAGTTGCAAATAATGCTGCTGATTCAGAAAAAATAATGGTTAATGATAATATTGCTAAGCCTTCAAAAGATATCAAGGTTGGTGATATTATCACAATTAACTATTATAAAAGAAAAATGGTAATTAAAGTATTAGATGTAAGTGAAAATGTAAGAGCATCTGATGCTGAAAAAATGTATCAAGTAATTGAAATCAAGGAAAATTAAAAGAGAATATCATTTAAATTATTAAAATAGGGAGAAATAATATGAAAGGTATTAAAATTGCAATTATTGGATCTGGTTCTACATACACACCAGAATTAATCGAAGGTTTAATTAATAAGAAGGATGAATTACCAGTTAGTGAATTATATTTAATGGATATCGATGATAGAAAATTAAATATAGTAGGTGGCTTAAGTCAAAGAATGATGGCTTCTGCTGGATTAGAAACTAAAGTTGTTTTAACTAAAGATTTAGACGAAGCTATTAAAGGCGCATCATTTGTATGTGCACAAATTAGAGTAGGTAAGTTACCTGCACGTATTAAAGATGAAAAGATTCCTCTAAAATACGGTCTATTAGGACAAGAAACTAATGGTATCGGTGGAATGTTTAAAGGTTTAAGAACTATACCTGTAATTTTAAATATTTGTAAGAGAATGGAAGAACTATGTCCAGATGCATGGCTAATTAATTTCTCAAACCCAAGTGGTATGATCGCTGAAGCTGTACTTAATAACTCACCAATAAAGATGATGGGTTTATGTAATGTTCCTATTGGTTCAATCGATAGTGTTAAGAGACAATTAAACTTACCAAATGCTTATGTTGAATATTTAGGATTAAACCATTTAGCTTGGATTACTAAAATTGAAGATAATGGTAAAGATTATTTACAAGAAGCTATCCAAATGGGTTTAAATAGTTCAAATATGAAAAATATACCTACATTAGGTTTTTCTCATGAATTAATTCAAACTGTTGGAGCAATCCCTACAAGTTATTTAAATTATTATTATCATAAAGATAAGATGGTTGAAAAGTGCTTGAAAGCAGAAAAGTGTCGTGGCGAAGTTTGCTATGAAATCGAAGAACAATTATTAGACATCTATGCTAATCAAGAACAACATACTAAACCTGAATTATTAAGCAAACGTGGTGGAGCAAGATATAGTGAAGTTGCAATTAATTTAATTGATGCAATTTATAATGATAGAAATAATGTTCAAGTTGTTAACATTTTAAATAATGGCGCAATTCCATGGTTAGCAGATAATGATGCAATTGAAATCAGTGCATATGTTGGAAAAGATGGCGCAAAACCTATTAAGACTAACTATTATAATAAGAATATTGAAGAATTAGTTAAGACTATGAAAGCATATGAAAAACATGCTGTTAAAGCTGCTATGACAGGTGATGTTGACGAAGCTATGAAAGCACTAATGATTAATCCATTAGTATTTGACTATGATAAAGCTTATGATTGTTTCTTTGAATTATTAGAAGCTCATAAAGAATATCTTCCTTTATTCAAAGATGCAAAGAAAGTAGAAAAAGAAGCATAATGAAATATTTATTAGGCGTTGATGGCGGAAACACAAAAACCGATTACTTTTTATTTGATGTAGATGGAAACTTTATTGCAATGTATCGTGATGGAACTTGTTCTCACGAAGGATTGAGCGATGGTTTTGCTGGATCATATAGAGTAATGAAGAATGTTTTTGATAAATTTTTCAAAGAACAAAATGTAGATATTAATGATATCGAGGCTGCATGCTTTGGGCTTGCTGGTTGTGATGTTCCTTACCAACATGAAGAATTAGTTAAAATTGTTAGTAATTTAGGTTTCAAAAACTTTGTTGTTGTAAATGATTCATTAATCCCTGTAAAAGCAGGCACAACAAAAGGTTATGGAGCATGTTCAATTTGTGGAACTGGTACTTCATCATCAGGCATAGGAATTGATCAAGAAGTTTTACAAGTAGGTGGAATTGGTTCTGTTACTGGTGATGAGGCTGGAGGAAGAGCATTAGCAAGATTAGTAGTAACTGCTGCATATTCTGAAGAATTTAGAGCTGGAGAAAAAACAACTTTAACAAAAATAGTTAAAGATGCTTTAGGCGTAACAGATAAAAAGATGTTTATGCAAAAAATCGTTGATGTATTTTATAAAAGAGGTTTTGACTATAATCAATTTACTGTTGCTTGTTTTGAAGAAGCAAATAAAGGTGATAAAGTTGCATTAAATATATTAACTGATTTAGCTGAAGGATTAGCACATAGTGTATCCGGAACAGTTTTAAATTTAAATTTAGACGAACATCCAGAAGTTGTTTTAGCTGGTGGTGTATATGTTAAAGGAAGCTGTAAAGTTTTAGTTGATACTGTAAAGAGAAGAGTTAACGAACTTACAGGAAAAGAATGTATATTTAATTTATTATCTGTTCCTCCTGCAACAGGCTCAATTATTTGGGCTAAAGAAATCTATGATGGAAAATTCCCTAGTCTTGAAGAAAGAAAGAAAATTATAGAACGAGTATCCATTGCATTGGAAAGTAAGAAATAATTTAGAAAAAGGATGTCAAAAAATTGATATCCTTTTTTATATGATGTATAATATAAGAAAGAGGTAGGAAAATGAAAATAATTTTAGGAAGCAAATCACCACGAAGAAAAGAAATTATGGAAATGGCTGGTTATGATTTTGAAATAGCTGTTTCTAATGCTGATGAAAAAGTAGAAGCAAGTAGTATTTCAGAGATGTCAATGAAGATTGCATTAAAAAAATGTAATGCTATCTTTGATAATTTCAAAAATGATTTAATTATATGTGCTGATACAATTGTAGTTATTGATGATATTGTTTTAGAAAAACCTAAAAACAAAGATGATGCAAGAAAAATGATTAAATTAATTCAAAATAATAGGCATTATGTATATACATCAGTTGTAATTAAAACAAAAGAAAAAGAATGTACATTTTTAGAAAAGACTAAAGTATATGTTAGAAGTATGACTGATGAGGAAATAGAAGAATATATCTCAATGAAAGAACCTTACGATAAAGCAAGAGCTTACGCAATACAAGGATATTTCGGTAAATATATCGAAAAGATAGATGGAGATTATTATAATGTAATGGGTCTTCCAATTTGTTCACTTTCTAAATTATTAAAAGAAGAATTTGGTATATAAAAAAATAGGTTATAAATAACCTATTTTTTATTTGCCTTGTTTGATTGTTTCTTCTATTAATGCTTGAATTTCCTCTTCATTAAAATGATATTCTTTATTACAATAATAACAAGTAGCATCAATTTTGTGATCTTGTTCTTTAATTTCTGTTAATGTTTTAGAACCTAATGTTAATAAACTTCTTGAAAAACTTTCTTTTGAACAAGTACATTTAAACTTAACATTATATTCATCTAATATTTCGTAATTATCGTCAAATATCATTTTTAAGATTTCTTCAAATGATTTATTATTTAAACTATTAGAAAAGTCGTTTAATAAATTAGCTTTACTTTCAAGATAACTAATTTCTTTTTCGGTAGCATTTGGAAGTAGTTGGATTATGATACCTCCACTAATATCACAAGTGTTATCTTCATTAATTAAAATTCCAAGTGATACAATTGAAGGAGTTTGTTCAGATTCATAAAAATAATATGTAAAGTCTGATGCGATATTTCCGGTTAAATTAATTGAAGATGTAAATAAATCTTTCATTTTTAAGTCTTTAATTACTTCAATTATTCCTTCATTACCTATTGCATAGTAATCATTAAGGCCACCACAATTATTTACAAAGTTTACATTTGGTTTATCTACATACCCTCTTGCTTCGCCTTTTGAATTACAGTCAACTATAACTTTGCCTAAACTACCATTTCCTTTTATTTTTATAGTTAAAGCTTCATTTCCCTTTAGCATTAATCCCATCATTTGACCAATTGATAAAGTCTTGCCTAATACTGATGAAGCTGATGGCCATAAGTTATGCCTTACTATAGCTTCATTTACTGTATTAGTATTTTCTAATAAGTAGACTCTTACTGTTTCATTTAGAGCTAATGCTTTAATACATTTATCATTTTTCATATCAATCACCTTATATATATTTTACCACGAAACTATAAAAATACAATTAAGTATTTTAAAAAAGATAGTATTGTGATAAAATTAACTTACTGTAAATAATTAGGAGATAAAGATATGTATTTTGATGTTGTAAAATATAATGATAATTTATACCAAATAAAAGACGCACTAGGAGTATTGACTACTTTAGTAATAGGAGAAAATAAAGCATTACTATTTGATACTGGATATGGTATTGGTAACTTGTTTGAAGAAGTTAAAAAGATAACTAATAAAGAGTTGGTTGTTGTTAATAGTCATGGCCATATGGATCATTCTTCAGGTAATTATCAATTTGATAAAGTATATATTCACAAAAAGGATATTGAGCTTTGTAAATTACATAATTCTAAAACGTGGAGAGAAAACAATATAACTAGTGCAAAACGTGCAAATGTTCTTCCAACTGATTTTGATATTACAAAATATTTAAATCAAAATGAAGGTAATTTAGATACAATAGAATATGGTGATATTTTTGATTTGGGTGGAGTCACTTTAGAGGTTTATAATATGGAGGGTCATACTCAAGGCTCAATTGGTTTATATATTAAGGAATGGAAGTTAATGCTTGTAAGTGATGCTACGTGTCCATTTGTATGGTTATTTTTAAAGGAATCTACACCATTACATGTATATACAAAAATGCTAAATAATATTTTAAAACTAGATTTTGACAATTTTTTAGTAGGCCATGGCGCAAGGATGTTTGCAAAATCAAAGATGATTGACTTTTATAATATAGCAGTAAATGTTGATTTAGAAAAAGCTGTAAAGGTGTCATTTAATAATTTCAATGATTTAGAACCTTACTGTTATACATTAGGTAAAATGTATGATCAAAATGATTGTGGGATAGTATTCGATAAAAACAAGTTGTAAATTTAAGAAAAAAATGGTATACTATTTTAAGTATAAAAGTAGGAGAAAATAAAATATGGATAAAATAATAGCTAAAATGTTATATAATAGGAAAGAACACAAAAAATTCTACATGTTTCATTTGTTTCGCCGTTCACTAACATTATATTTTATGCTAGGTTTACTAATATTATTAGGTGCATTAACAGTTGTTAATGTAGTTAAGGGTGAAAGTGTTACATTTTCAATTATTATGTTTGGTATAACAATGGGTATTGTTCCTTATTTAATAATTAGTAGAGTAAATGAAGTAGTAAAACAAGAAACTCCAGAAAGAATTAAGTCAACTGATACTGTAGAAGTTACAAAACATAAAATTACTAGAAGTAATGATGTAATTACAGGAAAGGCTACAATTGGTTGGAATGAATTAGATTGTGTTTGCGAAAATAATGATTATATATTCATGTATACAGCTGATAATAGTGGCCTATTTATTAAAAAAGATTGTATAGTAGAAGGTGACCTTATATTATTTAGAAAGCTTGCTTTAGCAAATTTACCAAATGATAAAAAAGGAAAGAAACGCTATTTTAGATATGGTAAAATAAGAAAAGAATATAATAAAGCAAGAAGAGAAGAAAAGAAACTAGCTAGAAGTAAGAAATAGGTATTAGTATGATAAAAGATTTTAAAGGTTGGTATGTGGAAAATGCTTGGTTATTGGACCATCTAAGAGAACATGATTCAATTCTATTTGCATATATAAAACATACTTTGGATTCATTGCTTTTTATTAGTGAGTTAAAAGAAGATGAAATAGATGACGATTTAAGTGGTATATTTGATGCTGGATATTCGTATATTTATTATTATGTTGATCAATTAAAACTTTATTTAGAAAATACTTTTAATAAAGATTTCCACTTATTTTTAAAATATGATTCATTTATTCAATACATGATTTATATGAATGAAATAAAAGGCATATTAATTGATGAAGTTAGATATAATGGAGTTATTAAAGAAGAGTTTGATTATGTATTAAATGGATTAGATGATGTTATAAATAATCATAAAGAGCCAAATCATGAAATCTTAGATGATTTTGATCTTCGTATAATGTCTGTTATATCATCAGATACAATTGAAACAATACCAGAAGTGTTCGTAAAAGTTTATGATACTTTAAAAATATAAAAAAAGACGTTTTGAAAACGTCTTTTAATTTTGCTTTTTCATTTGAGGGAATAATAAAACATCACGGATAGATTCAGTTCCTGTTAATAACATAACTAATCTATCGATACCGATACCAATTCCACCTGTTGGAGCCATACCATATTCTAATGCTTCAATGAAATCAGTGTCCATTTCAGATGCTTCATCATTTCCTAATTGTTTTTCTTTTAATTGATTTTCAAATCTTTCCTTTTGGTCAATTGGGTCATTTAATTCAGAGAAAGCATTTGCGTATTCATGTTTGCAAATAAATAATTCAAATCTTTCTGTAAATCTAGGATCTTTACTCTTTTTAGCAAGTGGAGATATTTCGATTGGATGACCATAAACAATAGTAGGTTGAACTAATGTATCTTCAACATATTTTTCAAAGAATAAGTTAATGATATGTCCATATGTTTTTTCATGGTTACCAACTTCGATATTATGTTCTTTTGCTAATGCTAAGCATTCATCTAATGATTTTGTATAGAAGTCAATTCCTGTAGCTTCTTTAATAGCGTCAACCATATGTACTCTCTTAAATGGAGTTCCTAAATGAACTGTAACACCTTGGAATTCAACATCAGTTGTACCTAATACATCATTAGCAACATATCTTAAACAATTTTCAACTAAGTCCATCATACCATAAACATCTGAATAAGCTAAATATGCTTCCATAGTAGTAAATTCAGGGTTATGTGTTGCATCCATACCTTCGTTTCTAAATTGTCTACCAATTTCGTATACAGCTTCCATACCCCCAACAATTAAACGCTTAAGAGCTAATTCAGTAGCTATACGTAAATAGAAGTCACTATCTAAAGCATTATAATGTGTTATAAATGGTTTTGCGTTTGCACCACCTAAAATAGGGTGTAGCATTGATGTTTCAACTTCAACGAATCCTAAGCCATCCATAAATTTTTGTATTGATCTAGTGATTTTTGGTCTTAAGAAAGCAACTCTCTTTGAGTTTTCGTTCATAATTAAATCAACATAACGATGTCTTCTAGCTTCTTCGCGATCTTGTAAGCCATGGAATTTTTCAGGAAGTGGTCTTAAAGCTTTTGAAAGATGTGTATATTTTAAAGCCTTAACAGTTACTTCACCAGTATTTGTAATCATTACTTCTCCATTAATACCAATGATATCACCTATATCAGCTTTATCATATAAATAAAATTCTTCTTCGCTTAATGCATCTTGTCTTACGTAGATTTGAATTAAACCATATTTATCTTGAATATGCATAAATCCGGCTTTTCCTTTTCCACGTTTTGACATAATTCTTCCAGCTACTGTTGCAGGAATGTGCATTTCGTGTAAAGCATCTTTGTCAGCTGTTGCATATTTTGCAATTAAATCCTTTGAATAATCAGTTCTTTCGAAACGATCACCAAATGGGTCTACTCCTCTTTCTCTTAAATCATTCATTTTTTGTCTTCTGACTAATTCTTGATCATTTAGTACTTGTTCCATGATTGTCTCCTTACTATTTTTTTATAATTATATCATAGCAAGAGTGATTTTTCAAGATATTACAATTTAAACTAAATATTGTTATTTTTACTAATTTAAGATATAATTATATAAGTTAGGTGAAATTTATGAAATATATTATTCCGTGTGCATGTATTTTATTTTTAATAATACTATTTTATATAATTAAAAATATAATTAGAAATAAAAAAATTTATCAGCTATTATTAAATAATAAAGATTCTTATGAATTAATTAAAGTTAAACATAAAGGTTATGATTATGTATATAAGGGAGCAAATAAAGATATTTATATTAAACTTGCATATGTTCCTAATAATTCACAAATTTGTATAAATTCAAAAGAAACTTGGAAATTGTCTTGGTCTAGTGTAAAACAATCCCCAGGGAAAGCATATCCTAATTCAAGATATATGGATGAATTAACTAATTTTTTAATGAATGATATTAAAACATCTAACAATAAAGAAATATTGAAATTAATATTTGTATATAAAAAATTAGATAGCTTAATTATGTATTTAAATGAAACAGAATTAGATACAGTTGATATTAATAAAAGTCCATATGACTATAAAATTACTACATACAATACTTTTGAAAATGATAAAGAGGTTATTTTTAAATAGTTTTAAGTTTTTTCAAAAATAATTTTAAGAAAACATTTGACTTTAAAGAATAAATATTGTATAATAATAAAGCAATGTGTAGTTGCATGGAGAGATAGCGAAGTGGCTAAACGCGGCGGACTGTAAATCCGCTCTCAACGAGTTCGATGGTTCGAATCCATCTCTCTCCACCATTTTAGGGCTTTAGCCAAGCGGTAAGGCATCAGACTTTGACTCTGACACTCACTAGTTCGAATCTAGTAAGCCCTGCCATTTGATATATATTAAAATTAGAAGAGCGGCTGTTCTTCTTTTTTTATTTTTATAAATAAAAATATTTTTAAATAATTCTTTTTTTATAGAAAATGTGATATAATATGATTATTGTAAAAGGAGAAAGAAAATGGAATTTTTAAAATTTAATGATAATTACAAAAAAGAAGTTTATGAATTGTATTGCGATTTTCAAAAAGAAGAAGAATTCTACATGGATTATACTTTCGAAGGTTTTTCACATTTAGTTTTTGAAAATCATGATTTTGATTATGATTGCTCATTTGTTTGTGTAGACGGTGATAAATTAGTTGGCTTTGGTGGTGGCTTAATTAGAAATAGCGATAAAGAAAACCCTAATGCTTCAGGATATGTTCATACTTTAATTGTAAAAAAAGAATATAGAAATAAAAAAATAGGTTCTAAATTATTAGAATTAATTGAAAATTATTTTAAAGAAAAAGGCTTAACATCTTCTAGATGTGTATTCTTATGCCCTATTAATTATGCTTGGTATATTCCAAATAGTGACAAGCATATGCATCCAGGAGCTCCTGGTGTAAGAATGAATAGTCCATATTATCTATTCTTATATCATCATGGATATTATGTAAACAGTATTCATGAAGGTTTTCATTTGAATTTAAGTGATTATAAATATCCAACTAAATTAGCTAAGAAAATGGAAGAAAATGAAAAGAAGGGTATTACTGTTGAATTATATGATCCTAATAAACATTTTGGTGTAGATAAATTCTGTGAAATTATTGATAATCCTGGATTTGCTCATTCAATTAAATATAATCTTGAAAAGAGAGAAAAGCCTTTACCATTTGTAGTTGGTAGCGATAATGGTAAAATGATTGCTTGGACAGGCGCAATTTATACAGAACCTACTGGAAGAGGACATTTAGATGGTGTTTGTGTATCTCCAGAATATCGTAAATTAGGTTTAGGTACTGGTATTTTCGCTAAATTATGTATGGAATCAAAGAATAATAACGCTAAATATATGACATTATTTACAGGTATTGATAATCCTGCAAGATACATTTATTTAGGTGCAGGATTTAATGTAGCACAATCATTCGCTGATATGAAGAAAAAGTTCTAATATGGATACATTAAAGATTAATCATCCACATACTTTGATGATTGCCCATCGTGGTTTGTCTGGATTAGAAAAAGAAAACACTGCTGCATCATTTATAGCAGCTGGCAATAGAAGCTTTTATGGTACAGAATGTGATATTCATTTAACAAGTGATCACAAATATGTTGTTTGTCATGATGGAAACTTAGAAAGAGTTTCTGGAATTAATTACGTAATTAAAGAACATACTTTAGAAGAATTAATGCAAGTTCATTATATTGATAATAAAGATGGTAAACCAAAATCATATTATCATATCGTTGAATTTGAAGAATATTTAAACATAAACAAACGTTATAATAAAGTTTGTGTTATTGAATTTAAGGTTGACTATACAAGGGAAGAAATTAAAGAGATAATTGATATCATTAATTCATATGATTATTTAGATAAATGTGTATTTATTTCTTTTATTAGAAATCCTTTAGTATTGGCAAAAGAAGAATTAGTTAAAGCTGGTAAGTTAATTGAAATTCAATATTTAAGTACTAAGATTGATGATGACGTAATTAATTTTTGTTATGAAAACCAATTTGGTTTAGATTGTTATTTTGAACCAATAAATAAAGAAGTTATTGATGGTTTCCATGCACATTCATTAAAAGTTAATGCTTGGACAGTAAATCGTTTAGAAGAAGCACAAAGACTAATTGATTTAGGTATTGATTATATAACTACAAATATTATTGAATAGAGAGGTTAATATGGCTTTTAGAATCGAGAGGGATGATTTAGGCGAAAAGGAGATACCAGTTGAGGCCTACTATGGAATTCAAACTTTAAGGTCCAAAGAGAATTTTGATATTGCGAAAAGACCAATATCAAGACAAATGATCAAAGGTATTGCTATTGTTAAAAAAGCATGTGCATATGCTAATTTTGATGCTGGCTTTATCACGAAAGAAATGCGTGATTCCATATCTCTTTCATGTGATGAAATATTTAATGGTAGATTACACGGTCAATTTATTACTGATTTAGTTCAAGGTGGAGCCGGAACAAGCATGAATATGAATGCTAATGAAGTAATTGCTAATAGAGCTAATGAAATGCTAGGATATAAAAAAGGCACATATTCACCAATCCACCCAATAGATCATGTAAATTGTTGTCAATCAACGAATGATGTTGTACCAACTGCTGGAAAAATTGCGACCATTTTACTTGTAAAAAGATTATTAGTTGAAATGAAAAAATTAGAATCATGCTATAGTGAATTGGCTGATAAATATCGTGATATAATAACAATTAGTAAAACTCATTTACAAGATTGTATTCCAGTAACTTTCGGTACAATATTTGATGCTGTATCATATGGTATAGGAAGAGATATTAAAAGAATTAATCAAGCAATGGATGCTTTGCTTGAAGTTAATTTGGGTGGTACATTCATAGGTACTGGTTTAAACGCTGATAAAAAATATAGTGCTAAAGTAATTAAGTATTTAAAAGAATTTTCAGGTGAAGATTTTTATCAATCTAAAAATATGGTTGACTGCACAAGGAGTTTAGATGCATTTGCATGGTTAAGCTCAACAGTTAAAACATTTACTTTAAATTTACAAAAGAATGTTAATGATTTAAAATATATGTCTTGTTGTTTTAAAACAGTTGATTTACCAGAAGTGCAACCAGGTTCCCCAGTTAATCCAGGTAAAATTAATCCTGTTGTTTTAGAAATGGTTACACAAGTTGTATATTATATGGAAGGAAATGACTTAACAATTTCTAGATGTGTTGAGGCTGGTGAAATGGAGTTTAACGTAAATATTCCTATTATATTAGCTTGTTTATTTGAAAATCTAAATTTTGTAAGAAGAGCAATAGCTACATTAAGAGAAAAGTGTTTAGAAGGTTTAATAATTAAACCAAATAATGAACTAGGCGCTTTAGAAAATTATATATTGACTTTACTTGAACCAAAATTGGGTTATAAAATATGTGCTGAAGTAAACCATATAGCTATTAATGAAAACAAAAAGATAACTGATGTTTTATTAGAAAGAGGTTACATAACAAAGGAAGAACTTTCTAAATATGATGAAATTAAATCATATACTAGTTCAGGTTATGTAGAAATAAAATAAATGCTTTGTTTTTTCAAAGCATTTTTTAATTTCTATTTTATTTTTTTTGTGTTATAATAGATATGGAAAACGAAGGGAGAATATAATGAGAAAACAAAGTGTTTTAGTTTTAATCTTTTTATTAATTTGCTTCATAATTTTAGTTTCTTGTGGACAAAAAGAAGAACCTAAAGTTAAAGCAGAGATTAATCCTGGTGATATTGCTGCAGATATTGTAACAGGTGGTAATTATCAAATTACTTTTGAAGTAAAAAATGCTGATTATGCAGTTACTTATTCTAATTATGATAATAATATTATTAATGTAACTGAAGATGGAAAAGTAGAAGGTTTAGCTGAAGGTATGACTACTGTTAAAGTTACTATCAAAGCAAGTGATGATTACGATACAGAATATACATATGATGTATTAATTAACGTTAGAGAAGAAAGAAAGGTTAAAGTTTCTTTCGTAGCTAATATTGATAAAGCAAGTTTTACTGATGAAGTAATAAAATACGGTACAGATATTACATTTAAAGCTGCACCTGTTGTTGATGGATATGAATTTTTAGGATATACAGTATCAGAAGATAGTGAAGAATATATCACAAATTTAAAAGGCGTTAAGGAAGATACAACAGTATACGCTAATTATAAATTATTAAAGAATCCTGAGATTTCATATTTTGTTAATGGCGTAGAATTAGAAAGCGAAAGAAAAACAGTTAGTGTTGGTGAGAAAGTTAATCCTACAACTGTTACAGTAAGTGATAGTGGATTTATTGGCTGGGTAAGTAATAAAGCATTACCTGAAATTATTACAGGTGAAGTTGAAATTACTGATGATACAGTATTTACTGCAGTATTTTCTAAATCACAATATTCTATCACATATGATTTAAATGGTGGAGATTGGGAAAAAACATATTATACAATTGAAGAATTAGAAGCTAGTTTTTTAAGCGATTATAATAAAAATGGTGGAAGTGCTAGCAATGCTTCTTTATTAGATACTGCTCATTTAGATTCTAGTACATTTGCAAATGCTTATAGTAAAAAAGCAGTCAAAGAAAAATGGATGTGGTTATATAAAGCATTATGTGAACAAGCTAAAAGAATGGACGATTTAAATCCAGAAACTGTTGATTTAACTTCTTATGATGCAAAGAGTTTCTATATTTCAGAAATTTGTGGTTTCTTAACAAAAACACAACATAAAGATTCTAATTTCGGAACAGTAAGTGTTGACTATTCTCAATTAGAAAATCAAATGGCAATCATTTATAAAGGTCCTGCAAAATCTGAAGTAACTGGTGCAACAAGCTATAAAGCAAATAGTGTAATGAATTATACAGCTCCAGTACGTGTAGGTTATGAGTTTGTTGGATGGACAATTAATGGTGAATTAAGCGATTCTATAAAGAAGACTTATGTTGGTGATTTAGTATTGGTTGCAAAATGGAAACAAGCTACATTACCTTCTGAAATTGAATTTACTAATATTCCTGATGAAGGCGTTAATTTATATGATACATTACAACTTAATTGGATAGTTGGTCCTAAAGATGCTTACAATATGGATGTATATTTCCAAGCATTAGATCCTAGTATTTTAACTGTTACTGAAAAAGGATTAGTAAGTACTATATCTAAAGGTGTAGGTAGAATTAAAGTGAAATTTGCTGCTAATAGTGATTTTGAAAAAATAATTGAAATAGCTGTTGTAAGTGGTGATTATTTTGATATCTCATATGAAACTGAATCATATACTACAGTTGGTAATACAATTAATTTAAAATCAGTATATATTGATAAAGCTGGTGAAGCTCATAGTGTAACTTGGGAATCATTAACACCTAATGTAGCTACTGTTGATAATAATGGTAAAGTAACTCCAGTTGCTACAGGTTTAGCTACAATTAGAAGTAAATATGATGATACACATTATATTGATTTTGTTGTTACTGTTTTAGATAGTGAATTAAGTGATGAGTTAAAATTTGTTTTAAGTAATCACAATTCTAATGCTTTCACTATTTATGATTTTGGAGTTGGAGATGGAAATCCAGCATATTATTATGATATCGTTGGTAGTGCAAGTGATATCTTATATGATGATTTAAAGATTGATAGAACATATTATGATAAACTTCCTTCAGGCACAAAGAACTATGGCCCTATGACAAGTGTTGAATTCATTTGTGTTCACTATACTGGTAATATGGCAAAGGGTGCAGATGCTGATAATAACTGTGATTACTTTAATAATTTAGGATATGAAGCTTCTATTCACTTTGTAACTGGTAGAAGTAATTTACATGCCGCATATTCAGAAGAAGAATATTACGCATTCGCTGGATTAAGTGAAAAGTATGCAGGCTGGCATGCATCAACTGGTAAGAATGCTGTTATTTGGGATAAGACAGGAATTAAAGTTGCTGATGGAGATCCTAAAGTACCTGTAGTATCAATTTCTGATAACAATAAATATACAGTAAATGGTAAAGAATCAACTATTTCTATTCCTTCAGTACCATCTGGATACCAAGTAAAGGGCAATGTATTGACAGTAAATGGTCAAACATATTCAGCTATTAATCAAATGGGATTAAGAGCTACAGTTATTGATGGTGAATACTGTATAGCAAGAACATATTGGGGAAGTCAAAGAAGCCCACAAGCAATTTGTACTTATGGTGGAAATACTAACTCAATCGGTATCGAATCATGCGTTGATATTGGCTCAGATTTAATGCACACATGGCATGTAACTGCTCAATTGGTAGCTAAGTTATTAATTGATAATAATTTAGGATTTGATAGAGTAGTTGGACATCATTTCTTTAGTGGTAAAGATTGCCCTCAACCATTACTTGAAAATGATTCACAATTATGGAATGAATTTATGGATATGGTAAAATCAGAATATGCAATTCTTACAACTTACAAAGGTGTTAAGTTTAGTGCAAAAGCAATTAATTCTGAAAATATTTTAAGCGATAAAGGTTTAATCGTTCAAGATGAACAAAGTCATGTAGTTACATACGAAGTTACAGTTGAAAAGAATGGTGTAAAACAATCTATTACTTTAGCTACAGCTGTAGAGTCATATTATTGCTTTGACGGAACAAGAGATAATTTATCATTACAAAATTTAGGTTATGATATTAAGTAAAAATGAAAAGCGTAGTCGTTATGACTACGTTTTTTAAATACTATGAAAAGCCTTTCTTCATTAACAACGTTATTATTTAGTTGTTTTATAATTTTGATATGTTACAATATATATAAATATGGGTGATAGGAGGATGTTATCTTGGGATATTTATTATCTATTAATTTGAATGTTGATAACTATAACTTTTATTTTGAAGCCTGCGCTTTTATATTTTTAATAATCCTATGTTTAAAGCATTTTACGAAGAAATGTTTTCCTAACAAGATTATTACATTATATAATTGGTCATTAGTTTGTGCATTAATTGATATAATTTGTAATGTTTGTGGTTCCATTATTATTAACTATTTTATTAATGAAACTCCATTATGGTTAAATTATATTGTTAATGGAATATTTTATATTATTCAAATTTCGATACCATCATTCTTGTTTACATATGTTTTACTTTTGTTAGGTGATGATTTCTCTAAAAAACATAAACATTATTTATTGTTTATACCTTGTGCTTTGTTTGTGATTATATCTTTAATAAATCCTTTATTAAAAGATTTTGGTATCTTCTATTTATTAAAGGATGCAGAAGGTAATGTTTCATATCAACATGGTAAAATATTTGTGTTTTATTATGCTACAGCTATTTTCTATTTCTTGCTAACTTATGTATATACTATATTTGCTAGAAGAAGCTTAAGAAAAAAAGAAATAGTAACAATACATACGTCTCTATTCTTTATTATTTCAGGAATTGTGATTCAGATTTGGTACCCTTCTATTTTACTAACTGGTATAACAATTACATCATCATTATATTTTATTGGAGATAATATCGCTAACCCTGATGATTTAGTAGATAAGATATCAGGTACATATAATTTTAATGCTTTATCTCTATATTTTGAAAAGAAGAACAAAACAAAGAAATCATTTATAACAGTTAATATTGAAAGTTTGTCTCCAGTAAATGAAACATTTGGTGTAGTTATTGGAAATAAAATATATAAAAGAATTGGTACTTTCTTGAATTCTTTAGATCGCAAAGGACTGACATTTAGAATTTTTAGTTCTAAATTTGTACTTCCATATGATGATAAAGATTTAATGGCAAGTGATGCTAAAAAAATTAAAGAAAAATTTGAAACTGCTTGGGACGTAGATGGCAAAAAGTTCTTTTTATCATGTGATATTATATTCTTTACTTTATCAAAGGATGTTAATGATTGTGATGGATTTTTGAACTTTACAAGTATTATCGATAGTGAAGCCAAGAAACAAAAAAATAACTTCTTGTTTGTGGATGACGATTATATTAAAAGAATCAATCGTGAAATTTTGATAGAAAAAGCTTTGTCTGATGCTTTTAGTAATGATTGCAAGGGATTTTATATGTGCTATCAACCTATATATAATTGCAAGACTAAAAAATATGATAGAGCTGAAGCTTTATTGCGTTTTAAAGATGAGATGTTAGGCCAATTATCACCAGGTGAATTTATACCTATTGCGGAAAAAGCTGGTTACGCTGAAAAGTTAGATGAATATGTTTTAACTACAGTTAGTAATTTTTTAAAGAAACATTTAGAATTAAATGTTATTCATGTTAATATATCTGGCGCTGAATTTTTCCATAATCCAGCTAAAAGTTTTATAGAAATTATTAATAAAGCTAATATAGATTCAAATAGAATATGTTTTGAAATAACTGAAACAGCATCAATTAAATATCCGCAAAATATTAGTCATTTTATGGACGAAATGATTAAGTTAAATACTGATTTCGCAATTGATGATTTTGGTACGGGTTATTCTAATGTTTATGAACTATTTAAGAAACCTTTTAAAATTATTAAAATAGATCGCACATTATTAGATGAGGCTGAAAAGATACGTCTATTTTTAAAATCTATAAGTTCATTATTTAAAGAATTAAAATATATAATAGTTCTTGAAGGTGTAGAAACAAAAGAACAATTAGATTTAGCGGATTCACTAAATATTGATTATATACAAGGTTTTTATTTTTCTAGACCTTTAAGCGAAGATGACTTTATCCAATTTATAAATAAAAATAATTAAAAAAATACCCATTTTGTTTATTCAAAATGGGTATTATTTTTATAAAGTAAATTTCATCATAATTAATGCATCATAATAATCTTTAGCGTGATATGAGATTTTATCACTTTCTATCATTTTACATCCTGGGAAGAATGAATTATTATAAGCTGAAATATGATTCTTATATTGAACAGTGATGTCAAATTCAGAGTCAAGTTTAACTATATTATTGCTTAGGTCTTTAGAAAGTGCTTTGAATACAGTTTCTTTTATTTCTTTATTTGTTACTGAAGGGTGTTTGCTTTCTACAGCTCCAAACATACCTTTCTTTGTAGCTACAGTTTCGATATTGCTATTCTTTTCTTTTACTTGTTTTGTTAGGTTTTCATCACCACTTAAAAAAGCAACAGGAACTCCTAAATAAGAAGCATATAAACTATTAATTAAAAACTCTGAAGCTATTTCACCGTTTATTGTTACTTGGAATAAACTAGTTGTCATAGTGTGAGATAATGAGTTTCCACTTGATCTAGATTGACTATGATAACCTATAAACATAACGGCATCAAATTCTTTAGTTAATCCTGCCATCATAGAGCATGGAGACCCTTGCCATCCACGATGTATAGTGACATATTCAGGTAATTCATCAATTATTAAATTTCTAGCACTATCATGTGCATCTTTAACATATACTTCATAACCTGCTTCATGAGCTCCCATACATGCATATTTTACTTCTTCAGTCATTTGATGTCTAAAATATTCGTATTGGTCACCGGGTTCAGTTTCAGCCCAGTTTACTATACCATTTACACCCTCAATATCAGCGCTAATAAATACTTTCTTTTTCTTTTCCATAAGTAATCTCCTTTTATATACTACTATTATATATCATGCGAAGGCAAAAACAAATACTTTTTAGTTTATTTTTAGTAAAACTATGGTATAATACATATAGAAATGAGGAAATTATGGAAAACGAAAAATTAAATAACGAAACAATTTTAGAAGAAGAAACAAATATTAATGAGGAAAAAGCTCCAGAAGATAGCGAAACAAGTTTAGAAAACACTGAAGTTGAAGCTGAAAAAACTGTGGAAGAAGAACCTTACAATGGACCTGTAGCAACAACTGCAGTTAGATATGATTATAAGACAATGAAGTATTTTAATATGTACAATATGATGTACAAAAGACATTTTAGATTAGTTTACTTTATTATGGGTTTAATAAGCTTGGCTTTAACTGGATATGAATTATTTGTAATATTAACTGCAGAAGAATTCAATGCATCACAATTCATTATTCCTGCTATTTTTGTATTATTTGGCTTATATTTTATTTATCAAGGTATATTCTTTGAGAAAACAGTTGATAAGAATATCTCTGTACATTTTTATAGACAACCAAAACTTGTTCATATTAATGTAACTGTAACTGAAAAATATTTGGCTTTAAAGATAGCTGATAACGATTCTGAACCATTCAAATATGATTGGGCATATGTAAACGAAATAGTTGAAATCCCTCAATATTTCTTCTTGTATGTTCAAAAACAACCTATCATTATCGAAAAAGATCCAAACAAGATGATTGAAGGCGATTATGAAGAAATGATTAGAATGATTCATGATCAAACTGCAACTAAACCTTATAAGGTTGTAGAAAAAGAATTAGTTAAAAAACCAATAACTTATGTTCATCCAGAAGACGCTGAAGGATATGAAGAAGCTACAGAAGTTACTGAAATCACTGAAACTGAAGTAACTGAAGAAAATAAAGAAAACACTGAAGAATAAAAAATAGTCTAATTAGGTATAAACTTAATTAGACTTTTATAATGATTTGTGATATAATCAAAAAAGTGGAGAAATAATTATGGATAAGATTGTATATAACATTAAAAACAAAACTTTATATAATAAGAAAAAGTATACAAAAAAAGATATGATTGATATAATTGCAAATAATTCTTTACAATTACTAGGTTTAAGAATAATTTGCAATAATTATGAAATAGATAAAGATCATAATGATTATATTGAAACATTAGCTATAGATACAAACTTTCAATTAGTATTAGTTGAGTATAGAATGGGTAAGTTTACAAGAGTAATCAAAAATGGCTTAATGCAAATTGATTATATTAACAGTCACATAAGTGAATTTAAAATTCTAATTAACGATATATTAAAAGAAGACGCTAAAAATGTTATTTATAATCCAAGACTTGTTATTATCGGAGAATCTTTTAATAAACTTGATGGAGATAGCATATCTCATTTGCCTTACGAAATTGATTTAATAAGTCTTGATGTATATGATAATGATATGATATCTTTAAATAAAATATATACATCTAGAAACGTTGATCTTTCTTTTTATAGTATAAAGTTAAATGATAACGAAAAAGATTTAATATTTGAACTCAATGATTTTGTTTTGTCTTTTGGGGAAGAAATATCAATTCAAGCTTTATATAATATAATTGTATATCGCAAGATTAAAACTTTTATGTATGTAATTTATCATGAAGGTTTAAATGTATTATTAGATGGTAAATTATACCCAATAAAGAATAGTAATGATATATCAAAACTTGAGAATTTAATTGAGGCTGAATATGATAAATGACTTAGAATATTATATAAATAATCTAAAAGTATTGTATGAAGATAATCATATTATAGCTATTGAAAAACCAGAGAATGTACTTAGTCAAAAAGATGAAACAAATGATATCGATATTAATGATATCGTAAAAGAATATTTAAAAAGAAAATATAATAAACCAGGTAATGTATATTTAGGGTTGCTACATAGACTAGATAGAAGAGTAGGTGGAGTATTAGTTTTAGCTAAAACTAGTAAAGCTGCCTCAAGATTAAGTATTGATATACAAAATAAAGAATCATTTAAAAAAGAATATATTGCATATGTAAATGGTGAATTGGATGAAGATGGCTCAATAGATATCAAAATTAAAAAAGATAATAAGAGAGCATATGTATCAGATGATGGCAAAGATGCATCACTTGATTATAAGAGTATAAATATATATAATAAGAATACATATGTATTAATTAATTTACGTACTGGTAAATACAATCAAATTAGGCTTAGCTTTTCATCAATAGATCATCCAATATATGGTGATAAAAAATATGGGGCTAAAGGAGAAGATAGAATAGGATTGTGGAGTTATAAAGTTTCATTTATTCATCCGGTAACAAAAGCCTTAACTGTAATATCATCACTTCCCAAAGGAGACCCATGGAAAGGTTTAAAAATAAAATAAGTAAGATTATCATTTAAAATGATAGTCTTACTTTTTCTTTTTAAAAACAAACCTTTTAAGCAAGTCGTGGTGGTTATAGATAAGATTGGGTATAATTAATTACAAAAGCTTTATCTTCTTATAAGAAATCCATTTCATATTCATCAAACACAACCAATATAATTAAAAAAATT